>JBBRCD010000053.1:0-26583 GCA_038205245.1 Burkholderiales bacterium
GTCGAGGATGATGAACGACTGGTTGAGCGTGCGTCCCCGCATGTAGGCCAGGGGCGCGACCTCGATCGCGCTGCGCTCGAACAGTCGACCCACCTTGTCGAAACCCATCAGGTCGTACAGCGCGTCGTAGAGCGGACGCAGGTAGGGGTCGACCTTCTGCGCGAGGTCGCCCGGCAGGAAGCCAAGACGCTCGCCGGCCTCGACCGCCGGGCGCACCAGCACGATCCGCTTGACCTGATCTCGCTCGATCGCATCGACCGCGCACGCGACCGCGAGGTAAGTCTTGCCGGTGCCGGCCGGCCCGATGCCGAAGGTGATGTCGAACTCGCCGATCTGCTTCATGTACTGCTGTTGCGCCGGGGTGCGCGCGTGCAGATCATGCCGCCGGGTGATCAGGGCCGGAGCGTTGGGAACAGCTACCGTGCCGTCCTTGCCGTCGCGGCCCTGGTCGGGATGATGCTCGGCTTCGACCAGCCCGAGCTGGACGTCTTCCAGCGAGATCTCGCGATCGGCACGCAGATAGAAACGCTCCAGTGCGAGCACCGCGATGCGCGACCGGGCCAGCTCGCCACTCACCGAGAAATTCGCCCCGCGGCGCGCGATCTTCACCGTGAGCATGCGTTCGATCGCACGCAGGTTCTCGTCCAGTGCGCCGCACAGGTTGGCCAGCCTCGCGTTGTCGATCGGCATGAACGACAACTGAATCGGCTTGGTGCGGGCCGGAGCGCGGCTGCTCATCGGTTGCTCATGGTGTCGATTTCATCGTGTGGAGTTCATCGGGCGGCGTTCAACAGGTGCCGTACATCGCGCGGCGTTCATCGGACAGCGTTCTTCGGGCAGTGTTCATCGGGAAGACAGCGCCTCGCCTGTTGCCCCGATCATCGACTGGCGCGCGGGTTCCATCCCGTACTCGCCGCGCAGCGTGTGCGCGCGCGCCTCGGTGATCTCGAGTTCGATCATGTGCCCGATCAGCCGTGGCCCGCCAGCGAAATTCACCACCCGGTTGTTCGAGGTGCGTGCGGCCAGTTCAGTCGGGTCACGGCGGGACGGGCCGCTCACCAGCACCTGCTGGCGACTGCCGACCATGGACTGGCTGATGGTCGCTGCCTGTGCATCGACCACCGCCTGCAGCGCGCGAACCCGTGCGTTCTTGGTGTCTGCTGTCACATCGTCGGCCAGATTGGCCGCCGGTGTGCCCGGCCGCGGGCTGTAGATGAAGCAGAAGCTGCCATCGAGCTGGAGCTGTTCGGCGAGCTTCACCGTGGCCGCGAAATCGGCGTCGGTTTCACCCGGGAAGCCGACGATGAAGTCGGAAGTGACCGAGATGTCCGGGCAGGCTTCGCGCAGACGGCGCACGATCGACTTGTACTCGAGGGCGGTGTAGCCGCGCTTCATCCCGGCCAGCACCCGGTCCGAACCCGACTGAACCGGCAGGTGGACATGACGGGCGAGCTTGGGCAGCCTCGCGTGCGCCTCGATCAGCCGGTCGGTGAATTCGCGCGGATGCGAGGTTGTGTAGCGCAGGCGCTCGATGCCGGGTATCTCGCACATGTAATCGAGCAGCCGGGCGAAGTCGGCGTCCGTGTCACCCGGGGTCGACGCCGGCTCGCGCCAGGCATTGACGTTCTGGCCGAGCAGGGTGACCTCGCGCACCCCGCGCAGCGCCAGTTCGGCGACTTCGGCCAGTACGTCCTCGGCGGGACGCGACACCTCTTCACCGCGGGTGTAGGGCACGATGCAAAAGCTGCAGTACTTGCTGCAGCCTTCCATTACCGACACATAGGCGCTGGCACCCTCGACCCGCGCAGGCGGCAGGTGGTCGAACTTCTCGATTTCGGGGAACGAGATATCCACCTGCGCCAGACCGCTGGCGAGTCGGCGTTCTATCATCGCCGGCAGACGGTGCAACGTCTGCGGCCCGAACACCAGATCGACATAGGGCGCACGGTCCAGTATCCCCTCGCCCTCCTGGCTGGCGACACAGCCGCCCACACCGATCAGCAGGTCCGGCCGGGCTAGCTTCAGTTCGCGCGCACGACCCAGGTCGGTGAACACCTTCTCCTGTGCTTTCTCGCGCACCGAACAGGTGTTGAACACGATGAGGTCGGCATCGGCCGGATCGTCGGTCTGCACCACGCCGTAACGTGCATGCAGGACGTCGACCATCTTTGTCGAGTCGTACTCGTTCATCTGGCAGCCGAAGGTCCGGATGTAGAGTCTGCGCGGCAGCTGGGGCCGCGAAGCCACTTCGGATGGCGACGGGTCAGGCGGGGTCGGCTGCAGGTTCAACGCGCGCGAACCCGCTGCAACTCGTCCGCGGTCAGCAGGAACAGGCGCAGCACATCGCCGTTGCTGTCGAACACGACCAGCGCGGTCGCCTGCTGGGGGATCTGGCCGTGCAGCAGCGTCCGGTTGTTCTGGTCGACGATGATGCCGCCCGGGGCGAGCCGGAACGGCTTGCGGTCGATGCTGAGCAGCGGCAGCGGAAGGCTCGGGTCGGCGCGCAGGGTGCCGATCACGCCATTGGCGGGCAGAGCGCGCTGGAACTGGGCCCAGGCTTCAGCGGCCGGTACGGTCCCGGCAAGAATCAGCAGCAGAGCCAGGACACCCAGAGGTGAGCCGGCGCACAGCCGGCCCCCGGCAAGCCAGCCCGGCCGGGGCGGCGCTTTTTGACGCAATGCGATGCAGACGGACTGAGCGACCTGGAAAATAGACCCGGTCTCCGGAATACTTGGTGGCGAATCAGGGATTTGAACCCCGGACCAACGGATTATGATTCCGCTGCTCTAACCGCTGAGCTAATTCGCCACGGGGCCGCGAATTTTAGGTTCGACCGGGTCACGAGTCAACGAGCGCGTCGATGCAACACTGCAATAAACGCTCAAAAGCACGAACAAAAGTACGAATGGAAGCCTGACATGTCGAGCCCGATACGCACTCCATACAGCCCGGTCAGCGCCGTTCGTGGCCCGAGCGGCGCGGCGCTGCGGGCCGAGGTACTGGTGGTCGGTGCCGGCCTGATCGGTGCTGCCGCGACGCTAGCCCTGGCGCAGGCCGGCCTGCAGGTCGGCTGGATCGCCCCGCCCGGGGCGGCGGACAGCGCCGCTGCCGGCCCTGCGCTCGGCCCTGCTGCCGGGCCTGCTGCCGGCCCCGCTGTCGGCCAAGATGGCAGCCCTGACGCGCCCTGGGACAGTCGAATCTACGCGGTCAGCCCGGGCAACATCGACTGGCTCTCCGCCATCGGTGCCTGGGACGGTGTTGCACCGGAGCGGACCTGCGATGTCGTGTCGATGCAGATCAACGGTGATGACGGCGAAGCGAGCCTCTCGTTCGATACCCGGATTGCCCGCCAGGCGCGCCTGGCGGTGATCTGCGAGTCGTCGAATCTCGCCCGGGGTATCGAGCGGGCGCTGGCTGCGGCCGGCGATCGGGTAATGCGGGTCAGCGGCCGGGTCGCCGAGTTGCGGGTCGGCGAGCGCGCAGTATCGATCGCGCTGGAGAGTGGGGCGAGCCTGCGTGCGCCCCTGGTGGTCGCGGCCGATGGCGCCGACTCCTCGATCCGGCAGCTCGCTGGCATCGAGGCGAAGACCCGTGGCTATCAGCACACCGCGGTCGTCGCCAACTTTCGCAGTGAACTCGCGCACCACGGGGCGGCCCGCCAGTGGTTCTTCGGCGACTCGGTACTGGCCCTGCTGCCGCTGCCTGGCGATCACTGCTCGCTGGTGTGGTCATGTGCCGATGCGCATGCCAGTTTCCTGCTGGAGTTGCCGGGGGCGATGCTCGCCGCCGAAGTGCAGCGGGTCACTGCCGGTGTGACCGGCGCGCTCGATCCGGTGACCGCAGCCCAGGGTTTTGCGCTGCGCCTGCAACAGGTCGACAAGCTGGTGGTGCCGCGCATCGCGCTGATCGGGGACGCGGCACATGTCGTGCATCCGTTGGCCGGCCAGGGCATGAACCTCGGCCTGGGCGATTGCCGGGAACTCGCCCGGGTACTGGCCGGACGCGGGCCGCAGACCGATGTCGGCGATCTCGGGCTGCTTCGGCGCTACCAGCGCGCACGTGCCGAGCCGATCGCCACGCTGCGCATGGCCACCGACGGCCTGTTTCGCCTGTTCGCCTCGGACCGGGCCGGGGTGGCCCGCTTGCGCAACCTCGGGTTGGGTTGGGTCGATCGGTCGGCAATGCTCAAGCGCCAGCTGATTGCAGCCGCTATAGTGTGAACACGGGCTTGATCACCCAGACGGTGTGCCGTTCGCCCGGGCCGCTGCGCCGCGTGTCGGCCGGGCGGGGAATGGCCCGCGCCCGCATGCGACCATCCGGCCCGTTTTGATCGACATTGATCGACCCCTCCGCGTCCCTGCTGCCATCGTCACACGTCACACGTCACACGTCACACGTCACACGTCACACGTCACGCGGGTGCCTGAACTCCGGTCAGTGCATTTACCGATACGCCCGGATCCGATGCTCCACCCTTCGATGGACCTCCCGAAAATGACCCTCGCTCGCCCCGGCCAATGGCTCGCAGCCAGCTTTGCCGCCCTCGCCCTGTTTGTCGCGGCCTCGCCGGCCCTGGCCCAGGCCCAGGAGGCCGCCATTCGAAAGGCGGTCGCCGAGAAGTTTCCGAACGCGAAGATCGATAGCGTCACCAGGACCCAGTTTCCGGGGCTGATGGAAATGGTGGTCGACGGTAACGTGTTCTACACCGACGACAAGTTCACTTTCGTCCTCGACGGCAGCGTGATCGACACCAAGACCTGGAGCAACATCACCCAGGCGCGCCGCGAGGCGCTGGAGGCCAAGATGCAGGGCCCGATCGCATTCAAGGACCTGCCGTTGAACCAGGCGGTGAAGACTGTGCGCGGCAACGGACGCCGGGTGTTCGCGACCTTCGAAGATCCGAACTGCGGCTTCTGCAAGCAATTCCATGGCCAGCTCGCCAAACTGAACGACGTGACCATCTATACCTTCCTGTATCCGATCATCTCTCCGCCCGATTCGGTCGAGAAGTCGCGCGCGGTATGGTGCGCCAAGGACCGGTCCAGGGCCTGGGACGAGGTGATGACCACCGGCAAGATCGCGCCGGCAGCCGCCAACTGCAAGGCGCCGATCGACGAGGTGATAGCGCTCGGGCAGAAGCTCAATGTCAGATCGACCCCGACCATCTTTCTGGCCGATGGCCAGCGGATTCGCGGCGCGTTGCCGACCGAGAAGCTGGACGAGGCGCTCAATGCCGTGGCCAAGGCGAAGAAGTAAAGGTGCCGCCGATGTGCCTGCCTGAACTGTGGTCGCGCTTGCTGCCCTGAACCCCGGGTTCGGGTCTGCGGAACATGGCGGTGGATCCGGCCGCCCGCCAGACCGTCGCGGCGGGTTCGAGTTGCGCTCTGCCGATCGACGCCTGACCGGATTCGTTGTCGCGTCAGTGCTGGTGCATGCGCTGCTGGCGCTCGAGTGGGGTTTTGATTCCGGGCGCCGGCCCGCGCAGTCCACTTCGGCGCCCACCGTGCTCACCGCCCGCCTGGCGCCGCCGGCTGAGCCAGCGCCCGACCTGCAGCCCGAGGTCGTGCTGACTGCGCCGGAAGCCCCCGCGCAGATCGCGCCCGCGTTGCCGGAGCCGGAGCGCGTCGAGCGCACACCGCCTCCAGCAGTCAGTGCGCCCCAGTCGGAGTTGTCGCAGCCCGGGCCGCAGCCCCCCGACCCGGCACCCAAGGCCGGCAGCGAGCGTCCGGGCAGCACCGATCTGACCTGGTACACCGGTCGTGATCTCGATGTGCTGCCGCGCCCGCTCACCCCGATCGAGCCGCTGTTCCCACTGAACGCGCAACTGCGCGGCGTATCCGGCAAGGTCACGCTGGCGGTGTCGATCGACACCTTGGGGCGGGTGGTCGATGTCGAGGTGGTGCGTGCCGAACCGCCCGGCTATTTCGAGGACGCCGCGCGCAACGCGTTCGCCGCTGCCCGTTACTCGCCAGGCATCAAGGACGGACGGGTGGTTCGCGCCCGCCTGCAGACCGTGGTGGTGTTCGAGCAGGGCGCGCCGAAGTAGGGCTGACCGGCAGCCGTTACTGTGGGCGTTCGGTGACTGCGGTCGTTGTGACAGTCGTCATTGTAGCGACGGTCGTTGTAACGCCGGTCGTTGTAACGCCGGTCGTCGTAACTCGAGTCGTTGTATCTCAGGTCGTTATCTGGGCGCGCTGCGCGGTTCGCCGGCCGGGCTGTCCGCTTTCGGCCAGAGCACCCACATTCGGCCACGCTCGCGCATCCGCCCCGCGGCCTCACCGGCGGCCGCGCCGAAACCCCAGAACAGGTCAGCGCGGATCGCGCCGATGATTGCCCCACCCGTGTCCTGGGCGAAGGTCAGTCGCTCGATCGGCGTGCCATCGAGCGGGTCAAGGGTTGTCAGCCACACTGGCGCGCCCAGCATCACCGCGCGTGGATCGACTGCGATGCTGCGCAGTGGGGTTAGCGGCACACCGAGCGAGCCTGGCGGTCCGCTGGCGCCACTGGCGTTGCCGGTGGCGCCAGCCGCCGGAAGCTCCCGGAAGAACACCTGGCTCGGGTTGGCGTTGAGCAGTTCGGTCACCCGGTCCGGATTGGCCTCGGCCCAGCGGCGGATACCCTGCATCGAAGCCTCATCGAGGGTCAGATCGCCGCGCTCCACCAGAACCCGCCCGATCGCCCGGTACGGGTGACCGTTCTGCTCGGCATAGCCCAGTCGCAGCTGGCTGCCATCGGGCAGCAGCACCCGTCCCGAGCCCTGAATCTCGAGAAAGAAGGCGTCCAGCCGGTCGTCCACCCAGACCAGCACGCGGCCAGCCAGCCCGGGCATGCCGGGTTCGATCTGGGCGCGACTGAAATAGGGCCGCAGGCGCCGGCCGTCCAGGCGGCCACGCACCCGTTGCCCCTTGAGTGCCGGATACAGATCGGCCAGGTCGACCACGATCAGGTCGTCGGGCACGGCATACAGCGGAAAGCGATAGCGGGCGTCGCGGGTGCGGCTGCCGCGCAGCAACGGCTCGTAGTAGCCCGTTATCAGCCCGTCATCGATCGGATTGCCGGCGGCATCGGTGCCGAGCAGACGGTGCGCGCTGAACCATTGCTCGTAGAACGCACGCACGCGCTGCGAATCTCCAGCGGCGCTGGCTTCCAGCGCGCGGGCGGCGCGACAGATGTCGAGCCATGCGGCAGCCGCCTTGCGCAGTTGCAGTGCGCGGCAACTCTGCAGCAGCGCTGGCCATGTCTCATGCAGCCGGTCCGAGTACCATCCGGGGAGCGCGGTCCAGTCGACCGGTTGAAGGCGCACCTGGGCTGGCGCTGCAGCCTGTATCGGGGCTGTCGGCGGTAGCTGCGCCTGCGGCGCCTTGGTCAGCGGCGTCTTCGGCAGCGGCTTGCCGGCCGGTGGCGGCGCGGTTGCGCAGCCGCCAGCCAGCGTCAGTATCGCGGCTGCGGCCGCAGCAGCCGCTGCCGCCAGCGCCGCGCGCGCGAGAGAAGAGCGGTATCCGATCGTTTCCCTGTTGCCTGTCCCGACCCGCATGGATGCTGGTTTCGCCCTGTTACTGCTGGAGGCCGCGATCGCACTCGGCCTGCTGGTGTTCATCGTCTGGTGGACGTTGCCGAAGAAACGCCGCGCCCGGCGCGACGATGATGCTTAATGCAGAACGCGTGGGACCGAGAGGGTGAACTCCGGGATCGGGGCGTCGAAACGGGTGCCATCCTCGGCCACCATCTCGTAGGTGCCGCGCATCGTCCCCACCGAGGTGGCAAGTGCCGTGCCGCTGGTGTACTCGAAACTCTGCCGGGGCTCCAGGCGCGGCTGCTCGCCGACCACCCCCTGGCCGCGCACTTCCTGAACCTGGTTGTTCGCGTCGGTGATCACCCAGTGACGCGACACCAGTTGCGCGGTCACCCCGCCGGTGTTGGTGATGGTGATGGTGTAGGCGAACACGAACCGGTCGGCCGATTCATCCGACTGTTCTGGAATGAACACGCTGCGCGTGTCGATGGTGATGTCGTACTTGTTCTTCAAGGCGATCGATGTCCTGTGCCGGGCGGGTGTGGCTGGCGGGTGATACAGCGGTCGGGTGAACCGACGGATGAACGGTCCACGGTACGGTCGGATAAACTAACGGTGCCATTGACCAACGGTGCCGCTACGCGAGACGTCCATCCGGGACGGACCCATGCTCCGACCCGTGAACCCAACTGACACCGAACTGACACCGAACTGAGCACCAGATGTCCTTCCACCAGACGTCCTTCATTATCGCCCCGAGTATCCTGTCTGCCGATTTCGCCCGCCTCGGCGAGGAAGTCACCCGGGTGTTGGCGGCCGGCGCCGACTGGATTCATTTCGACGTGATGGACAACCACTATGTGCCCAACCTCACTATCGGCCCGATGGTGTGCGCGGCGATCAGGCCGCTTACTCAGGCGCCGATCGATGTGCATCTGATGGTGAAACCGGTCGACAGAATCGTACCCGATTTCGCTCGCGCCGGCGCCAGCCTGATCTCTTTCCATCCCGAGGCGTCCGACCATGTCGATCGCACGATCGATCTGATCCGCGACCAGGGCTGTCAGGCCGGGCTGGTGTTCAACCCGGCGGCATCGCTGGAAGCGCTCGACTATGTGATGCACAAGATCGACCTGGTGCTGATCATGTCGGTCAATCCGGGGTTCGGCGGGCAGTCCTTCAATCCGGCGGTGCTGCCCAAGGTACGCGCAGCGCGTGAACTGATCGATCGCAGCGGCCGGGCGATACGGCTCGAAGTCGACGGCGGGGTCAAGGTGGAGAACATCGCACAGATCGCCGCCGCAGGGGCGGATACCTTCGTCGCCGGTTCGGCGATCTTCGGCGCGGACGACTATGCGCAGGTCATCGCTGCCATGCGTGCCCGGCTTGCCGAGGCAGACACGGCGCGCGCAGCCTGATGGTGGGCGAACCCGCCGCCGGTGCCGCCACCGCCACCGCCACCGCTTCGATAGCGGCAGCGACCAGGCCGATTCGCGCCAGTGCGATCCTGATCGATCTGGACGGCACGCTGGTCGACAGCGTTCCCGGACTGTCCGAGGCTGCGCGCAGGATGATGGTCGAACTCGGCCTGCCGCCGCTGCCGCAATCGCAGGTCGCAACCTATGTCGGCAAGGGGATCGGCAAGCTGGTCGAGCGGGTGCTCACCGGGCGCGCTGACGGGGTGCCGGATGCGACGCTCATGTCGCATGCGCTCGAGGTCTACGAACGACACTATCTGGATTCTGTGGACTGGAACTGCGCGGTCTATCCCGGCGTTTTCGAGGGTCTGGATGCGATGGTTGCCCGCGGTTTCCCGCTCGGCTGCGTCACCAACAAGTCGGGGCGCTTCGCCGAGGTCCTGCTCGAGCGCATGGGTCTCACCCGGTACTTCCCGGTGCGGGTCGCGGGCGACACCCTGCCGGTGAAAAAGCCCGACCCGGCACCGCTGCTGCACGCGGCGAAGCTGATCGGGGTCGACCCGGCGATGCTGGTGATGATCGGCGACTCGGGCAACGACGCGCTTGCTGCGCGCCGGGCCGGCTGCCCGGTCATCTGCGTGAGCTACGGTTACCGCGAGGGTGCCGATATCCGCAGTATCGATGCCGATGCTATCGTCGACAGCCTGATCGATGCGGATGCGCTGATCGAACGCGCGGTGACGATGCCATGAACGAACTCGAATTCAACCGGCTCGCGGCCGAGGGTTACAACCGGATACCGCTGTATCTGGAAACCTTCGCCGATCTGGACACGCCGCTGTCGGCCTATCTCAAGCTGGCCGACGCGCCGTTCAGCTACCTGCTCGAATCGGTGCAGGGCGGCGAGCGTTTCGGCCGCTACTCGGTGATCGGCCTGCCGGCCGAAGATCGTATCGAGGTCGTAGGCAGGCTGTGCCGCGACATCAACGGCAAGATCCTGCGCCAGCAGAAGGAAGTCGACGATCCGCTCGACTTCGTCAAGACCTACCTGGCCAACCTCAAGGTCGCCCCCGAGCCCGCATTGCCGCGGTTCTGCGGCGGGCTGGTCGGCTATTTCGGCTATGACACCGTGCGCTATGTGGAGAAGCGGCTGGCCGGGGTGATCAAGGACGACCCGATTGCGACGCCGGACATTCTGCTTCTTCTGTCCGACGAGGTCGCGGTGTTCGACAACCTGCGCGGCAAGATCTTCCTGATCGTGCATGTCGATCCGCGCCGCGACAACGCGTGGGCACGCGGACAGCAGCGGCTGGCTGAACTGCTCACGCAGCTTCGGACCCCGGTAACCATTCCGGCGGCGGCGCCGCTCGAGCCGGTGCGCGCCGTCTCCGAGTTCAGCGAGGACGCCTTCATCGAGGTGGTCGAGCGCGCCAAGCGCTACATCGTCGATGGCGACATCATGCAGGTGGTGCTGTCCCAGCGCACCAGTCAGCCGTTTGCCGCCTCGCCGCTTTCGCTGTATCGCGCGCTGCGGGCAACCAATCCGTCGCCCTACATGTTCATGTTCAACTTCGGCGACTTCCATGTGGTCGGCGCCTCGCCGGAGATCCTGGTGCGTCTCGAGGCCGGGCAGGTGACCGTGCGGCCGATCGCCGGTACCCGTCCTCGCGGCGAGACCCGCGAGCGGGACGAGGCGCTGGCGACCGAGCTGCTGGCCGACCCGAAGGAGCGCGCCGAGCATGTGATGCTGATGGACCTCGGACGCAATGATGTCGGCCGGGTCGCACAGACCGGCAGCGTGCGGGTGACCGAGAACATGGCGATCGAGCGCTATTCGCATGTGATGCATATCGTGTCCAATGTCGAGGGCACGATCAGGTCCGGACTGGATGCGTTCTCGGTGCTGCGCGCGAGCTTCCCGGCCGGTACGCTGTCGGGCGCGCCCAAGGTGCGCGCAATGGAGATCATCGACGAACTCGAGCCGACCCGGCGCGGCATCTATGGCGGCGCGGTCGGCTACCTGGGCTTTCATGGCGACATGGATCTGGCCATCGCGATCCGCACCGCGGTGCTCAAGAACGGAAGGCTGTACATGCAGGCCGGTGCCGGCATCGTCGCCGACTCCGACCCGGCCAGCGAGTGGCGCGAGACCCAGAGCAAGGCACGCGCCGTGCTGCGTGCGGCTGAAATGGCGCTCGCCGGGCTGGACAGCGAGCCGCCTGGGCGCTGATCGGTGCTGGGACAGACCCGCGCTGGGGAGAGACCGGCGCTGGGGAGAGACCGGCGCTGGGGAGAGACCGGCGCTGGCGAGAGACCGGTGTTGGGGACAGACCCTTGGGGTCTGTCCCCGAAGTTTCCAGCAGCCGAAATCCTCTGGGGACAGACCCTCAGGGTCTGTCCCCGAAGTTCAGGGTCTGTCCCCAAAAGCTCAGGCAGCCGACATCCTCTGGGGACAGACCCCAAGGGTCTGTCCCCGAAGTTTGGCTGCTCTGGGGACAGACCCTTGGGGTCTGTCCCCGACACTTCACACGCATCGCTTCAAAGACTGCGCGCGCCGAAGGTATCGCAGGCGCGCACGCTGCCCGTCTCGAACCCGGCCTTGAACCAACGCACCCGCTGCTCCGAAGTGCCATGGGTGAACGAATCGGGCACCACCTGGCCGCGGGTCTGCCGCTGCAGTCGGTCGTCACCGATGGCCGCGGCCGCGCGCAGCGCCTCTTCAACATCGCCACGCTCCAGAAAGCGCTTCATTTCATCGGCGGTGCGCGCCCAGACCCCGGCAAAGCAGTCCGCCTGCAGTTCCATCCGCACCGACAGTGCGTTCGCATCCTGCTCGTTCGAACGGCGCCGCACTTCTTCCACCTTGGCCGCGATGCCGAGCAGGTTCTGCACATGGTGGCCCACTTCGTGCGCGATCACATACGCCTGGGCGAACTGGCCGGGTGCGCCAAAGCGGGTCGCGAGTTCCTCGTTGAACGCCAGGTCGATGTACACCTTCTCGTCGGCTGGACAGTAGAACGGACCCATGGCGGTTTCGCCGACGCCGCAGGCGGTGCGGGTGGCACCGCTGAACAGCACCAGCTTGGGTTGCCGGTACTGCGCGCCGGAGAGCAGCGCCAGGATGGTCGACGGGTCGGCGCCGAGCAGGACGGCCACCAGGGCGATGACCACGGTGCCGATGCCGATGCCGCGCCCAATGCCGCCGCCCAGGCCGCGACCCCCACCGGACCCGCGGCTCGGCGCAGAAGCTGTGGGCCATGCCGCAACTCTTCCCTGAGTGCTGCAGCAGTTCGAGTCACTTGCGCATGACCAAGCGTACGATTTAGCGTACGCTTTCATAATAAGGAGAAGACAATGGCCACCCTGACCGCCAGCGAAGCCCGCGCCAGCCTGTACCGGCTGATCGACCAGACCGCCGAATCCCACCAGCCCATCCTCATCGCCGGCAAGCGCAGCAGCGCGGTGCTGGTGTCGGCCGAGGACTGGCAGGCCATCCAGGAAACGCTTTACCTGCTGGCGGTGCCGGGCATGCGCGAGTCGATCAAGAAGGGCATGGCCGAGCCGCTGGCTCAGAGCGCCAAGGAGCCTGGCTGGTGAAACCGTGGGCGGTGGTGTTTGCGAAGCAGGCCGTCAAGGATGCAAAGAAGCTCGCCGCTGCCGGACTGAAGGCCAAGGCGCAACCGCTGCTCGACGTGCTGGCCAGCGACCCGCTTCAGAACCCGCCGCCGTTCGAAAAACTGGTGGGCGACCTGTCCGGTGCCTGCTCGCGGCGCATCAACATCCAGGATCGGCTGGTGTACGAAGTGTTCAAGAAGCAGCGCACGGTGCGCGTGCTGCGCATGTGGACGTATTACGAATGAGCCGACGCAGCCCACGCGAGGCAGCCGGCATGTCCGCGTCCATCCTGGATGCCAGGGGCCGGACGACCGTGCCGCGTGAGGTGCGCGACTGCATCGGTGCCGGCCCCGGCGGTCGGCTCGTCTGGCACGTCATGCCCAGCGGGGCCTTGAGCGTGTGCGCCAAAGGCCCGTGCGGCTGGATTTCCTTACCTCCAATTTCCAGCAAACGCGCTCGCGCGACCCCTTGAGCACTTCCGGCTCGATATCAGGCAGTCTCGCCGGTTCAGGCGATGAAGATGCCTGTCCTGCTGGAATGCGGTGGGCGCGGCCAGAGCCAGGAGTCCGGTGGTCTGTTCCTGCGCACCGCAGCAGGCGATAATCGGGTGTATGTATGCAATGCCCCCATCCTCAGCGGCGCTTTTCGGTTGGCGTTTCCGTGGGCCATCCATCTGGCCAACCTTTTGCGCCCGCACTGGCAGTTCAGTGCCCTCCCGGGAGTTCGCGCCGGCCTCGCCAGCGACGGATAAACCGGGTATCGAAGCGGGTTTGAAACGCGGGTGTGAGACGCGGGCGACGAACAAGACGCGCAGAGAAATCAACAAGATAGAGCGCATATGCTGCTGATGATCGACAACTACGACTCGTTCACCTACAACCTGGTCCAGTACTTCGGTGAGCTGGAGCAGGAGGTCATGGTGTTCCGCAATGACGAGATCACGGTCGAGAAGATCGAGGCGCTGCGGCCCAAGCATCTGGTGATCTCGCCCGGGCCATGCACACCGAACGAGGCGGGTGTTTCGGTGGCCGCGATCCATTATTTCGCCGGCAAGGTGCCGATCCTGGGGGTCTGTCTCGGCCATCAGGCGATCGGCCAGGCGTTCGGGGGCAAGGTGGTCCATGCCAAGCAGGTCATGCATGGCAAGACCTCGGCGATCGAGCATGAGGGCACCGGGGTGTTCGAGATGCTGCCCAGCCCGTTTCTCGCCACCCGCTACCACTCGCTGGTCATCGAGCGCGAAACCCTGCCCGAGGTGCTGGAGGTGAGCGCGACCAGTGAGGACGGCGAGATCATGGGTGTGCGTCATCGCACGCTGCCGGTTCATGGCGTGCAGTTCCATCCGGAATCGATCCTCACCGAGCACGGTCACTCCCTGCTCGCCAACTTCCTGCGGGTAAGTGCCTGAGCCATGAACTATGCGGATGCCCTGAACGCCCTGATCGAGCGGCGTGATCTGGACCGTGACCAGATGACGCACCTGATGCGCCAGGTGATGCAGGGCGAACTGTCGCCCGCCTGCATCGCTGCGTTGGTGATCGCGCTTCGTGCGAAGGGCGAAACCGTGGACGAGGTGGCCGGCGCGGCCTCGGTGATGCGCGAACTGGCGACCCGGGTCGATGTCGCCGGTGTCGAGCATCTGGTCGACACCTGTGGCACCGGCGGCGATGCGCAGCACACGTTCAATGTGTCGACCACTTCGGCGCTGGTGGCGGCAGCGGCAGGCGCCCATGTGGCCAAACATGGCGGGCGCTCGGTGTCGTCCAGCTGTGGCAGTGCCGACGTGCTGGAAGCACTCGGGGTCGATCTCACCGTCGATGCCGGAACGGTGGGGCGGTCGATCCGCGAGGTTGGGGTCGGGTTCATGTTCGCGCCGTCGCACCACTCGGCGATGAAGCATGCCGCCCCGGTACGCCGGGAACTCGGGGTGCGCACCGTGTTCAATATCCTGGGTCCGCTGACCAATCCGGCCGGTGCGCCCAACCAGGTGATGGGTGTGTTCAAGCGCGATCTGGTCGGCCTGCAGGCACGCGTGCTGCACGCGCTTGGCAGCCGGCATGTGATGGTGGTGCACGGGGCCGATGGCCTGGACGAGATCACGGTGAGCGGTGACACCGATGTCGCCGAGTTGCGCGACGGGCAGGTGAGGGAGTACCGGCTCAACCCGGGGCAGTTC
Organism: Burkholderiales bacterium; assembly: GCA_038205245.1. Lineage (GTDB taxonomy): Bacteria > Pseudomonadota > Gammaproteobacteria > Burkholderiales > CAIKXV01 > CAIKXV01. The sequence continues at coordinate 14,723 of JBBRCD010000053.1, forward strand.
GGGCTGGCGGTATCGCCGATTTCGGCGATCCGGGTCGAGACGATCGATCAGGCGAAGGCGATGCTGCTTGCGGTGCTCGCCGGCACGCCGGGCGCGGCGCGCGATATCGTGACGCTGAACGCGGGGGCGGCGATCTATGTGTCCGGCCTGACGCCTACGCTCGAGGCTGGCGTGCGCCGGGCGGCCGAGGCGATCGCTTCGGGGGCGGCGCGCTTGAAACTCGATCAGCTGATCGCCTTCTCCCGGTCGAACAAGGTATGAGCGACCATGCATGAGCGACAGGGTATTAGAGACAGGGTATTAGAGACAGGGTATGAGAGACCGGGCATGAACGACCGGGTATGGGCGACAAAGCATGAGCGACAGGTTATGAGCGACACCGTATGAAAGACAGGGCATGAGCAGCCAGACGACGATGAAGTCCGGGTCCTTCGCCGACGTTCCGGACATCCTGGCACGCATCCTTCGAACCAAGGTGGAGGAAGTGGCTCTCGCCCGTGCCGCGCAGCCCATGGACAGCGTGATCGGTGAGGCGCGTGCCGTGCCGGCCGCCCGCGACTTTGTCGATGCCATCCGCAGCCGGGTCGATGCGCGCAAGCCGGCGGTGATCGCCGAGGTGAAACGAGCGAGCCCTAGCAAGGGAGTACTGCGTGCCGACTTCCGGCCGGCCGAGATTGCACAGAGTTACGAGCGTGGCGGGGCGGCTTGCCTGTCGGTGCTGACCGACGCGCAGTACTTCCAGGGGTCCCTCGCTTTCATGCGCGAGGCGCGTGCCGCGTGCACGCTGCCAGTGCTGCGCAAGGACTTTGTCATCGATGCCTGGCAGGTGTATGAGGCGCGCGCCGCCGGCGCGGACTGCATCCTGCTGATCGTCGCAGCACTCGATGATGTCCAGATGCACGAGTTCGAATCGATCGCTCAGTCGCTCGGCATGGCGGTGCTGGTCGAGGCGCATGATGCGAACGAACTGGCGCGGGCGCTGAAACTGTCGACGCCGCTGATCGGCATCAATAACCGCGACCTGCGAACCTTCGACACCCGGCTGGAGACCACCCTCGACCTGCTTCAACAGATCGGTCCGGAACGCATCGTGATCACCGAGAGCGGTATTCTCGACAGGTCACATGTGGTCCTGATGCGCGAGCATGGCGTGTTCGGATTCCTGGTCGGCGAAGCGTTCATGCGCGCACCGGATCCTGGCACCCAGCTTCGCGTGCTGTTCGACTGACGTTCTGCTCTGACGTTCTGCTCTGACGCTTTACTCTGACGTTGCAGTCTGACGTTGCAGTCTGACGTTGCAGTCTGACGTTCCAGTCACTGCACCGCCGCCCCTGCGGTGCCGCGTCCCTTTCTATCCCGTCCCGCCCCGTCTTTCGGACTGTCCTCTGGAGCCTGCCCGATGCTTTCCCTTGCCGACCGATGGATCGTGGAGTTCGATCGCGCACTGCGTACCCTTGCGGGCGTCGCCCATGCGTCCCGGCCCTCACCGGCCCAGGGAGACGACCCCACCGACCTGGTGCCTGAAGAGCGTGCCCGCTCCGGCGCGCTGATGCGGGTCAACCATGCAGGCGAGGTCTGTGCGCAGGCGCTCTACTCAGGCCAGGCGCTTACCGCGCGCGATCCGGTCAAGCGCGAGATGCTGCTCGAGGCGGCGCGCGAGGAGGGCGATCATCTTGCCTGGACACGCGACCGGCTGCGTGAACTGGATGCCCGGGAAAGCCTGCTCAATCCGCTCTGGTATGCCGGCTCGTTCGCGCTCGGCGCGATCGCCGGCCTCACCGGCGATCGCTACAGCCTGGGTTTCGTGGTCGAAACCGAACGCCAGGTCGAGGCGCACCTGGGCCGCCACCTGCACCAGTTGCCGGCCAATGACATGCGCAGCCGGATGATCCTCGAGCAGATGCGCGATGACGAGATCCGCCATGCGCGTGCTGCCGTCTCGCGCGGTGCGGCCAAGCTGCCGGGTCCGGTGTCGAGCGTGATGCGTGCCACCTCGAAGGTGATGACCGGCGGCGCTTACTGGTTGTGAGCCAGGCTGCGGCGCTGGGGACAGACCCCGTTTTCCGGACGTCCGCGGACAGACCCCGGTTTCCGACCTGGTTTCTCTTTACCGCACTGGCGAACGGGATCTGTCTCCTGCACCGGCCCTCTACCCGCCGCGTGTGAAGCGGCAGTCGGCCTCAGCCGGCCTCGATCAGTTCGAAGTCGTGACTGATCGCGGCGGTCTTCGCCAGCATGATCGAGGCTGAGCAGTACTTCTCGGCCGACAGGTGGATCGCCCGCTCGACCGCTTCGTGCTTCAGCTGGCGGCCGGTCACCTTGAAGTGGAAGTGAATCCGGGTAAACACTTTCGGGTCCTCGGGGGCGCGGTCGGCATCGATTTCCAGCACGCAGTCGGTCACCGGGTGCCGACCCTTGCGCAGGATATGCATCACGTCATAGGCGGTGCAGCCGCCGGTGCCCAGCAGCACGGTCTCCATCGGACGCGGACCCAGGTTGCGCCCTCCGCTGTCAGCCGGGCCGTCCATCACGATCGCGTGGCCCGACTCGCTCTCGCCGAGAAAGGTCACGCCCTCGATCAGCTTTACTCTGAGTTTCATCGGGCAGGCATCCGTTGTTCGTATCCAGGTTCGTCCGCAACCGACCCGTTCATTCGGCGCGCCCCGAGTCTAGTCGATACCAAGCCTCGCCCAGCCATTCGCGCAGGGCGATATGCGTGCTGCGCAAACCCTGGGCGGATGGGATCCAGGCCAATGGCGACGGGGTCACGCTGGTGTATCCGGTCGGTGCCTGGATGACCTGGAATCCCGCGCGTTCGAACGCGCGCCTGGCACGCGCCATGTGCCAGGCGGTGGTGACCAGGTACACGCTGTCGATCGAGTCGCGGGCGAGCAGGGCGCGCGACCGTTGGGCGTTCTCGCGCGTGTTGAGCGACTCGCCTTCGATCCAGCGCGGCGCAGCCCGGAAATCGGTCTCGAGGGCCTGGCGCATCGTTTCGGCCTCGGACAGCCAGGAATGCATCGGCCGGCCGCCGGTGACCAGAATCGGCAGGCCGGTCTGGCGGTGCAACCGCGCCCCATAGCGCAACCGTTCCAGCGTGGCCGGGTTGGCGGTGTCGCCCTGATAGTCCGGAGCGTCCAGGTTCATGCCGCCGCCGAGGATGACGATCGCCTGCGCAATGCGCCCGGAGCCAGCGTTCAGCGCCTCTGGCGTCAAGGCTGGCGGCTCCAGGGCGCGTAGCAGGCGCTCACCTACGAACGGGGTCGATGCCACTGTCAGCGCCGCCAGACTGGCCAGTATCAGGCCGCTGCCCAGCCGCCGGAAGCGGCCGATCAGGGTCAGACCGAGCAGCGCGACCAGCACGAAGCCCAATGGCGGCAGCAGCAGCGCCGACAGCGCTGCGGCACCGAAGACGCTCATCGGGCGGCCAATCGACGGCTTGCCGATCGACATCCTGCTCCAGCATTCGGCGCGACGCCCCGGAGTACGGGGACAGCCCCCGTCTGCCGGCACGAATGGTGCGCCAGCCTGGCGGACTCGGCACAGAACGGGGTCAATACCGCTGGCCTCAAGGCGCTGGCCAACGGTGCCTCGTTTGCCAAATTTGACAGCAGTAGCACGTACCTCATATCATCCCCGGCTGTCCTTCGCTTGCCGCCAGGCGCTTTCTGCCGGCAAGGCGTCTGTGTCTGTATGTTTCGCATGTCCGTGTCTTGCGTGTCGGAGGTGCATGTTGTACTGCCCTCAGCGCATGTACCAGCATCGCAGGACCTGCAGAACGCAACGACAACGCAACAACAACGCAACAACAACGCAACAACAACGCACCAACGATGTCCCGCCTCAGGATAACCGCATGAAGACCTTCTCCGCCCGCGCCGAAACCACGACACACGACTGGTATGTCGTCGATGCTGCCGACAAGACGCTCGGCCGTCTCGCCTCCCAGCTCGCGCTGCGTCTGCGGGGCAAGCACAAGACCATCTTCACGCCGCATGTCGATACCGGCGACTACTTCGTGGTGGTCAATGTCGAGAAGCTTCGGGTCACCGGCAACAAGACCACCGACAAGACCTATTACCGCCACAGCGGCTTTCCGGGCGGCATCTACGAGACCAGCTTCGACAAGCTGCAGGCAAAGCATCCGGCACGCGTTCTCGAGAAGGCGGTGAAGGGCATGCTGCCCAAGGGCCCGCTCGGACGCGCAATGATCAAGAAGCTGAAGGCCTACAAGGGCGGCGCACACCCGCACGCGGCGCAGCAGCCTAAACCCATCGATCTCAAGTAAGGGTCAACATCGTGGCGAACAAACAGTTCTATGGCACCGGCCGCCGCAAGAGCGCGGTGGCACGCGTATTCCTCAGCACCGGCACCGGCAAGTTCATCGTCAACGACAAGCCGGTCGATGAGTTTTTCTCGCGCGAGACCGGCCGGATGATCGTGCGTCAGCCTCTGGTGCTGACCAACAACATCGGCACCTTCGATATCCTGGTCAATGTCGACGGCGGCGGCGAGTCGGGTCAGGCAGGCGCGGTGCGTCACGGCATCACCCGCGCGCTGATCGAGTTCGACAGTGAGCTCAAGCCGCCGTTGCGCAAGGCCGGTCTGGTCACTCGCGACGCGCGCGAAGTCGAGCGCAAGAAGGTGGGTCTGCGCAAAGCGCGCCGGGCCAAGCAGTTCTCGAAGCGATAGCGCCGGCTGCGATTGCCTGAAACAAGCCGCCGGCAGGCGGCTTTTTTCATCGCACCGGGTTCTGTCTTGTAAGCGGTTGATCCACAAGGCGAACGAGATGTCGACACAGCGTGAAGACGAGACGGTTCGGGAAGTGACCGGAAGGCGTGTCCAGGTCGGGATCGTCGGCGGGACCGGCTACACCGGGGTGGAGCTGCTGCGTTTGCTTGCGGCGCATCCCCACGCCGAGTTGCGCGCGATCACTTCGCGCAAGGAAGCGGGCATGCTCGTGGCGGAGATGTTCCCGAGCCTGCGCGGCCGGGTCGATCTGGCGTTCTCCGATCCGGCCAATGCGGCGCTCACCGAGTGCGATGTCGTGTTCTTCGCCACACCGCATGGGGTGGCGATGGAAGCCGCGCCGATCCTGGTCGAGGCCGGGGTGCGGCTGATCGATCTGGCCGCCGATTTCCGCCTGCAGGATCAGGCCGAGTTCGAGCGCTGGTACAAGCTGCCGCATGCCTGTCCGGCCCTGCTCGCCGAAGCGGTCTACGGACTGCCTGAAGTCAATCGCGAGGCGATCCGCAGTGCGCGCATCATCGGCCTGCCTGGGTGCTATCCGACGTCGGTTCAGCTCGGGTTGAAGCCGCTGCTCGCGGCCGGGCTGGTGGATCCGGCGCACCTGATCGCCGACTGCAAGTCCGGGGTGTCGGGCGCCGGGCGCAAGGCCGAGGTCGGCATCCTGTTCTCGGAAGCTTCGGACAGCCTGAAGGCCTATGGGGTAGGCGGTCATCGTCACCACCCGGAGATCGTCCAGGGCTTGCGCCGCCTGGCCAACGGGCCGGTCGGCCTGGTGTTCACGCCGCATTTGACGCCGATGATCCGGGGTATTCACGCCACGCTGTATGCGCGGATCACCGCCGAGGCCGATTTCCAGAAGCTGTTCGAGGACCACTATCGCGGCGAGCCGTTCGTGGACGTGATGCCGGCTGGCAGCATGCCGGACACGCGCTCGGTGCGTGGCGCCAACACCTGCCGGATCGCGGTACATCGACCGCAGGGCGGGGACACGTTGACCGTGCTGTCGGTGATCGACAACCTGGTCAAGGGTGCGGCGGGTCAGGCGGTGCAGAACATGAACCTCATGTTCGGCCTGCCCGAGACCGCCGGGCTCACCCAGATCGCGTTGCTCCCCTGAGCCTGTCACGCGCCGCGGGCATGGCCGGGCAGTCGCGATGATGTTGATCCGCAAGTTCCGTCGTCACTTCGGTATCTCGGCGCGCAAGGTCGCAGTGCAGTCCCATGTGGCCTGGTACTGGCGATGGATGATCATCGTGCTGTCGATCGGCATCCTGGCAGGCGCGGTCGTTTCCGCCTATCGGTTCAGCCTGGGCTTTACCGCGGTCGGACGTGGCGACCTGGAGAAGAACGTTGCTGAGATGCGCGAACAGACGCAGACGCTGGAGAACGACAACGCCCGCCTGCGCGCCGACCTGGCTGCGCGCGAGCAGCAGTTGAAGATCGAATCCGCGACCCGGGTCGACATGACCAGGCAACTCAAAGGCCTGGCCGATGAGGCGTCCACCGCCAAGGACGAGGTGGCCGTGCTGCAGGCCCTGCTCGCGCAGTCGGGCAAGGCGCCTGGTATCACTATCAGTCGGTTCCGGGTGCAGCGCGACGGCGACGGATTCCGCTATCGGCTGACCCTGGTGCAGGCGGCCGGCGGAGCGCGCGACTTCCAGGGTCAGTTGCGTCTGGTCGCGAATCTGATACAGGACGGCAGGCCGGTGTCGGTGCCGGTCCCCGACGCCGGCAGCGAGGCCGCGCCGCCGACTGCGATAAGCTTCAAGCTGTTCCAGCCGATCGAGGGTACATTCAAGGTGCCAGCCAACGCCACGTTGCGCAGTCTCGAAGTCCGGGTGTTCGAGAACGGCACTGCGCAGCCCAGGGCGATCCAGACCGCGCTGGTTTCATGACCGGAGGGCAACGATGATTTTCGGGAAAACCAGCAACAAACCGCAGAGCCGGATCGATTGTCTCATCGGCGCCGGCACCGACATCCATGGCAACGTCGCCTTCAGCGGCGGCCTCAGGGTGGACGGGCATGTGCGCGGCAACATCATTGCGCTCGAAGGCAAGCCGAGCACTGTCGTACTGTCGGAGAAGGCCCGTGTCGAGGGCGAGATCCGGGTGTCGCATGTGGTCATCAACGGCGCAGTGGTCGGGCCGATCATCGGCGCCGAGTATGTCGAGTTGCAGCCCAAGGCAGTGGTGACCGGCGACGTGAGCTATCGCAAGATCGAGATCCACCTGGGCGCGGTTCTGCAGGGCCGGCTGCTGCACGAGGACGAAGTGCGCTCGGACAAGGTGGTGCCGTTCAAGCCGGCCGCGATGGAATAGGCCAACCCCGGGTCGGTTTTGGGCTGGTTTGCTCGCTGGCGGACATCGGCACTTGCAGTGAGTCCGGTCCACCCGCATATAATGGACATTGTGCGTTGAAGTACGTCACGCTCCTGGAGGCACTACGATGAATGCGGTAACCGAGATGAAGAACCTGCTGGTGTTCACCGAGAACGCGGCGAACAAGGTGAAGCAGTTGATCGACGAGGAAGGTAACCCGGAGCTCAAGTTGCGCGTGTTCGTCAGTGGTGGCGGCTGCTCAGGCTTTCAGTACGGTTTCACCTTCGAGGACGCGGTCGCCGAAGACGACACCGCGCTCGAAAAGTTTGGCGTCACGCTGCTGGTCGACCCGATGAGTTTCCAGTATCTGCAGGGCGCGGAGATCGACTACAGCGAGGGTGTCGAAGGCGCCCAGTTCGTGATCAAGAATCCGAACGCCACCAGCACCTGCGGCTGCGGGTCGTCTTTTTCGGCGTAGTTCCCAGGCCGTTGATGGCCGAGCCCCGGGCGCCTCAGGCTGCCCGCGGCGCCGGGTAGATCGCCCCCAGCACCCTCGGCCCGCGCGCGCCAGTCACTTGCGGCAGGTTCCCGGGCCGACCCGCCAAGCGCTCCCTGGCAAGCCAGGCGAAGGCCAGCGGCTCGATGGCTTCAGGCGCGATGCCCAGTGCGTCCGAGGTGGCCACCTGTCTCGGCGCACAGCGCCTTGACAACCCGGCCAGCAATGCCCGGTTGCGGGCCCCGCCACCACATACGATCACCTCTCGGCAACCGTTGCAGACAGATTCGATGGCCACTGAAACTGACTCGACGGTGAGGGCTAGCAGGCTGGCCTGCACATCCACTGCCGGTTCATCGCCGCGCAGGTGCTGCGCGAGCCAGTTCAGGTTGAACAGTTCGCGCCCGGTGCTCTTCGGCGGCGGTAGCAAAAAGAACGGGTCGGCAAGCATCCGCGCGAGCAGCGCGGCGATCGGCTGCCCGCTTTCTGCCCAGGTGCCGTCGCGGTCGTAGGGGACGCCCTGATGCTGCTCTACCCAGGCGTCCAGCAGAATGTTCGCTGGTCCACAGTCAAAGCCGATGACCGGTTTACCGGGCGACAACCGGGTCAGGTTCGCGATGCCACCAAGGTTCAGGACCACGCGATCTATGGCCGGATCGGCGAGGAAGGCGGCATGGAACCCCGGTGCCAGCGGCGCGCCCTGGCCGCCAGCGGCAAGATCAGCCGAGCGGAAGTCGGCAACGACCGGAATGCCGGCGCGCTCGGCGAGCGCCGCGGGATCGCCTATCTGCACCGTATAGCCGCGCTGCGGACGGTGTCGGATAGTTTGTCCGTGGCAGCCGATGGCCGAGATGGCCCGGGCCTCAAGGCCGGCCTCGGCGATCGCAGCGAGGCTGGCGCGGGCATACAGGTTTGCCAGCGCAAGCGCGGCTTCGCCCGCGCGGTCGATTTCGCCGTCGCCAGAACTGGCGAGCGCTAGCAGCGTGCGTCTGAGGTCCGGTGGAAAAGGGACGTGGTGCATGGCCAGCACACGAGGTCTGGCCTCGGCGAAGTCGGCGACCACTGCGTCTACCCCATCGACGCTGGTTCCTGACATCAGTCCTGCGAAATACCTTCCGGCCGGCGCGTCCGGGTCAGCGCGGTGCATCGATCACAGCGACGATCACAACGATCATCGGCCGGGCGCCCGCGTGCGCATCGCTTATTCGAGGCGCGCGAGATTGGACCCGCGCAGGACGCGTAGCTGTTCGCTGTAGGCTGCAGTGGTCGCCTCGAACGCAGGACGCAGCGCGTTGGTGATCGGCAGCGCCTCGGGCAATGCAACCTTCAGCGGGTCCATGTGCACGCCCGAAATGCGGAACTCGTAGTGCAGGTGAGGTCCGGTTGCCAGCCCAGTCATTCCGACATAGCCGATCACTTCGCCCTGGCTGACCCGCACGCCCTTGCGCACTTTGGCTGCGAAGCGGCTCATGTGGCCGTACACGGTGGTGACGTTGTTCTGATGCGCCAGCACAACCACGTTGCCGTAGCCGCCCTGGCGTCCCGCGAAGTCGACCGTGCCATGGGCAACCGCCTTGATCGGTGTGCCGATCGGGGCGCCATAGTCGATGCCGCGATGGGCGCGCATCTCCTGCAGCACCGGGTGGAAGCGCGCGTGGCTGAAGCCCGAGGTCACACGGCTGAACTCCAGCGGCGAGCGCAGGAACGCGCGACGCAGGCTCAGACCGCCTGGCGTGTAATAGCCGCCCTCACCGCTGGCGGTGTCGAACCAGACACCCTGGAACACTCGACGGCCATTGAGGAACTCGGCGGCAACCACGCGTCCGATGCGCACCCGCTCGCCGTGGTGATAGAACGCTTCATAGACGACAGTAAAGGTGTCGCCGCGGCGCAGGTCGCGATGGAAGTCGATCTCCGAGGAGAACATTTCGGCCATCTGTGTCGCCACGGCATCCGGCAGGTTCGCGGCATCGGTGGCCGCAAACAGCGAGGTCCGGATCTCGCCTGACTTCATCTCGATCCGCCGCTCCATGTCGAGGGGCCGCTCGGACGCCGAAAGCTTTTGCTGGTCGTCACGCGCGAGGCGCAGCACTGTGCCTTGCCCGGTGGCGTATTCGAGCCAGTTCAGCGTGCCGTCGATGCCGGTCTGGGCGCGCACCGCCCGGCCCGGGGCGAGTTGATGCAGTGGGCGCATCGCGCGGTCCTGCCGGATGAACTCGATTGCTGCCGCGTCGCGGATGTCCAGGCGCGCCAGCATGGCCGGCACGGTGTCCCCGCGCTGCACGCGCTCCTCGCGCACGAACGTCTGGCCATCGTCCAGTGCGGTAGGCGCCGGCAGTTCGATCGACTCCACGACGGTACGCAACGGGGCAATACTCGTCGCCGTATCGGGCGCTATGCCGAACGCAGCAGCCACGCCGAGCAATGGCATTGCCGCGGCCAGCAGCCAGGCACGGTGCCCAGTGAACAGCCGCCGGCCGGACGCGTAAACGTTTTCCGCTAGAATCGGATGCGTGGGCGCACTGCCGGCGAACAGACGCGAAAGCCTGGCTGCCGATGTCTGCAGTGACTCGCGCAGTGACCCTTGCTGTGACTCGCGTGTTGACGGTTTAGTCATTGATCCACCGAACTAATTTCGCAAGACTAACAGAATTTCCGGCAGCGCCCCCGGCACCCCGCCTTGGCGTGAACGCCGGCGACCGGACGCGCCGTGGAAACCCTGAATACCCCGTCGACAATCAGTGCCCATGCCAGTACATCGATCGACGCGCAGGTCGAATTGATCGCGCGCGGCAGCGTCGACCTGATATCGCACGGTGAGCTGGTAGAGCGGCTGGGCCGGGGACGACCGCTGCGGGTGAAGACGGGGTTCGATCCGACCGCGCCGGACCTGCACCTGGGCCACACCGTGCTGCTGACCAAGATGCGCCAGTTCCAGGATCTGGGGCATCAGGTGATCTTCCTGATCGGCGACTTCACCGGGATGATCGGCGACCCGACCGGCAAGAGCGCGACCCGTCCGCCGCTGACCGCAGAGCAGGTGGCTGCCAACGCCGAGACCTACCGGAGCCAGGTGTTCAAGGTGCTGGACGCGCAGCGCACCGAGGTGGCGTTCAACTCGACCTGGTTTGACGCGATGAAGGCCGCGGACATGATCCGTCTGGCAGGCACCCACACCGTTGCGCGCATGCTGGAGCGCGACGACTTCAGCAAGCGCTATCGCGGTGAGCAGCCGATCGCGATTCACGAGTTTCTTTACCCACTGGTGCAAGGCTATGACTCGGTTGCCCTGCGCGCCGATGTCGAGCTGGGTGGCACCGACCAGAAATTCAACCTGCTGATGGGCCGGGAGCTGCAGCGCCATCACGGGCAGCCGGCACAGATCGTCATCACCATGCCGCTGCTCGAGGGACTGGACGGCGTCAACAAGATGTCGAAGTCGCTTGGCAATTTTATCGCGATCACCGATGCGCCCGACGAGATGTTCGGCAAGTTGATGTCGGTATCCGACGGGCTGATGTGGCGTTACCTCGACCTGCTTTCGCTGCAGCCTTCATCGACCATCGCGCAGTGGAAGCGCGAGGTGGATGATGGACGCAACCCGCGCGATGTGAAGGTCGAACTGGCGCGCGAGATGGTCGAGCGCTTCCATGGTGGGTCGGCAGCGCTGCGTGCTGTCGAGGCATTCGATGCGCGCTTTCGCCGCGACGAGGTGCCCGAGGACGTGCCGCAGGTGGATGTTGCCGCCACCGAGGCTGCAATCGGCATCGCGCAGGTGCTCAAGCAGAGCGGCCTCGTCGCAAGTACGTCCGAGGCGTTGCGCCTGATCGATCAGGGCGCGGTGAAGGTCAACGGCGATCGCCTGATCGATCGCACACGCACGATGACTCGGGGAGACAAGGCGTTGGTGCAGGTCGGCAAGCGCCGGTTTGCGCGGGTTTTGATCGTCTGAATCAAGGCATCGGGCCCGGATCGTCTCCAATACGCGACTGTGTTGCGGCGTGGCAGCGAAATGCCTGTGCTTTTTTGATGAAAACCACTTGACCGTTCCATTTTGAACGCTATACTTCCGCTTCTTTGCAGCCGACGGATTACGAAATAAGTAACCCGATCGAGTGCGGTCTGCGTCAACTCGATGCACGCCGCACGAAGCTGCCGCTCTTTAACAAACTACAGCCGATAGGTGTGGGTGCTTGGTGAAAGCGGGCCGAGTTCCGAGTGGGTTGAGGCGCGAGCCGAGATTTGCAGGGGGACGAGGTTTGAAGAGACCGAGTGCTTGCACGGAACAAAGGAGATG
>JBBRCD010000054.1:0-26117 GCA_038205245.1 Burkholderiales bacterium
CCATCTTGAGCAGACGGTTCTGCACCGGGTAGGGCATGCCGCCGACGATCGATACCGTCTTCACCCGGCGCATGTTGCGGCCGTAGGTCTCGCTTGCGCGGGTGACCTGCATCGACAGCTCGCGCGTCGGGGTGAGGACCAGCACGCGCGGGCCGTTGCCGTTGACCGGATGCGGCTCGGTCAGCAGTTGCAGGGCAGGCAGCATGAAGGCTGCGGTCTTGCCGCTGCCGGTCTGCGACGAGACCATCAGGTCGCGCCCGGCCAGCGCTTCTGGCACAGCCTGCGCCTGCACTGCGGTCGGTTCGGTGTAGCCAGCGGCGGCGATCGCTTCCAGGATCGGCGCGGCCAGGCCGAGAGTATCGAATGTCATGTTCTGCTGTCTCCGCGCCGCCATTCCGGTGGGGGCGCCAACGTTGCGATGGCTAGAGGGGCATGCCGTCCGAGGACGGAAACGGCAACCCTGGCGCGAAAATGACGCGCAGCAGTCGGCAGGCCCATACACCGGCACCAACCGAATCGCACTCCATCAGGAGAACCTGGGGAAACGCTGCTGGATGCACGCCACCTTGTGGGCAGAACGTGAATCCGAAGAGGTCAGAGACGATGAGATAACTAAATAAAACAAACGCTTGCTGAACGGATCGGCATGATACAAACAGTCACGACGGGCACTCGCACGGCACATGCTGCAGTGCCATATCCGTTACAGCAACCGGAAGATACGCGACCTTGACCGAATCACCAAGCAAAAACTGACTGCCGTTGTGGAAACCATCGCGCCAACCGTCATTTCCGCCGCGTACGCTTGCGCCATGGGCGTTCAAGAATCCGGTGCGTCCGCCGCTAACTGGACCTCCCGAACCACGTACAGCGGCCAGCCGGTCCCCCACGATGCACGAAGATTGTCCGAAGAAGATCGGCAAGTACCCGATCCTGCGTGAACTGGGGCGCGGGGCCACCAGCAGCGTCTACCTGGCGACCGATCCGTTCGGCAGCCGCGAGGTGGCGATCAAGCTGTTCACCCGTAGCGACGGTGGAGATGCACGTATGGCGCGCCGCTTTCGCAACATGTATCTGAACGAGGCGACCCTGGTCGGCAAGCTGTCGCATCCGTACATCGCGACCATCTTCGACGCAGTGGACGACGAAGACTCGAGCTACATCGTGATGGAATATGTGCCGGGGGGCACGCTCGAGTACTACACCACGCCCGCTCGACTGCTGCCGGTCGAGCAGGTGGTCGAGATCATCTTCAAGTGTGCGCAGGCACTGTTCTTCGCCCAGCAGCGTGGCCTGATCCATCGCGACATCAAGCCGGCGAACATTCTTGGCGCTGCCGATCACACGTTCAAGGTGAGCGACTTCGGCTCGGCGCTGTCGATGACCGCTGACCAGACCCAGATCAACGGCATCGGTTCGCCCGCCTACATGTCGCCCGAGCAGGTGCGCGACGAGCCGCTGACGCACCAGACCGACATCTATTCGCTGGGCGTCGTGCTCTATCAGCTGCTGACCGGCAAGCTGCCGTTCAACGGCAGCAACCACGCCAGCCTTGTCTATCAGATCCTCAACATCGAACCGACGCCACCGTCGGACGCGCGCGCCGGGATGGCGGGCGAACTGGATGACATCACGCTGCGGGCGATGTCCAAGGACCGCACCCGCCGCTACTCGAGCTGGCAGGAGTTCGCCGACGACCTGTCCCGGGTGATCGGCGCGCTCGCCTTGCCGCAGAGCGATCTGAACGACGCGGCCAAGTTCGCCGCGATTCGCGCCCTGGCGTTCTTCCGCGAGTTCGAGGAGGTCGAGGTGTGGGAGGCGCTCAGGGTGACCCGCTGGTGGCGGGCTGCGCCTTCCGCCGTCCTGGTGCGCGAGGGCGAGCAGGGCGACAGTTTCTTCATTCTCGCCGAGGGTGAAGTGCGGGTGTCGCGTGCGGGCACCACGCTCAACATCCTGAAGCCGGGCGACTGCTTCGGCGAGATGCTCTATTTCAACGCGCCGGTGGCACGGCGGACCACTTCGATCACGGTGATCGCGCCGGCGCTGGTGGTCGAGATCAAGGCGAGCGCGCTCAACTCGGCGAGCGATGCGCTGCAGGTCAAGGTGAACCGGGCGTTCCTGCGCATCCTGATGGACAGGCTGGCGCTTGCCAATGCGAGGCTCGCCGCAGCCTGAGTCAGCCTGACCCCCGCCGGGTTGCCACCGGGTTACCGCCGGGTTGGCGCCGCCGGGTTACCGCCAGGCCGCCGCCTCTGTCAGCTCAGCGGCAGGGCCACATGGGCCCGATACCCGGGGCGCTCCAGCAGGCGCGCGTACCAGGCGGCGAGCGAGGGCAGCGGCGGGCGGGGGAAATCCATGTTCAGAAAGCGATGCGCTGCGCAGCCGATCGGAATGTCGCCCATGGTCAGTGTGTCGCCGATCACATAGCGACGATCGGCCAGGTGGGCATCGAGCAGGCTGAAGTACTGGATGGCCTGCGCGATCGCCGCATCGACCGCCTTCTGGTCGCGTTTCTCCGGGGCGACCCGGTACAGGTTGAAGAACGCTACGCGCAGCGAGGTTCCCCAGGCGCAGGTCGAATGCCACTCCATCCAGCGGTCGGCGTCCGCGCGCGCCTGCGAACTGGTCGGCCAGAGCGTGCCCTGGCCATGCCGATCGGCCAGATAACGCACGATGGAATTCGACTCCCAGAGCACGAAGCCGTCATCGTTGATGGTCGGCACCAGCGCGTTCGGGTTCATTCTCCGGTACCAGTCTTCAGTGTTCAGGCCGAACGCAAGGCCGGCATCGATCCGCTCGTAGGGCGTGCTGGTCTCGGCGAGGCACCAGAGCACCTTCTGCACGTTGATCGAGGTGGTGCGTCCCCAGACTTTCAGCATCGCCTGCCTCCGGTGGATAATGGGGCGGCCCTTGCTCCGACCCGTGTTTGAAGGTCGGGGGATGCCCCGGTTGTTGCTGCACTGTCGCTGTACTAACCAGTCATGCCGAGTGGCGGCACCCCAAGGACGAAAGAAATCTGTGCTCCGGAGGGCTGTGGTCAGGAGGGGCCAGGCTCCTTTTCCCACGCACGCATGCGCTGTGGTCAGGAGGGGCCAGGCTCCTTTTCCCACGGTGGTCAGGAGGGGCCAGGCTCCTTTTCCCACGCACGCATGCGCCAAGGCGCCTTCCCGCGCGGGAAAAGGAACCTGGCCCCTCGCTCACGCGCAGGTGCCATGCCGCCTTCGATCCATATTTGTTCACGTTAACGCTACGCTAACGCCAGCGCCCTAGTTTGCCAGAACCAGCGCGGCGCCGATCTGCTCCCGCCCGCGCCTCTCCCGTTTCACTCCCCCCGGCCTTGTCTGCGATGCGAATCCTTCTGATTGAAGATGACACGATGATCGGCGACAGCGTTCGCTCAGCGCTGAAACACGAGGGGTTTGCGGTCGACTGGGTGCGCGACGGGCGTGCTGCCCAGACCACGCTCGCCACCGAACGCTTCGATCTCGTGCTGCTCGATCTCGGGCTGCCGCAGGTGACGGGCCTGGATGTCCTGCGCGGACTGCGCGCACAGAAGGACGCCACGCCAGTGATCATCGTTACCGCGCGGGATGACCTCGCGAGCCGTGTCGCCGGTCTGGATGCCGGCGCCGACGACTACGTGGTCAAGCCGTTCGAGCTGGAGGAACTTACTGCGCGCATGCGAGCGGTGATCCGCCGTCATGCGGGGCGTGCGGATCCTGCGATCGATGTCGGTCCAGTCACGCTGGACCCGACCACGCGCGCGGTGTCGGTCAACGGGGAAGGGGTGATTCTGTCGGCGCGCGAGTATGCGGTACTGGAAGCGATGATGCTGCGACCGGGCGCGATCCTCTCCCGTGCGCAGCTGGAAGACCGGCTGTACGGCTGGGGCGAGGAGATCGAGAGCAATGCGATCTCGGTTTATGTTCACCAGCTTCGGCGCAAGCTCGGCGAAGACTTCATCCACACGGTGCGCGGCGTCGGCTATTACGTCGGCAAGCCGCGCGCCGGTCGTTGATCCGGCGGTCGCGCAGTGCGTTCGATCCAGGCGCGGGTGCTGTGGTCGTCGTTCGCGCTGGTCACGTTGACTGCATTGATCCTGGGCGGAGTCACTTACCGCGGGGTGCTGCGGGAGACCGAGGCACTGTTCGACTATCAGTTGAAGCAGATGGCGCTGTCCCTGCGCGACCAGAGCATGGGCGCACCGGCGGAGCAGGCCCTGCCGCCGCCCGAGCCGACCGACTTCGTGGTCAACGTGTGGAGCAGCGATGGCTCGATGGTGTACTTCTCGCGTAATCTGCCCGGTATGCCGAAGACGGTAGCGCTCGGTTTTTCCACCGTCCAGATTTCGGGCGAGGCCTGGCGGATGTTCAGCCTCGGTTTCGGCAACCGGGTGATCCGGGTCGCGCAACCGATGGTCGTGCGCCGCCAGCTTGCCGCCGAGACTGCGTTTCGAAGCGTGTTGCCACTGCTTACGATCGCGCCGCTGCTGGCGCTGGCCGTCTGGTGGGTGGTCGGTTTCTCGCTCGGGCCGTTGCGCCGGGTGGCCAATGAAGTGAAGGGTCTGCAGGCGCAGGCGCTCGCGCCGCTCGATAGCCGGGGGCTGCCTACCGAGATCGAACCGCTGGTCGGGTCACTTAACGCGCTGCTCGCCCGCCTGCGCGGCGCGTTCGACATCCAGCGCGCCTTCGTCGCCGATGCCGCCCATGAACTGCGCTCACCATTGACCGCTCTCAAACTGCAACTCGAGGTCCTGCGCCGGGCGATCGATCCGGCGGCGCGGCAGGCGGCGACCGACCGCCTGGCCGCCGGCATCGAGCGCGCACGCCACCTGGTGGAACAGCTGTTGACCCTGGCGCGCAGTGAGCCACGTGACGAGTTCCAGCGCGATCCTTTGGCGGACGGTGTCGCCGACGCTGCGCAGCCTGTGCTGGGTGACGTCGATCTCACCGAGCTCGCCCGCGCCGCAATCGCCGATACGGTGGCGCTCGCTGCCGAGAGCGGCATCGAACTGTCGCTGGAGCGCGGGTCGGCCAACGGCGGTGCGCAGGATGCTGCCCGCGCGACGACCACAGTCTCGGCCGACCCACAATCCCTGTCCGTCCTGGTGCGAAATCTGGTCGACAACGCGGTTCGCTACGGTCATCCGGGGGGGCGAGTGGTGGTCAGGGTCGAACGCGAGGCGGGGGCAGCGCGGGTCACTGTGGACGATGACGGACCCGGTATCCCGGTGGAAGAGCGCGAGCGGGTGTTCGACCGTTTCTATCGACGCAATCCGGGCGAGACCACCGGCAGCGGCCTCGGGCTGGCGATCGTGCGCGCGATCGCCGATCGCCACCGCGCGACCATTGCGCTCGAGGATTCGCCGCTTGGCGGGTTGCGCGTCAGCGTGCGGTTCTCGCCCGAGCCGCCTAATGCAACGCTAACCGCGGGCTAACTGGCGACTCACCGCACACGCGCATCCTCATTCTCGTTGATCACGCGTTGCCCGCCGGGCGGCGCGATCCAACAAGGACAGGAGCGCACCGTGAACGATGTTTCAGGCAGGGAACCCAACAGCACGAACCCGCGTCCGGGCGCGGGGCAGGCTGGCAGGCCGGAAGCACGGCGTCTGCAGGTCAGGCCGCTGGTCGCCGCACTGTCGGTCGCAGGGCTGCTGGCAGTCGGTGCGGCTGGCGCGTTTACCGGCCAGATGTTGAGCCAGGCGCGCCCGCCGGCCGCCAGCGCTCAGCCGGCGCTCGCGCTCTCCCAGGGCGCCGGCATGAATGCCGGTGCAGGTGCCGGTGCAGGTACAACCGCGGCGACGCAGGTGCCCGCGGGCGCGATCGATGACAGCGCCTTGCGCGCAGAGGCCCGTCTCGCCCCGATTCCGTCTACTTCCGCACCGAACTATCGCGCGATCGTCGAGCGCTTCGGCCCCTCGGTGGTGGGCATCAATGTGGCCGGCTCGCGTCCGGCTGCCGAGGGCGAGGCTGAAGACCCGATGCAGCAGTTCTTCCGCGGCCTTCCCGGCTTCCCGAAAATGCCCCAGCAGCGCGGCGACGCGCCGTTTCGCGGGCAGGGTTCCGGCTTCATCATCAGCGCCGATGGTCTGGTGCTGACCAATGCGCATGTGGTGCGCGACGCCAAGGAAGTCTCGGTCAAGCTGCAGGACCGCAGCGAGCATCGCGCGCGCGTGCTCGGCATCGATCCGGCCACCGACATCGCGGTGCTCAAGATCGATGCCACCGGTCTGCCGGCGGTGGTGCTCGGCGATCCATCCGACGTTCGGGTCGGCGACTATGTGCTCGCCATCGGCGCGCCGTTCGGCTTCGAGCAGAGTGCGACCCAGGGCATCGTCAGCGCCAAGGGCCGCGCCTTGCCGGGCGACGCGCGAGTGCCGTTCATCCAGACCGATGCGGCGGTCAATCCCGGCAACTCGGGTGGCCCGCTGTTCGATGGCGCCGGCCGCGTGATCGGCATCAACTCACAGATCTACTCGAGCAGCGGCGGCTTTCAGGGGCTGGCGTTCGCCATCCCGATCGATGTCGCGATGCGCATCAAGACGCAGATCGTTGCCACCGGGCGGGTCGACCATGCCAGGCTTGGGGTGAATGTGCAGGATCTGGATCAGGCCCTGGCCGAGTCGTTCGGCCTGCCCCGACCGGATGGTGCGGTGATCAGTGGCGTGCAGCCCAACGGCGCGGCCGCCGCCGCCGGCCTGCGACAAGGCGACGTGGTGACCCGTATCGGCGATCAACCGATCAGGACCGCAGGCGAGCTGTCACAGCGCATTGGCGCAGCGCGGCCTGGCGAGCGG
The DNA here is from genome assembly GCA_038205245.1 of Burkholderiales bacterium. Lineage (GTDB taxonomy): Bacteria > Pseudomonadota > Gammaproteobacteria > Burkholderiales > CAIKXV01 > CAIKXV01. The sequence goes on from JBBRCD010000054.1 coordinate 6,800, forward strand.
TTGAAGCTGCAGGTGTGGCGCAATCGCGCCGCGATCGAACTCGCGGTCGAGCTGCAGAGCGCCACCCAGGCCGACGCCAGCCAGAGCGCACCGCGGGCCGTGCCGCGCGGACAGCGCCAGCCGGGGTGATCATGCAGACTCGTACCTGTCTCTGTGCCCAGGTGCAGGCGATCCGCAGATCGGGTCGCCTGCCAGCCCTGATCGTGCGCGCCGGATGGCGCAGTCCGGCGCGTGCAGAAACGCAGGCGCCGCGCTGGTTCCCGCGCTTGCATCGGCCGACACACGGGCGCCGGGCAGCGCGCAGTACGCAATCCGCTCTGGCTGGTTGCAGCACCTCAGCGGGGCAGAGCTTCTGATCGTCTACGTGCGCGCGGCGGGTCGCCATCGACGACAGCGTTGGAACGCCCGTCCTGTCATTGCTGGTTGCCGGCGACGGGCGGACCCAGGGCGATGGATGGACTCAGTCCGTCAATCCTGGGTCGTCGTCTCGCGCAGTCGCGCCACACCGCAAGCAACCGACCAGTCCGGGCTGCTTCGGACCTGCGATCGCAGGGGAGGCGCGTCGCCTTCCCTCAGGACCGTACCAGTTCCTGCAGCGCCTCCTGACGTGCGACCCAGTCGGCTTCGGCGGCTTCAAGCCGGGCTGCCAGCGTCGCATGGTTGGCGAGTTGTGTAGTGAGTTCCCCCTGGCGCGCCGAGGTGTACAGGTCGGGGTCTGCCAGCAGGTCGTCGAGTGCCTGCCTCTGAGTGGTGAGCCGCTCGATCTCCTGCTCCAGGCGGATGACTTCCCGCTCGATCGGCTTGCGCTGTGCCGGCTGGGCAGCGTTTCGCTGGGGCTCTGCTGCAGCGTACTTGCCTGCTTTCTGCGCTTGCGGCCTGGCCGGCGCAGCCTTGGGGGCAGCCGGTGTGGCGGGAGTGGCGGTGCTGGCAGCGGGCACGGTCGCCGTCGCCGTCGCGCCACGCGCCGCCTGTTTGGCCGCAGCCCGGGTGCGCTGTTCCAGCCACTGCCGGTAGTCGTCCAGATCGCCGTTGAACGGCGCGACCGCGCCGTCGGCGACCAGCAGGAACTCGTCTGCGGTCGAGCGCAGCAGGTGGCGGTCATGCGAGACCAGGATCAAGGTGCCGTCGAACTGGGCGAGCGCCATGGTCAACGACTCTCGCATCTCGAGATCCAGGTGGTTGGTCGGCTCGTCCAGCAACAGCAGGTTGGGTCGGCGGAACACGATCAGCGCCAGTGCGAGCCGGGCCTTCTCGCCACCGGAGAACGGCGCCACCTTCGACACCGCCATGTCGCCGCTGAAGTCGAAGCGGCCGAGAAAGGCGCGCAGTTCACCTTCCTTCGCCCTGGAGCCGATGTCGCGTGCCAGCCGGATCAGGTGGCCGAGCGGCGAGTCGTCATCGCGCAAGCGCTCGATCTCATGCTGGGCGAAGTAACCGATGGCGAGATTGCGCCCGAGCACCATGTCGCCATCGAACGGCTTCAACTCGCCGGCGAGGGTGCGCACCAGTGTGGTCTTGCCCTGGCCGTTGGCGCCGAGCACGCCGATGCGCTGGCCCGGGGTCAGGGTGAGGCTCACATTGCGCAGGATGATCTTCGGTGCGCCGCCGTCCACGCCCGGATAGCCGCAGGACACATGATCGAGATGGATCATCGGGTTCGGGCTCTGGCCGGCATCGGCGAACTCGAACTGCACCGGGCTCGATGCATGCGCCGGGGCGACCAGGGTCATCCGTTCCAGGGCCTTGACCCGGCTCTGCGCCTGGCGCGCCTTGCTTGCCTTGGCCTTGAACCGGACGATGAACGATTCAAGGTGGGCGATATGCTGTTGCTGCTTGACGAAGGCAGACTGCTGGACGGTGAGCTGGATCGCCCGCTCCCGTTCGAAGGTGGAGTAGTTGCCGCCATAGCGTTTGAGCTTGGCGTCGTCCAGATGCAGGGTGACGTTGATCACCGAGTCGAGAAAGTCGCGGTCATGCGAGATCACGATCATCGTGCCCGGATAGCGCGACAGCCAGTCCTCCAGCCAGACGATGGCGTCCAGGTCCAGGTGGTTGGTAGGCTCGTCCAGCAGCATCAGGTCGGACGGGGTCATCAGCGTCTGCGCCAGTGCCAGCCGCATCTTCCATCCGCCCGAGAAGCTCGACACCGGCGAGTCGAGCTGGTCGGGTTTGAAACCCAGCCCGAGCAGCAGCGACTCGGCGCGTGAGCGGGCGGTGTATGAATCGTGGTCTGCGAGCCGCGCATGCAGTTCACCGGCGGCATGCCCGTCGTGTGCTTCTTCCGCCTTTGCCAGCTCTGCCTCGAGGCGACGCAGTTCATGATCGCCGTCGATGACGAACTCGGTGGCCTCGCGCGCGCTGTGCGGCGCGTGCTGGGCGACATGGGCGGTGCGCCATTGCGCCGGGATGAACACGTCGCCCGCATCCGGCAGCAACTGGCCGAGCAGCAGCGAGATCAGGGACGACTTGCCACTGCCGTTGTCGCCGACCAGTCCGACATGCTCGCCTGAGGCGATCTGGACGTTCAGGTCGGAGACGAGCAGTTTGGCGCCGCGGCGCAGTGCGAGATTCTGGAATCGGATCATGCCCCGATTATCGCCTGCGGCGCGAGTAATTGGCGTGGGTAACTGGCGTGGGTAACAGGCGCGGGTAACAGGCGCGGGTAAGATCGACGCTCGATCGCACACTTCGGCAGCGAACAGGACACACAATGGCAATACTGGTCACCGGGGGCAGTGGGTACGTTGGTCTGAACGTGGTCGAGACGCTGGCCAGGGCCGGGCGTGAGACGGTGTCTTTCGACATGACTCTGCCCCGCGCGGTTGCCAGCGCCGAGCTGTCGGCCTTGCCTGGCACCGTGCGCGCCGTAGTTGGCGACCTGCGCGATGCGGGGGCGCTCGACCGTGCGTTCTCGGCGGCCAGGATCGAGGCGGTGATCCATACCGCCGCGGTGACCTCGGGGCCCGCGCGCGAGGCGAGCGACCCGCGGCCGGTGTTCGAGGTCAATGTGCTGGGCACGATCGGTATTCTCGAGGCCGCACGCCGCGCCGGGGTGCGTCGGGTGGTGATCACCAGTTCGGGCGCGGTCTATGGCGAGTCGCTGTACCGGCCAGGCACGATGCACGAAGACACCACGCCGGTGCTGCCGACAACGCTCTATGCCACCAGCAAGTACGCTGCGGAGCGCGCTGCACGCCGGCTGGCCGAGCTGTGGCAGATGGAAATCGCCTGTACCCGTCTGGGCACGCTGCTCGGACCCTGGGAGCGTGACGGGTCGTCCCATCCGCAGGGGGTACGCGACAACTTCGGGCCGCATTCGCAGTTGGCGCGGCTCGCGGTCGCCGGTGGCGAGGCGATCCTGCCCGCGGACGAGTGCACCCGCGACTGGGTGTACAGCGCCGATGTCGGCGCCGCGTTGGTGGCCCTGGCCGATGCGCCAGCGCTGCCGCACTTTGTCTACAACCTGAGTGCCGGGATCGACTGGACAGGCGATATCTCAGCGTGGTGCGCCGTCTTGGCCGCCCGCTTCGCCGGGTTTCGCCATCGCACTGCCAGTGCCGGCGACGTACCGAACATCCACTACACCGATCGCGCGCGCAGCCTGATGGCGGTCAACCGGCTCGAGGCCGATCTTGGCTTCGTCGCGACGCGCGACCGCGAGGCGATTCATCAGGCGTTCGCCACATGGGTGGCCGGTTGCGGCCAGGCCTGGTGGCGTTAGACAGTTGGGCCTAGTCGGGGCTCGCGCGGGTGATCGCCCTCGACTTAGGGACTTGGCTCAATCCGGAAACGGGTATTCATCTGGCTGCGGGCATCGCGCTGCGCCCGGCAGTGAACCGTCGAAACAGGGGTGCCAGCAGCGGCACCGACAGCGCGATTGCCGAGCACAAGAGCAGCACGATGCAGATCGGACTCTTCACGAACACGCCCGGATCGGCGCCCGAGATGGTCATCGCCTGGCGGAACGACTGCTCCATGATGCCGCCCAGCACCAGCGACAGCACCAGCGGGGCGACCGGAATCGCCAGCTTGCGGAAGGCATAGCCGAGCACACCGAAGCCGAGCGCGAGATACAGTTCGAAGATGTTGCCGTTGACCGCGAAGATGCCGATCGCCGAGATCGAGATCACCATCGGCAACAGCAGGCCGGTCGGGATGTAGAGCAGTCGCACGAACAGTCCGACCAGCGGCAGATTGAGGATCAGCAGCACGACATTGCCGATATACATGCTCGCGATCAGCCCCCAGACCAGGTCGGGGCGCTTTTCGAACAGCATGGGACCCGGCTGCAGGCCGTACATGATGAAGGCCGCCAGCAGCACCGCGGTCGAGCCGGAACCGGGCACGCCCAGGGTGAGCAGCGGCACCATCGCGCCGCCGGTGGACGCATTGTTCGCCGCCTCCGGTCCGGCCACACCTTCGATCATGCCGGTGCCGAACTTCTCCGGCGTGCGCGAAAGCATGCGCTCGATGCTGTATGAAAGGATGGTGGCGATGGTGGCGCCGGCGCCCGGCAAGACGCCCTTGAAGAAACCGATGCCGGTGCCGCGCACGATCGGCATCCGCGAGCGCCGCCATTCGTCCCGGGTCAGCCACAGACGCCCGGACAGGCGGATGATCTCGGCGCGCCCGCGCAGGTGGTCTTCCAGCCCGCAGAACACTTCGGCGATCGCGAACAGGCCGACCACCACGACGATGAAGCCGATGCCGTCCTGCAGTTCCGGCAGATCGAAGGTGTAGCGTTGCTGGCCGCTTTGCAGATCGATGCCGACTGTGGCGAGCATCAGGCCGAGGAACATCGCCAGCAGTCCGCGGGCGAGCGAGGCGCCGGTGAGGGCGGCGACCGAGGTCATCGCGAACAGCATCAGGGTGAAGTACTCGGCTGGCCCGAACTTGAGCGCGAAGCCGGCCAGCGGTATGGCGAGCAGCGACAGCAGCACCACCGAGGCGGTGCCGGCAATGAACGAGGCGATCGCCGCGATGGCCAGTGCGGCCCCGGCGCGGCCGCCGCGCGCCATCGCATAGCCGTCCAGCGCGGTCATCACCGAGGACGACTCGCCGGGCGTGTTGATCAGGATCGAGGTGGTCGACCCGCCATACATCGCACCATAGTAGATACCGCACAGCATGATCAGCGCCGAGGTCGGTTCGATGCCGTAGGTGATCGGCAGCAGCAGGGCGATCCCCGCGGCCGGCCCGATGCCGGGCAACATGCCGATTACCGTTCCCAGCAGGCAGCCGAGGAACACATAGCCCAGGTTGATCGGCTGGGCGGCGACCGAGAAGCCGGCCAGCAGGTGAGTGAATGCGTCCATCGTGACGGGTCTGTGGCTGCGCTCTGGCGCTGGCTCAGAACGACAGGAAGCCCTGGGGCAGCCGGACCGACAGCACGACCACGAACAGCAGCCAGGCCCCGAGCGCGAAGCCGATGGCACAGGCGGCGTTGACCCCCCAGCGCCCCGGGTTGAACACGGTCATCAGTGCATACAGGAACACCACAGTCGACAGCAGGAACCCCAAGCGCTCGAAGGTGAAGAAATAGAGGGCGGTCCACGCGGTGATGCCGGCGAGCAGGGCGAGCGAGCGGCGGTCGAACGGCTCGGTGGCCTGCCGGGTGGCGCTGCTGCTGCGCCACAGCTCGACCACCAACAACAGTGCGCTCAGGAAAAGGCCCGCACAGACCAGCATCGGAAAAATCTGTGGGCCGAGTGGATCGGCCAGCGCTGGGGTGGGCAACGCCAGAGTCAGGTAAAGGTAGCCGCCCGCGACCAGCAGCATGCCAGCGAGCAGCACAAGAGCCGGGACCCGCTGTCGGGCCCGGGTCCGGGGCATTGCTGCTGTCGTGCCGCCGGTCACTGCCCCGCCCGCAAGCGGGGCCCCACGCGACGCCCCACGCTCACTTGGTCTCGACCTTGAGCGCGCCCAGGTCGGACATGATGCCGCGCGCCTCCTCGTACTCCTTCTTGAGGAAGGCGGCGGTTTCCCTGGACGGCATGAAACCGAACTCCCAGCCGTTGTCGTCGACGAACTTCTTCCACTCGGGTGTCTTCATCGTGCGCGCGAACACGTCGTCCCAGAACGCGATCTGCGGCCCGGTCAAGCCCCTGGGGCCGAGGAACACGTACCAGCTGTCCTGGATCACGTCGAAGCCCATTTCGCGGAACGTCGGCACGTCCGGCATGCTGGCTGCGCGCTTGGGCGACGAAATGCCGAGGATGCGCATCCTGCCGGCCTGCACATGAGGCACTGCGTTGTTCGACGCATTGACCATCGCGTCGATGTGTCCGCCCAGCACGTTGGTGGCGGCTTCCGCTCCACCGCCGAAGGTGACCATGCGCAACTTGCGCGGGTCGGCGCCGACCTGTTTGGCCATCAGTGCGACCACGAAATGGTTGGTGCTCGCCAGCGTGCTGCCGGGCGAGATGGTCACCGACGACACATCCTTGCGCAGCCGGTCGGCGAACTCCTTGAGCGTCTTGATCGATGACTCGGTGCGCACCGCCAGGGCGACCGGCTCGGTGCCGATGTAGGGCAGCACCGTCATGTCGTTAAGGGTGAGGGTGGATCGACCGGCGAGCTGGTTGGTGATGACGCCGGCCTGGGCGATCGCGATGTAGTGCGGGTCTGCGGCTTTCTGGCTCACGTAGGTGTAGGCGAGCGTGCCGCCGCCACCGACCCGGTTGACCACCACTGCATCGACGATCTTGTTGTCGGCCCAGATCTTCTGCAGCATCCGCGCCGCCTTGTCGTTGCCACCGCCGGGCGCGGCGAACACCACCAGCTCGACCGTGCGCGAAGGCTTCCAGGCCTGGGCAGAGGCGGACATGGACGCCACGGAGAGTGAGGCGGCCAAAAATATTGCCTGCAGCAGGGTGCGGGCAGAGGATCGGCGGTGCAGGGGGGCGGAACGGGACATCGGGAGTACTCCGGAATCAATTAAAGGCAAGGCAAACAAGCAATCCGCATGCCATTGAACGTCATCGTGTGGTTGTCGTGGCGGTCGTGGCGGTCGTGGTTGTCGTGGCGGTCGTGGTTGTCGTGGTTGTCGTGGTTGTCGTGGCGGTCGTGGATGTTGATCTGGCCGGCGGCCGTGGTGGCTCGCCTGCTCAGCCCGTTGTTGCGCCGCCTTCGGCCTGCGCGGTCACCTTGCGAATATCCTCGCGCCGCTCCAGCCACCAGCCGTAGCCGCGCGGCAGCAGATCAAGATAGTCGGGGACGCCGAGTGCCTGCGCCGCATGGACCGGCCAGTGCGGATTCCAAAGCAGCTCACGGGCCAGGCCGATCAGATCGGCCTGGCCGCTGCGCAGGATCGATTCTGCATGCGCGGCTTCGGTGATCAGGCCGACCGCCAGGGTCATCACTTCAGCCTCGCGCCGGACCCGGTCTGCAAACGGCACATGATAGCCGGGTACCCGCGGCACCGGGGCGGCGGTACCCGGGCCGCGGATGCCGCCGGAAGAAGTGGTGACCACATCGACGCCGCGTTCGCGTGCTGCGCGGGCGAGGACGATCGTGTCCTCGATCGTCCACAGGCCATTGCTCCCATCGACTGCCGACACCCGCAGGAACAGCGGCAGGTGGGCCGGCCAGACCGCGCGCACCGTTTCGATCACCTCCAGGGTGAGGCGCATCCGTCCGGCGAGATCGCCGCCATAGGCGTCGTTGCGCTGGTTGGCGATCGGGGACAGGAACTGGTGCAGAAGGTAGCCATGCGCAGAATGCACTTCCAGCACCTGGTAGCCGGCATCCAGGGCGCGCAGCGCCGCCTCGCGCCAGTGACCGATGAGCAGCGCGATCTCGTCGCGGTCGAGCGAATGCGGGGTCTGCGCGATCGGGGAATCCGGCAGTGCACTCGCCGACACGATCGGCCAGGGCGTGCGACCAGCGCGCGCGTCGTCTTCACCCAGCGGCCGGTAGCCCTGCCACGGTTCGCTGATCGATCCCTTGCGCCCGGAGTGGCCGATCTGCATCGCCGGGATGGCGCCGTGGGCGCTGATGAACCCGGTCAAGCGTCGGTACGCTGGTACCTGCCGGTCGTCATAGATGCCGGCACAGCGCCAGGTCTTGCGTCCTCGTTCCTCGACCGAAGTCTCTTCCGAGAACACGATACCGGCGCCGCCCATGGCGAACTGCCCGAGGTGCACCAGGTGATAGTCGGCGGGCCCGCCCTGATCGGACGCGTACTGGCACATCGGCGAGACCACGACACGGTTGCGCGCGGTCAGCGAACGCAGTTCGATCGGCGTGAACAGCAGCGGGCGCTGCGAACCAGTCGGTAGCTTCATCGGCAGCGTAGTCGGCCTGTGGGTCGGTGGATCGGTCGGTGGATCGGTTGGTGCATCGGTTGGTGCGTCGGTTGGTGCGTCGGTTGGCGCATCGGTTGGCGCATCGGTTGGCGCATCGGTAGCCAGATCGGTCGACATATCGGCCAGTGCCTAGTGTAGTGCTTCATCCTGTTTTGAAGCGGGGACAGACCCCATGCGGGGGCTGTCCCCTGGCAGCTATTCGAGTTCTCTCAAGATTCAAACTCCAGACTGGGCGGGCGCGAGAACCTTGCGGTCATGTTCCACGATGCCATCGCGCAGTTCGATCACCCGGTCGCAGCGTGCGGCCAGCCGGGGGTCATGGGTGACGATCAGGAAGGCGCAGCCGCGCTCCTGGTTGAACCGGCGCAGCAGGGCGAACGCGTCGTCTGCACTCTGGGTATCCAGGTTACCCGTGGGCTCGTCGGCCAGCACCAGGTCGGGCGCGAGCGCGAGCGAGCGGGCGATCGCTACCCGCTGCTGCATGCCGCCGGAGAGCTCGGCCGGCCGCTTGTCGGCGGCATTGGCCAGCCCGACTGCCGTGAGCAGCGCACGCGCATTGGCGCGACCGGCTTCGGTGAACCTGCCCTCGCGCATCAACCCGGGCAGCATCACGTTCTCCAGGGCGCTGAACGCGGGCAGCAGGTGATGGAACTGGAACACGAAGCCCAGGGTGTCCAGCCGGGCGCGGGTGCGCGTGTCGTCATTGGCGGCGCCGATCGGCACGCCATTGAGCAGGTAGTCGCCGCCGCTTGGCCAGTCGAGCAGACCGATCAGGTTGAGCAAGGTGCTCTTGCCCGAGCCGGAGGGGCCGATCAGACTGGCGAACTCGCCGCGCTGGACGACCAGATCGATGCCATGCAGCACCTCGGCCTCGGTCGGCAGTCCCGGGTTGAAGGTCTTGCGCACGCCGTGCATTGCGACCACTGGCGGCGCATCGCTGTTCTGTGGGCGGGTGCCGCTCACATCCGTATCGCCTCTGCCGGGTCGAGCCGCGCTGCGCGCCTTGCCGGCAGCGCGGCGGCGAGCACTCCGAGCATGATCGCGCCGAGCAGCGTGTAGGCATAGAGCGGAAAGTCCAGGCGCGCGATGAACAGCTGGGTGCCGTCAGCCGACCTGAGCAGTCCGCTCATCAGGCGCCCGAGCGCATAGCCGGCAGCGCAGCCCAGGACTGCGCCGATCAGACCGATCAGCGCGCCCTGCAGCAGGAACACCCGCAGCACGCGCGAGCGAGTGGCACCCATCGCACGCAGGATGCCGATTTCGCGAGTCTTCTGGACCACGGCCACCATGAGCACGCTGGCGACGCCGATGGCGACCACCATGCCGAAGGTGACCCGGATCATCCGGGTCATCAGCGTCTGGTTTGACAGCGCCACCATCAGCTGCTTGTTGACAGTGATCCAGCTCTCCACCAGATGCGGGATGCTGCGGCCGAGATCTGCCGCGACCCGCTGCGCATCCCACAGGTCGGTGACCGTGACATCGATACTGGTCACCCCGCCGGGCAGCGCATGCAGCGCCTGGGCAGTCGCCAGCCCGACGAACGCATAAAGCTGGTTCAGGTTCTTCGCGCCGAGATCGAAGATGCCGCGCACGCGATAGGTGTCGCCGGTCGAGTTCGGGGTGGACAGGCGCACCGGATCGCCGACTTCGACGCCCAGATCGTCCGCCAGATCGCGCCCGAGCAGCACATCGCCCGGATCGACCCGCAGGATGCCGGCGATCAGCTTCTTGTCCAGACGGGTCACCTGAGCATAGGCCTCAGGCACGATGCCTACGATGGCGAGCGACTTGTTCGAGTCGCCCCGGGTCACCAGGCCCGGACCGGACACCAAGGGCGAGATCGCGACCACGTCCGGGTTCTCGCGCAGTCGCACGACCATCGACTGCCACTGATCGATCGAGCGCAGGCGCTGCCCGCGCGGCTGGATGTCGGCCAGCACTTGCCCGGCCGCTGTGCCTTGCGCCGCGGCACCCGGCTCGGCGATGCCGCCGCGCAGGGCGCGGGCGACCTCTTCCACCGGCTTCACCGTGATGTGCGGCTGCACGCCCAGCGTGCGTTGCACGATATCCCGCTGCAACTCGCCCAGAAAACCGGTGATGAACACGATGAAGGCGATACCCAGCGTGGCGCCGACAATGATCAGCACGGTCTGCGCGCCGCCTTCGCGCAGGAAGCGCCACGCGACCGTCCATTCGAAGCGCATCACTGCCTGCCCTGCCCGCGAGGTTCGCCGGCCGCAGCACTCATCGAGCGCGGGCGCGGCTGCCGGCAGCCAGCCCCGGGGTGAGCACCACCCGCTCGCCCGTTGCCAGGCCGGAGAGCAGTTCGACCTGGGCCCCGGCGCGGATGCCCACGGTCACCGGTACCACCTCGATCCTGTCGTCGGCCAGTCGCTGCACCGTGTAGCGCCCTTCGGTTTCGCGCAGTGCGCTGGCGGGAATCACCCGCGCCTTGTCCCTGCGGGCGATCTCGATGTCGATCGACACGGTCATGTCGGCACGCAGGTAGGCCGGCGGGTCGGCGACGCGAAAGCGCGCCTCGACCGATCCGCGCGAGGTGTCCACGCCCGGGCTCACGTAGAACAGCACCGCCTCGAAGCGCTCGCCCGGGAAGGCATCGCTGGAGGCGATCGCCCGGCTGCCCTCGCGCAGGAAGGGCAGGTTCTTCTCGTCGATCTGCGCGGTGAGCCGGGTCTCGCCGCGCGAGGCGATTACCAGCAGCCGCTTGGTCGAGGTGACGATGTCGCCGGGCTCGACCGAACGGATGAGCACGGTGCCTGGTATCGACGCACGGATCACCGTCTGCGCCAGCTTCGCTGCGGCCAGTTCGCGCGCGGCGACTGTCTCGTTCAGCCGTACTGTGGCTTCACGCGCCGAGACGCCGGTCGCGCTCTGGGCCCGGCGCTGGGTGCGCGCTGAGGTGACCTGGCTGCGCGCGATCGCGAGCTGGCGCTCGACTTCATCCAGCCGCGAATCGCTGATGAATCCCTGATCGCGAAGCGCCTTCTGCCGCTGGAAGTCGGCTTCCGTGTACTTGAGCTGCGCCTCGGCCTGAGCCAGTGCATCGCTTGCCTGCGGCAGAGCCAGTTCGCCTACCGTCGCAACCCGGGTGCGCGCGGTCGCCTCAGCCGCACTTGCCTGCGCCAGACTCGCCCGCAGTTCGTCTGCATCGAGCAGGATCAACGGCTGCCCCGCCTCGACCTGCGCGCCCTCGGTCACCATCACCCGGGTCACCCTGCCGGTGATCACCGAGCCGATCTCGATTCGGTTCGGGGCCTGCACCCGGCCGCTGACCACGATGGTATGGATGATCGGTTGCTCTTCCACCAGCACGGTGTCGACCAGCTTGCCGCGCCATTGCCAGCCGACCGCCGCGGCGATCGCGAGCAGCACCAGAATCAGCAGGCCGGCCTTGCGCCAGCGCTGAAGGCTCATCGGAGCGCGGCCATGTCAGAGCATTCTGGACAGGTCGCGCGCGCCCAGGCCGGGCAGTACCAGTTCGCAGTCGCGCGCGATGACCATCACCTTGAACAGCTCGCCCATCTCGGCCGGCGAGAGCAACCGCTGTACCGCGGCCACCTGCGGCAGGTAGCGTCCCGGCTGGTCGGCCGGTGTCTGGGCGAGCAGGTCGGCGATGCCGGCATCGAGCAGGAAGTTTGCCTGGGTGGTGTAGCCGGCGAGACGGCCGCCAGCGGCCAGGGCTGCTTCGGCGACTGCGGTGAAATCGACATGGGCGGTGATGTCCTGCAACCCGGGCAGAAAGAAAGGATCGGTATGTGCATGTTGCCGGTAGTGGCACATCAGCGTGCCGTGGCGGCGTTGCGGGTGATAGTACTCTGCGCGGCCGAAACCATAGTCGATGAAAACGGCGATGCCCTGCTGCAGCCGTTCGATCAGCGAGCCGACCAGCGCATTCACTGCCGGGGCGACTTCGGACAGATAGGGGCGTGCCGCCGCCTCGACCGGAATTCTGGCGGCCGCGTCCAGCAATGCGGGGCTTTCGAGCGGACGCTCGACCCAGCGAAACGGCGCGCCGCTGCCGTCCGCACCCTCATCGCCGCAGGCGACACAGCGTTCACTGATGCCGGCGCTGATGCCGGCGGTGGCGGTGGTGGCGGTGGTGGCGGTGGCGGCGGCGGCGGCGGCGGCGGCAGCGGGGACCGTCGCCGGGCTGAAACCGCCCCCGGTGTCCTGCTCGCATTCCGCCCACTGCACCAGATGGACTGGTACCACGTCGAGCACCTCGTTGGCGACGATCGCCCCGCGCAGTGCATCCGGCAGCCGGTCGAGCCAGCGGATGCGTGACTCGAGCGCCGGATGACGGCTGGCCAGCGCGGCCTGCTGGCGCGCGCGCAGTTCGCCGCTCAGTTCCAGGATCGAATAGCGCTCGGGCAGCGCGTCTGCCGCAGCGAGCGCATCCAGCAGGTCGCACGCCAGGCGGCCGGTGCCTGCGCCCAGCTCCAGGAGCTCGCGTCCGGCAACCACCGGCGCCAGCGTGTGCGCCAGAGTGCGGCCGAACAGAGGCGTCAGTTCGGGTGCAGTGGTGAAGTCGCCTGCGGCGCCGAACTTGCGCGCCCCGCCGGTGTAGTAGCCGAGCCGGGGCGCATAGAGCGCGAGTTCCATGAACGCGGCAAAGTCGAGCGCGCCACCGGCTTCGGCTATTGCCGACCGGATACGCGCGATCAGCGCGCGGCTCGCGTCCTGGGCGGCAGGGTCCGGATCGGGCAGGGTCGCCAGCGGGCGGGCAATGGCGTGCATGGCGTGCTTCGACTGCAGTCTGGTCGGTGGTGGTCGTGACAACACCGGCCGCGAGGTAAGATCGCGATTGAACTACGGGAGCATGCAGCGGTGCAAGCGCAGCAACAGAGTCAGGGGCAAAGTCAGGGACACACTCGGGTCGTGCTGATCACCGGCGGGGCCAAGCGCGTGGGCGCGGCCATCTGTCGGCGGCTGCATGCCGCCGGCGCCAATCTGATGGTGCACTATCGCACTTCTGCCAAAGAGGCGCGCGCGCTGCAGGAGGAACTGAACGCGGTGCGCCCGGATTCGGTGGCGCTCGCGCGCAGCGACATCCTGAATCTGTCCGGGCTGCCCTCGCTGGTCAACGACACCGTCGAGCGCTTCGGGCAACTCGATGTGTTGATCAACAATGCGTCCAGCTTCTACGCCACCCCGGTCGGCGAGGTGACCGAGAAGGCCTGGGACGACCTGATCGGCACCAACCTGAGGGCGCCGCTGTTCCTGGCACAGGCGGCCGCGCCGCATCTGCGCAAGCAGCATGGCTGTATCGTGAACATCGTCGATATCCATGCCGAGCGGCCGCTGAAGAATTATCTGGTCTACAACGCCGCCAAGGGGGGGTTGGTCACGCTCACCCGATCGCTCGCGCGCGAACTCGGGCCCGAGGTTCGGGTGAATGCAGTCGCCCCCGGCGCGATCATGTGGCCTGAAGACGGCGAATGGCAGGACGAGGTGTCGCGCCAACGGATCATCAGTTCCAGTCTGTTGAAGCGGGTCGGCGAGCCGGACGATATCGCCCGCGCGGTGGCCTTTCTGGTGATCGACGCGCCCTATGTTACCGGTCAGATCCTCGCGGTCGACGGGGGGCGCAATGTGCATATCTGAGCGCCTGCTTGAGCGCCGACCTGAGCGTCGACCTGGGTGCGGACTCGAGCACCGACCTGAGCACCGACCTGAGCACCGGCCTGAGCACCGACTTGAGCACCGGCTTGAGCACCGGCTTGAGATCCCGCCGGCCAATCAGGCGTGCAGAGGCTGACGATGAAGATATCCGACATCGCATTCTGCACCACCGACTGGAACGCGATAACGCGCACCGAGCATGACGGAACCACTGGCACTGCCTACTGGCGAACCTGCGAGTTCGGCGCGATCCGGGTGCGCATCGTCGAGTACTCGCCGGGCTATCTCGCGGATCACTGGTGCAACAAGGGACATGTGCTGTTCTGCATCGCCGGGCAGCTCGACACCGAGCTGCTTGACGGTCGCACGTTCACCCTGAAGCCCGGCATGAGCTACCAGGTTGCCGACGGCGCCGAAGAACATCGCTCCTCGACCGAGGTCGGCGCCACCCTGTTCGTGGTGGACTGAGGTGAACGCCCCGGATCGCAGTCTGGCTCTGGGCGCCGGGTCTCCGGCCGGGTCGTCCGCCGGGTTGCTTCCCCAGGCGCCGATCGACGCCAGGGCGGCCGAGCGCGAGCGGCGCGAGGCGATCAAGCTCGAGAAGCGTCTATGCCGGCTGACCGGCCAGGCGATAGGCGACTTCGGCATGATCCAGGCGGGGGACAAGGTGATGGTCTGCCTGTCCGGGGGCAAGGACAGCTACGGGCTGCTCGATGTGCTGATGAAACTGCGCGAGCGGGCGCCGATCGATTTCCAGATCGTCGCGGTGAACCTCGATCAGCGCCATCCCGGCTTCCCGGCGCATGTGCTGCCCGATTACCTGACCGTTGTGGGCGTGCCGTTTCGCATTGCAGTGCAGGACACCTATTCGGTCGTCAAACGGGTTATTCCCGAGGGCAAGACGATGTGCTCGCTGTGCTCCCGGCTGCGGCGCGGCGTGCTCTATCGGGTCGCCTCGGAGCTTGGCGCGACCCGGATCGCGCTCGGCCACCACCGCGACGACATCCTGGAGACCTTCTTTCTCAACCTGTTCTTCGGCGGCAAGTTGAAATCGATGCCGCCGAAGCTCGTGTCCGACGACGGCAGGCATGTGGTGATCCGGCCGCTCGCCTATGTCGAGGAGGCCGACCTGGAAGCCTACTCGAAGCTGCGCAACTTCCCGATCATCCCCTGCGATCTTTGCGGTTCGCAGGAAACGCTGCAGAGGAAGCAGGTGAAGACAATGCTGCAGGCTTGGGAAAAGGGCAGCCCGGGTCGGGTGCAGACCATCTTCCGCAGCCTGATGAACGTGGTGCCCTCGCACCTGCTGGACCGCACGCTGTTCGACTTCGCGGCAGTAGCGGCCGATGGCAATGCACCTGAGGACGGCGACCGGGCGTTCGATGTCGATGCGGAACTCGAGCGTGCGCTCGATGCGAATGCGGCACAGGCCGACCCAATAGGACCGGCCAGTAATTTCCCGCTGCCGGTGGGTCTGGTCCTGCCGCCGCGGCAGGCCTGACGCCGAAAAAGGGTGTGCGGGCGTCCGTGCGTACGCTAAACCGCACGCGAAACCTTACGCGAGCCCGAGTCCGACTGGTCTGAAAGGATCGATGCGCGTCGGCAGGCGGCTGATGACGTAATCTGCTTGTCAAAATTATTTTGACGAGCTAAGATTGCTTCCATGCCCACCGAAATTCAAAGTGAGAACTGCGCATCGCGTCTGGTCGCCCTGTTCGGCAGCCAGGCCGAGGTCGCGCGCCAGTTGCAGCTCGACCGCGCCGTGGTCAGCCACTGGATCAAGGTCGGCTACGTGCCCGCCCGCTGGGGCACTGAGATCGAACTGGCGACCGACGGTCGCATCACCGCCTCCGAGGTTGTGGCTGAAGCGAGCAGCCGCAAGCCGATCAAGCTGAAATCTCGCCCGGACGGAGAAGGTCCGTTCGGTTCCATCCAAGGGAGTGACACGATGAGTCTGCAATACGCGCCGTCCAAGCGCATCACCTCGTTCCATCCGCCGCAGCGCACGTTGATGGGGCCGGGCCCGACCGAGATCCATCCGCGGGTGCTGACCACGATGAGTCAGCCGGCGATCGGCTATCTCGATCCGGTGTTCATCGAGATGATGGAAGAACTCAAGTCGTTGCTGCGCTATGTCTATCAGACAAAGAACGCCCTGACCTTTCCGGTGTCGGGTCCCGGGTCGGTCGGCATGGAGTACTGCTTCGTCAACATGGTCGCCCCGGGCGACAAGGTGATCGTCTGCCGCAACGGCGTGTTCGGCGGCCGGATGGTCGAGAACGTCGAGCGCTGCGGCGGTATCGCGGTGATCGTCGACCACGAGTGGGGCGAGCCGGTCGATCCGCAGAAGCTGGAAGATGCGTTGAAGGCCAATCGCGATGCCAAGGTCGTGGCGTTCGTGCACGCGGAGACGTCCACCGGCGCCCGGTCCGATGCGAAGACGCTGGTCGAGATCGCGCACAAGTACGACACCCTGACCATCGTCGATGCGGTGACTTCGCTGGCCGGCATCCCGGTGCTGGTCGATGAATGGAACATCGACGCGGTCTACTCGGCGAGCCAGAAGTGCCTGTCGTGCACCCCCGGTCTGTCGCCGGTGTCGTTCTCCGAGCGTGTGGTCGACTATGTGAAGGCACGCAAGGACAAGATCCACAGCTGGTTCATGGACATGAACCTGCTGCACAGCTACTGGAACGGTGGCGGCGGCGGTACAAACACTGCGCCGGTACGTACCTATCATCACACCGCACCCACCAACTCGCTGTTCGCGCTGCACGAGTCGCTGGTGCTGATCCGCGAGGAAGGGCTGGAGAACGCCTGGGCGCGAGCGACCCGGCACCATCTGGCGCTCAAGGCTGGCCTCGAGTCGATGGGGCTCAAGTTTCTGGTCAAGCCCGAGTATCAGTTGCCGCAGATGAATGCCGTGCGCTGCCCGGAAGGGGTGGACGAGGCCAAGGTACGCAAGACCCTGCTCAACGAGTACAACCTGGAGATCGGCGCCGGCCTCGGTCCGCTGGCTGGAAAGATCTGGCGCATCGGCCTGATGGGCTACTCCTGCCGTACCGAGAACATCATGCTGTGTCTGTCGGCGCTCGATCAGACCCTGTCCGACCAGGGCATGAAGTTGCATGTCGGGGAGGCCCAGGGCGCGGCACACGCGGCCTACGCCACCCTGCATGCAAGCATCGCCCAGCAGAAGAAGGATCGGGCCAAGCTCGCCCGGGCGGCCTGAGCCGGGTCCGCCCACCGGGACGCGCAGCCGGGACGGGCAACCGATCGAGCCAGCGGGCCTGCCATCGTGCAGGCCCGCTGCTTTTTGGCCAGACAACGGACTTTTCGGGCGGTGGGGGTCAGTCGGGGTCTACTCAGACAGCCCGGTCGGCGCTATCCTTACAGATTGTGAGCACCGACGACGGGTCCCGCCCAGCCGTCCACTGCAGGCGCCTGGCGGTGGGATTCACCCCGGCGTACGCTCCGGCGGTTGCTGTCGAGGGCGCCTGGAGTAATCTGACCTTCCCGGCACCCGGGTCCCGACGCCCGGGTTCCGGCGCCCGGGTCTAACGCACCAATGTCGGGGTTCAGCCCGAGGATGCCCGTACTCAAGTGACTGAAGCGCCCATCTATCTTGGCACCCTCGCCGCCCGGTCCAGAGAGACCGACGTGGCGGTCCTGTTCGCCGATGTCGCTGGCAGCACCCGGCTTTACGAGCTGTTCGGCGATCAGCAGGCGAAGCGGATGATCGACGAGTGCCTGCGCTGCCTTCGCGAAGCCGCGGTGGATTCGCGCGGCCGGGTGGTGAAGATCATCGGCGACGAGATCATGTGCGTGTTCCCCGATGCCGAACACGCCTATCTGGCGGCCACCGAAATGCAGATCAGGGTCAGCGAGCTCCCCGCCGAGCCGGTGCAGGATTCAGTGATCCAGCCCAGCGCCCAGTCGCGCGCGATCCGTGTCGGTTTTCATGCCGGACCGGTGATCGACGAGAACGGCGATCTGTTCGGCGACACGGTGAACGTCGCGTCACGCATGACCGCGCTCGCCAAGGGTAATCAGATCATGACCACCGGCGCGACCGTAGCCCTGCTGCCCGACCTGCTGCGGGTGTCGACCCGCGAGATCGCAGCCCTGGCCATCCGCGGCAAGGGCGAGGCAATTTCGGTCTACGAGGTGATCTGGCAGGCAGGCGAAGATCTGACGATGGCGATCACCTTGCGGCCGAATCCGGCGAGCGTCACGATGATCCTGCCCCAGTCGCTGCGCGTGGAGCGCGGCGACCTTGCTTTGGTGCTCGACCTGGAGCATCCAGGCCTGGAGATGGGACGCGATCCGCAGTGCGAGATCGTTGTCGCCGACCGGCAGGCGTCGCGCCAGCATGCCCGTATCGAGCGGCGGCGCGACAAGTTCTTTCTCATCGACCAGAGCACCAACGGCACCTTCGTTGCGTTCGATGGCGAGCCCGAAATCATGTTGCTGCGCGAAGAGGTGATGCTGCGCGGGCGCGGCAGAATCGGCTTCGGACACAGCACCATCGGCAACGAAGAGACAGTGCGCTTTTCGATGGTGCGCTGAGGCGCACGAGACTTCAGTCTCGGGCAGCCCGCCGCCCGCAGCCTTGGCAGTCCACAGCCTCGGGGACAGACCCTCAGGGTCTGTCCCCGAACGTGCCGATGCGGGTGTAGCCCTGGCGACAGCCCCTGCGGGTCTGTCTCCGCACATAATTTTTTTTCACGAGCATTAGTCCATTCGGACTCATGCCACGATATTCGTTGGGCGATTTAACTGCGCGCCTGTGTTGACGTTTTTTCGGAGGTGCTCCTGTCAGTTCTGACAACCCTGGCGATGCATCCAGAAGCGCGCTGCGCGCACCGTTTTACGTCGCCTCAAGCCGAAGGAAAGCCCGATGATGATTCGCACAGTCTCGACACTGTTCGCTGTTTTATCTGTCGTTGCCGCGAGCGCGGCCAGTGCCGCCACGCTGGGTGTCAGCGGCCAGGCCAATCTGTTTGCGGCTGGTCAGGCAGCCGTCACCGACCCCGGCACTGGCGGCGGCGGCGTGTTGCCGCCTTCGTTTGCGTTGCCCCTGGGTAGCGGGCGCGTGTTGTCCTTCTCGAGCGTGACTGGCTTGACCGATTGCTGCTCGCGTCCAGTCCAGATGAATCCTGAAGGTACGCTGAACAACATCTTCAATGGTCAGACCAATATCGGTGCAGGCAACGGCATCTCCGGCATCAGCGCGCCAGGACAGATGTTCCTTGCCGGGGTGTTCCTGGATGCGTCGACACCGGCGGGCGGCGCGCCGGCGACGCTGAATTTCCTCACTGCGCCAGGGGGCACCGGCTTCAGTTCGCTGTCGCCCCTGCTGCGCC
>JBBRCD010000055.1:0-26116 GCA_038205245.1 Burkholderiales bacterium
CCGATTGTTCAACTGCCCAGGACCGCGCCCGATGATCACAGCCATTTATCCCGGCACCTTCGATCCGATGACCCTCGGTCACGAGGATCTGACCCGCCGCGCCGCGGCCCTGTTCGACCGCGTGATCGTGGCGGTTGCCGACAGCCCCGGGAAGCGTCCGTTCTTCACGCCAGACGAACGGGTGGGCATCGCCGCCGAGGCGCTTGCTCCATTGAACAATGTCTCGGTCACCCGCTTTTCCGGGCTGCTCACCGATTTCGTACGTAAGCAGAATGCCTGGGTGATCGTGCGCGGCCTGCGCGCCGTGTCCGACTTCGAGTACGAATTCCAGCTGGCGGGCATGAACCGCAAGCTGTACGCCCAGATCGAGACCGTGTTTCTGACGCCCTCCGATCGCTACATGTTCGTGTCGGCCACGCTGGTGCGCGAGATCGCGCTGCTGGGTGGGGACATCGCGCAGTTCGTGAGCCCGCTGGTTGCGCAACGGATGGCAGACAAGCTGCGCAACCGGCCGGCTGACCCGGCCTGAAGCGGTAGTATCCGTCATGGCCCTGATGATCACCGACGCCTGCATCAACTGCGATGTGTGCGAACCCGAATGTCCCAACTCGGCGATTTCGCCGGGCGAGGAGTACTACCTGATCGATCCGGCGCGCTGCACCGAGTGCGTCGGGCACTTCGATACGCCGCAGTGTGTCGAGGTATGCCCGGTGGATTGCATCCCGCTCGACCCCGGGTATGGCGAGACGCGCGAAGAGCTGCAGGCGAAGTACGCGGGGTTGGTCCAGGCTGGCATCGCGCAATCGCCGCGTTAGCTTTTCAACGAACGGTCAGGTCTGGCAGCGCACGCAATAGAAGGTCGAGCGGTTGGACTGGCGGATGGTTCGCACCGGCGTTGCGCATTCGAGGCAGGGTTCGCCGGCGCGGTCATAGACGCGGAAGCTGCTCTGGAAGTTGCCGGCCTGCCCATCGCTGTCGACATAGTCGCGCAGGCTGCTGCCCCCGGCGTCGATCGCGCGCTCGAGGATCGCCTTCACTTCGCCAACCAGTCGAGCCAGACGCGTGAGTCCCACGCGGCGTGCCTGGGTGCGCGGGTTGATGCCGGCGGCGAACAGGGCCTCGTTCGCATAGATGTTGCCGACCCCGGCGACCACGCCTGAATCCATCAGCACCAGCTTGATTGCGGCGCTTCGCTTGCGGGTCGCGCGAAACAGGTAGGTGGCATCGAACGCCGGAGTCAGCGGCTCGGGACCAATCGCGGTGAGCAGGCTGTGTTCCGGGGCGTCCCCGGGCAGCCAGAGTACGGCACCGAAGCGGCGCGGATCGCGCAGCCGGATCGACAGCCCGCCGGACAGCACGATGTCGACATGGTCATGTCTGGCCAGGGGCTCAGCGCGGGGCACGATCCACAGGCGCCCCGACATGCCCAGATGCACCAGGATGCGCCCGCGGCCCTCGCAGTCGAACAGGAGGTACTTGGCCCGGCGCCCGATCGAATCGATACGCATGCCGGCGACCGCGGCTTCCAGTCCGGCGCTGACCGGCCAGCGCAGCGCCCGGTTGCGCACGATGACCTGCGCGATGCGCTGGCCGAGTACGCGCGCGGCCAGGCCCCGGCGGGTGGTCTCGACTTCGGGTAACTCAGGCACCGGCCGGGCGCCCGCTCATCGGTGCAGATCTCCGAAGCGGGGACAGACCCCATGCGCGGTCAGTCCCCTGGCGGGGGCCGGCGCTCGAAGCCAGGGCGTTGAGCACAGTCATGTTTCGAGTGCAGGGCCTCGCCATCGATGACAACGTATCAACCTGCTATAGCCAATTCGGGTCGAACATGCGCCGGGCGGTTTCGCGGGACAGGTGGTACTGCAGGCCTTCGTCCGGGCGGATGACGATGAACTCCGGGTCGCGCGAGGCAAGATTGACCGTCACCGATTTGCCGTCTTTCATCCGCACGATCGCCTGCTCTTTGCTCGGCTTGAGTTTCGCCGGCTGGGTCAGTGTACCGGACGAGAGTTTCCACTCGTCGATGAAGCGGTTCAGGTCGTCCTGGGTCGGGGTGATCGGCGGTTTTGGCGTGACCACCCAGTTGCCGTCCACCTGCTCGACCTTGAACTTCGGCAGTTCGACACCCACGATCTGCTGCTCCGGCGTGGTCCACAGCCGGTTGTCGGCCATCCGCTCGGGCTGCGGCGGAATCGCCTGTGCATACTGGGGATTGACCATGAACACCGAGTCACCGGTCATCACATACTGAGCCTTGAGCATCCGGTTGATGGTGCCGAAGGTGAAGGTCTGCTTGTCGAGGATCACCGTGGCAAACGGCGGCTCGAGTTCGAAGCGCCCGAGGTCGGTGGCCGGCAGTTTCTGATCGCTCACCGCGCGCACCAGATCGGCCAGACGGCGTGCCTCGAAGTTGTCGGCACGTGCCCGGAACGGCGCGGTGAGGAACCACTGCTCGCCTTCGCGCTCCAGCACCACCGGCGTGCCTTTGCGCAGGCTGACCTCGATACGCGTGATCTCGTCGGCCTTGAGGGTCGACAGCTTGAACTGTTCCGGCTTGTCTTCGACCGTCTTCGGCTTGAAGTAAAGGAACGCGGCGATACCGATGACCAGCAACAGCAGCAGGACGTTAAGAAGCAGACGGTTCTTCAACTCGATTCTCCGGGCGCGAACGCATCAGGCCTTGCGCCGACGCCGCCACCAGATGGTGGCGCCAGTGGCGAGGAATCCCAGTGGCAGCAGCACCAGGAACCCGTAGACGATGACCATCATCGAATTGCGCGACAGCGTCAGCGAGGAATCCAGGGTCGAGCGCGGCTGCACGGTGATCAGGTTCTCGTCGCCGGCCAGCCAGTTCACCATGTTGATGCCCAGGTCCATGTTGCCGACGAGGCCGACATACTGGTTGGCCAGGAAGTGGCCGGTGCCGATGATCACCACCCGCTGCGGCCTGTCGTTCAGCACGCGCTCCAGCGCGATTCCGACAGTGATCGGGCCTTGCGTGTCGCGCCCCTTGTCGAAGGTCACCGAGTCGCCGATCGGGCTCATCTCGAGCCAGCCGCGCGGGGCGACCTCGATCAGCGGGGTCTCGCGCCAGTCGCGGCTGCCATCGACCGCGATCGCGCGGGCGAACGGCAGGATGGTGTTCAGCGTGAAGTTCTTCGCGATCGGATGTTGTCCGTAACCGGTGGCCACCGCCATCGTCGGGGTCAGATTGGCGAGCTGGGCCGACGGGTCGACCACCGTGCCCGGGTTGAGCACCAGACCGAAGATGTCGGCGATCGGCTGCAGACCGCGCATCGGCTCCTGATCGATCAGCCAGAGCAGGCTGCCGCCCTTGTCGATCCATGCCTTGATCTTCTTCACTTCCGCCGGCAGCAGGTCGACCTTGGGCGCGGCGATGATCAGGATACTGAGGTCCTGCGGCACTTCGGGCGCGAGCGACAGGTTCAGTGGCCCGGTGGCGAAGCCCTTGTTCTCGAGCTGGCGGCCGAACAGGCCAAGGTCATGGTTCGCCTTGCCGTCGATCACCCGTTCGCCGTGGCCGTCGAGCGACATCACCATGCGCTCGGTCCCGCGTGCCAGTCGCATAAGCAGGTTGGCGAACGATTGCTCGGTCAGCATGTTGATGTTTTCGCTGCGCTTGCCGAACTGCACGACCATCTCGCCGTTGACCTGTACGCCGGCAGCCTGCGCGAGCTTGGGTTGCTCGCGCGGGTCGACGAAGCTGAGCGTGATGTCCGGCTTGAGCCGCTGATAGGGTGCGAGGAAGTCGCGCACCACCTTGCGCAGGTCCTCCTGCGCGGTCGCGTACGAGGTCACGCTGACCGGGCCTTCGAGTTGCTTGAGCATGTCGATCGTCGCCGTGGACAGCGTGTTGCGCGCATTCAGGCTGACGTCCCATTCCTTCTTGTACTCGCGCGCGAGGTAGGACGCGAGTCCGGCGAAGACGATCAAGAGCAGGACGAACAGCCAGTTCTGGGCCGACAGCTTGAGTCGGAACTTGCGATCGATATTGGTGGCCATCGGTGCGAATCGAGTGAGGTGAGGAAGCGAGAGCGCTGCGAAGCGGTGAAGCGCGGCTGACCGGTGACCCGCTCAGCCGCCGAGACGGTCTGAATCCAGACGGCGGATCGCAAGGATAAGGAACACCGCGGTGAACAGCACCAGGAACACGATGTCGCCGGTGTCGATCAGGCCCTTGGTGAAACTTTCGTAGCGACGGATCAGCGCCAGCATCAGGAACGGGCTGTCCGGATTGGCCTGCGACATGTTGAGCAGCCACAGTCCGAGCAGGGTACCGAGCGTTGCGGTGGCCGCGACCACTGGCTGGGCGGTCAGCGAAGAGAAGAACACGCCCACTGCCGCGAAGGCGGCGATCAGCAGCGCCAGGCCGAGCGCCAGGGTGCCGACCAGGCCGAGATCCAGCCGGCCGCCCAGGTACATCGACGAGGCCATGAGCAGAATCAGCACCACCGAGAGCATCAGGAACGAATACAGGCCGACGAACTTGCCGATCACGATCTGCGTCATCGACAGCGGGGCGGAGATCAGGAAGGTCATCGTCTGGTTGCGCCGCTCTTCGGCGATCAACCGCATCGACAGTAGCGGCACGGCCATGATCAGGATCACCGCCGCGGCACCGAAGATCGGCGCGATCACCACTTCAGTGATGCCCGGCGGCGTGTCCATCTGCATCAGCTGGGCCTGTGCTGCCATGTAGGCGTCCAGCCGGGTGACCATGATCCAGGCCATGATGACCTGCAGGAAGGCAAGCACGACCCAGGCGAGCGGCGAGGAGAACAGCGCGCGAAGTTCCTTGGCGGCAATGGTGAAGATCATCAGACGGTCTCCTCTTTGTGCGTCAGCTGCACGAACACGTCCTCGATGCTGGAGACCGCGGGTGCCAGATGGGAGAGCTTCCAGCCGCCGTTCCAGGCCGCCTGCACCAGATGATCGGTGGGGTCGATATCCGCTCTGGGCTGGATGCGGAACATGCCGGCACCGCCAGTCCCGCCTGCGGGCTCGACTTTGTCAACGCCTTCGACCCTGGCGATCGCCTCGATCGGCGGCGGATTACGCAAGCCCAGCATCAGGCTGCCGCCACGAAACACCTTGAGCCCGGCGATGGTGTCGCTGAACACCAGCGCGCCCTTGTGCATGATCTGCACCCGGTCGCACACCTGTTCGACCTCGGGCAGGATATGGGTCGACAGGATCACGCTGTGTGCACCCGAGAGCTCGCGGATCAACGCGCGGATGTCCCGGATCTGGTTCGGGTCCAGGCCGACGGTGGGTTCATCGAGGATGACCACGTCCGGGTTGTGCACGATCGCCTGGGCGATGCCCACGCGCTGCTGATAGCCCTTTGACAAGGTGCCGATCAGGCGCTGTCCGACATCGGCGATGCCGCAGCGCTGCTTGGCCATGTCGACCGCGCCGGTGAGCTGCTTCTTCGGCACCCGGTGCAGGCGCCCGGCCAGTTGCAGGAACTCGTTGACCGTCAGTTCGCGGTACAGCGGGGGTGTCTCAGGCAGATAGCCGATGCGCGCCTTGGCCTCGGTCGGATGCTCGAGCATGTCGATGCCGCAGATCTCGACCTGGCCGGCAGTGGGCGCCAGATTGCCGGTCAGCATCTGCATCGTGGTGGTCTTGCCGGCCCCGTTCGGGCCGAGGAAGCCGAGCACTTCGCCTCGCTTGAGCGAGAAGCTCGCTTCATTCACCGCGATGCGCTTGCCGAACTGGCGCGTGAGCGCGGTGGCGAGGACGGTCTGGATTTGTTCCGGGGCGTTCATGGCTGGGCGGGGATCATCAACTGGGGTAAGCGGTCTGGGAAAAAACGAACATCAGGTGCGAAAGCTCGGTATCTGCCGGTCACAATCGTCCGGGCAGAAATCAACCCGCGCCAAGTGGTCTGCGGCCTGCCAGGCGTCCATCGGCCCCTGACGAGTTGCGGACGAACCCGCGGAACGCGATTGTCCAAGTGCACCAGCAAACAGTGTCTGTCTGCTTGTGACGGCGGGCAAATATACCTAAACTGATGCGGGAGATGAATATTTTTGAGCGCAGCGCCAATATCAGCGTGGACATCAGCGTCGACCACCGTGTCGACTACCGTGTCGACAGCCGCTGTGAGAACGGCGTGAAGCGTCGCCTGCCGGTCAAGGATCGGCGGCATGCAGGACTGCGCCGGCCTGCTGGCGTACTGACGCTCGCGCTGGCTCTCGGCTTTACCAGTACCGGCGGTGTGGCCATCGCCGGGGCGATACCAGCAAACGAACAGGCGCACACTTGGCTCGCCTCGGTCGGCATGGAACTGGCGCAGGCGGGCCGCGCACCCAAGGCGTCGATCGCGCAGGCGGGCTCCGACGAGGACAGCGCAAAAGCGGTCGGCCCGAAACTGCCGCGGCTCGACCTGACCCGCCAGATCATGTTCCAGTACATGCTCGCCGAGATCTCGGCCCAGCGCGGTCGTTACGACGTTGCCACCGCAGCGCTGAACGACCTGGCGCGCAGCACCCGCGATCCGCGGATTGCGCAACGCGCGACCGAGGTCGGTCTGCGCTCAGGTGCACTCAAACCCGCGATCGAGGCTGCCGGTATCTGGGTGGAGATCGAACCCGAGTCGGTGCAGGCGCGGCAGACCATCGCCGCGCTGCTGGTCAACAGCGGCCAGCTCGCCAGCGCCCGCCCGCACCTTGAGCGCCTGCTCAGCGCGGAGGGCAACAACGTCGGCCCGGGGTTCCTGCAGCTCGCCTCGCTGTTCGCTAAACAAACCGACCGGGCCGCAGTACTCGGTGTAGTACGGGACCTGGCATCGAAGTACCCGAATCTGCGCGAGGCACGTTTTGCCCTGGCGCAGGCTGCCTGGAACAATCAGCAGGCCGATCTCGCGCTGGCTGAAGTACGCGAAGCCCAGCGCATCTCGCCGGACTGGGAACTGGCCGCGCTGTTTGAAACCCAGATGCTTTCGCGCCGCTCCAATGTCGAGGCGCTGGCCCAGCTTTCGAAGTTCGTCGCGGCCAACCCGAAGGCAACCGAAGCGAGGCTGAGTCTGGCGCGGTTGTACGCTGCCGAGAAACGCCTGCCTGAGTCGCGCAAGGAGTTCCAGCGGCTGGCGAACGACTTCCCGGAGAACACCGAGCTGGGGCTGGCGATCGCGTTGCTGTCGCTCCAGCTCCAGGACTTCGACACCGCCGAGCCGCAGTTGATCCGCTTGCTCGCGGCCAACCCGAAGGACCCCGATCTGCTGCGTTTCTACCTCGGGCGTACCGCCGAGGCGAGAGCGCGGCTGCCCGATGCCCTGAAGTGGTATCGCGCGGTGCAGGGCGGTGACCAGCTGATCCCGGCACAACTGGCTGAGGCGAATGTGCTGGCGCGTCAGGGCCAGGTCAAGGACGCGCGCGAGGCGCTGCGCCGGATCGTGCCCGAGTCGCTCGACCAGCGGGTGCGGCTGACCCTGACCGAAGCGCAGATGCTGCGAGACGCCAAGGAATTCCAGGCGGCGTTCGACGTGATCGGCGAAGCGCTGGCAAAGACGCCGGATACGCCCGATCTGCTCTACGATCAGGCGTTGATCGCCGAGCGTCTCGGCCGGTTCGATGTGACCGAGAAGAACCTCACCCGGGTGATCGAGATCCGTCCCGACCACGCGCATGCACTCAATGCGCTCGGCTATACGCTCGCCGATCGCAACCAGCGGTTGGATGAAGCCTACAAGCTGATCGATTCGGCCTTGAAGCTCTTGCCGGACGATCCGTACATCCTGGACAGCATGGGCTGGGTGTTCTTCCGCATGGGCGAGCCCGACAAGGCACTCGAGTACCTGCAGCGGGCATGGAAGCTCAAGCCTGATGCGGAGATCGGTGCCCATCTGGGTGAAGTGCTCTGGGTTCGCGGCCAGCGGGACGAGGCGCGCCGAATCTGGGACGAAGCGCTCAAGCTCGGTCCCGACAACGAATCGCTGCTGGGCACGGTCAAACGCCTGCGCATGTGAAGGCGCATTTGACCGCGAAACCCCGGGGTTTCGGGACGCGCCGACACCTGCAGCGGACGATGCCGGGCCTGCTGGTGCTGGTGCTGGCGCTCTCTATGGCGCTGAACGGCTGCGCCTCGCTGCCCAGCCCGGGCGGGTCGCCCGCGCTGGGCGTGGTCACTGGCGATCCGGGCTTCGAGCTCAACGGCCGGCTGGCGGTCCGCCAGGACGAGCAGGCGATCTCGGCCAGTCTGCGCTGGCGCCATGATGGGCTAAGCGAGGAGATGATCCTCACCGGCCCGCTTGGCGCCGGCTCGGCCGAACTGCTGCGCGATCCGGGCGGAGTCACCTTGCGCAGCGGCGGCCGCGAGCAGCGGGCGGCCGATGCCGAGACGCTGATGCGCGCCGCCCTCGGATTCGCCTTGCCGCTGGACGGCCTGCGCTTCTGGGTGCGCGGCCAGACCGCGCCCGGCGAGCGCGCGGTCCGCCTTCAGCGCGACACTCTGGGGCGGCTGGTGTCGTTCCACGAGGCGGGCTGGCAGGTGTCGATCGTCGGGTACTCGGCCGAGCCGCTGGCGGCGCTGCCACGCCGGATCGATGTCGAGTCCGACACGCTGCGGGTGCGCCTGGTGATCGACCAGTGGCTGCAGCCGCCGGCCGGGGCGGATACCAGCATGCTGGCTACCGGCGGCTCGAAGTGAGCACCGGCGCGGTCATGCAGTATTACCCCGCCCCGGCCAAGCTCAATCTGATGCTGCATGTGATCGGACGCCGCGCCGATGGCTACCATCTGCTGCAGACTGTGTTCCGCTTCATCGACCATGCCGACTCGGTCGGCCTCGCGCTGCGTGAGGATGCGCGGATCGTCCGGGTCAACGATCTGCCCGGGGTGCCCGAGGCGGATGACCTGTCGGTACGCGCTGCGCATGCCCTGCAGCAGGCCACCGGCTGTCGACTGGGCGCCGACATCGATATCGTCAAGCGGATCGCGCAGGGCGGCGGCCTGGGCGGGGGCAGCTCGGACGCGGCGACTGTGCTGCTGGTGTTGAACCGGCTCTGGCAGACCGGCCTGAGCCGCGCGCAGTTGCAGGCGATCGCGCTCGGTCTGGGCGCGGATGTGCCGGTGTTCGTATTCGGCCAGACCGCATTTGCTGCCGGCGTCGGCGAGGAACTGACCCCGATCAGGGCCGAACCGGCCTGGTATCTGGTGCTGGTTCCACCGGTCCAGGTATCGACCCGGGAGGTGTTTCAGTCACCGGATTTGACACGGGATGCGCCTGCCGCGAAAATAGCGGGTTTTTCGGACCCTCATTACCGTTTTCCGCGGGCGCCCGGTCGCAACGATCTGGAGCCGGTGGTGGTGGCGCGCTTTGCCGAAGTGCACGAGCATCTGTCGTGGCTTCGGCAATTCGCGCCGGCGGCGATGAGTGGGTCGGGCGCCTGCGTGTTCGGGGTGTTCGGCTCCGAGGCGCAGGCGCAGGCGGTTTTCGCGCAACGCCCGGGTTCGATGCAGGGTTTTGTGGCAGTGGGGCTGGACCAGCATCCGCTGCACGCGTTCGGTGATCCGCAGGAAGGGATTGCCGGCGCGCGGTAGTGTTGTTGATCTAGCGCCCCTGCCCAGCTTTATTGGGGAGTCGCCAAGTGGTAAGGCACCGGATTTTGATTCCGGCATTCGTAGGTTCGATCCCTACCTCCCCAGCCAGAACATGGCGCTGATGTCGTCGATTACCGTTTAGTACTGACCTGGTTGTAATCGCGTCGTTGTTGTCGTTGTCGCGTTGTTCTCTGCCGCGTCACCAGCGTGCGCGCGATCAGCGCCCCGAAGGTCGCCCGACAGGTTGTCTGCTCCGGGCGGGTTGTCCCGTCCACCGGTGTCTTGTTCTCTGCGTCGCTCCAGTGTCGCGACAGAAGGTTCGATCATGGCCTACGACCGGTTGATGGTGTTTTCCGGCAGCGCGACCCGCAAGTTGGCCGAGGGCGTCGTACGCCACCTGAACATCCACCTTGGCCGCGCCGGCGTCGGCAAGTTCAGCGATGGCGAGACCATGGTCGAACTGCTGGAGAACGTGCGCGGCAAGGACGTGTTCGTGCTGCAGTCGACCTGCTCGCCAGCCAACGACAACCTGATGGAACTGATGGCGATGGTCGATGCGCTCAAGCGCTCCTCTGCCGCGCGCATCACAGCCGCCATTCCGTACTTCGGCTATGCGCGCCAGGACCGCCGGCCGCGCTCGGCGCGGGTGCCGATCACCGCCAAGGTGGTGGCCAACATGCTGCAAAGCGTCGGCGTGGATCGCGTGCTGACGATGGATCTGCATGCCGACCAGATCCAGGGCTTCTTCGACATTCCGGTGGACAACATCTACGGGCTGCCGATCCTGCTCGGCGATGTCTGGAAGCGCGACTACCAGAACCTGTGCGTGGTGTCCCCGGACACCGGCGGCGTGGTGCGCGCGCGCGCGATGGCCAGCCGGCTCGAGGCCGATCTGGTGATCATCGACAAGCGGCGTCCGAAGGCCAATGTCTCCGAGGTGATGAACATCATCGGCGATGTCGAGGGACGCACCTGTGTCATCGTCGATGATATGGTCGACACCGCCGGCACGCTGGTGAAGGCGGCCCAGGCGTTGAAGGACGCGGGCGCCGAGCGCGTGGTTGCCTATTGCACCCACGCGGTGCTCTCCGGGCCTGCACTGGAGCGCATCTCCACCACCTCGCATCTGGATGAACTGGTGGTCACCGACACCATCCCGCTGTCGGACGCCGCGCGCGCCTGCGGCGGTCGCATCCGGCAGCTGAGTGTGGCTTCGCTGCTGGCCGAAACCATCCTGCGCGTGAGCAACGAAGATTCGGTCAGTTCGCTGTTCATGGACTGAACCGATGCACCCCCCGATTTTTGCAGCACGCAGCAGCGGAATCCTCCGCCGCTGCGCAACCGGGCGCTCTGGTCGCGGAGCGTCCTCAATCAGGAAGACATCATGTCAATCGAAGTCAACGCGAAAGCGCGAGAACTGCAAGGCAAGGGTGCGAGCCGCCGCCTGCGCAGCGCCGGCACCGTGCCCGGCATTCTCTACGGGGCAGGCCAGCCGGCCCTGTCGATCGAACTCGCCCATCAGGCCCTGTCGCAGCAGATGAAGAGCGAAGTGTTCCATGCCTCGATCCTGACCATGGATCTGGACGGCGAGAAGCAGCAGGTGCTGCTGCGCGACGTGCAGATGCACCCGTGGCGCCAGCAGATCGTGCATGTCGACTTCCAGCGTGTCGCCGAAGATCGGGAAGTGAGCATGAGGGTGCCGCTTCACTTCGTGAATGCCGATCAGGCGCAGGTGGTCAAGTTCGGTGGCGCGATCGTCTCGCACATCATGAACGAGATCGAGGTCGCCTGTCTGCCCAAGTACCTGCCCGAGTTCATCCAGGTCGATCTGTCCCAGATCGCCGTCGGTCACAGTGTGCACATGTCCGACCTCCAGATGCCCGAGGGTGTGCGTCTGCCAGGTCTGATACGCGGTGATTCGGCGGTGGCGAGTGCTTCGATTCCGCGCGGTGCGGCCGAAGAGGAGCCGGCAGCAGCAGCAGCCGCCGCCGCGCCCGTGGCAGCGCCTGCAGCGGGCGACAAGAAAGAGCCGGCGAAGAAAGAGGCTGCAAAGAAAGAGCCCGAGAAGAAGAAGTAATCGGCACTGCTGTGTCCTACCCGCCCGTCACCTGTAAGGGTGACGGGCTTTTTTTGCGGGTGCGTCCCAAGCCCAGGCGTTCTGCCCCATGAAACTCATCGTCGGTCTCGGCAACCCCGGCGCCCAGTACGAACGCACGCGCCATAATGCGGGCTTCTGGCTGGTCGACCGTCTGGCTCGCGCACACGGCGCACGGCTGCAGCAGGAAGCACGCTTCCACGGACTGGCGGTGCGGGTCGTTATTGCCGGCGAGCCCTGCTGGCTGCTCGAGCCGCAGACCTTCATGAACCTGAGCGGGCGGGCCGTGGGGGCATTGGCCGCCTTCTACAAGATCGATCCAGCCGATGTGATCGTCGCTCATGACGAGCTCGATCTGCCCGCGGGCAGTGCGAAGATGAAGCTGGGTGGCGGCTTTGCCGGCCACAACGGCTTGAAGGACATCACGGCGCAACTGGGAACACGCGACTTCTGGCGCATTCGGCTCGGCATCGGCCATCCCGGCGACAAGGCGCTGGTGCATGGTTATGTGCTCAACCCGCCACGGCTGGAAGAACAGACATTGATGGACGAGGCGATCGGCCGGTCGCTCGAGGTGATCGAACAGATCGCGCGCAGCGACTACGAAGGTGCGATGCTCAAGCTGCACACGAAGGGCACCACGCCCACCAAGGGAAAGGTTCAGACATGAGTTTCAAGTTCGCAATCGGGTCCGCCGATCAGGCAGGGAGTGAGTCATGAGTCTCAAGTGCGGCATCGTCGGCCTTCCGAACGTGGGCAAATCCACCCTTTTCAACGCGCTGACCAAGGCCGGTATCGCAGCGGAGAACTATCCGTTCTGCACGATCGAGCCCAATGTCGGTATCGTCGAGGTGCCCGATCCGCGCCTGACCGCGCTCGCGTCCATCGCGAAGCCGGAGAAGGTGTTGCCCGCCGTGGTCGAGTTCGTCGACATCGCCGGTCTGGTCGCCGGCGCGTCCAAGGGTGAGGGCTTGGGCAACCAGTTCCTCGCCAACATCCGCGAGACCGATGCGATCACCCATGTCGTGCGCTGTTTCGACGACCCGAACGTGATCCATGTGTCGAACAAGGTCGATCCGCTGGCCGATATCGAGACGATCAATACCGAACTCGCGCTCGCCGATCTGGCCAATGTAGAGAAGCAGCTGTCGCGCGCTGGCAAGCTGGCGAAAAGCGGTGTCGACAAGGAGGCGGCACGGTTGCTGCCCCTGCTCGAGAAGTGCCGCGCCCAGCTCGACCAGGCGAAGCCGGTGCGTGCACTCGATCTGGATGCCGACGAGCGCGCGCTGCTCAAGCCAATCTGCCTGATCACCGCCAAGCCGGCGATGTATGTCGCGAACGTGAAGGAGGGTGGTTTCGAGAACAACGCCTATCTCGATCAGGTGCGCGAGCATGCGAAGGTCGAGGGCGCGCCGGTGGTTGCGGTGTGTGCCGCGATCGAAGCCGAGATCGCCGACATGGCCGACGAGGACAAGTCGGTGTTTCTCGCCGACATAGGCATGACCGAACCCGGACTGGACCGGGTGATCCGCGCCGGCTTCTCACTGCTCGGTCTGCAGACCTATTTCACTGCCGGACCGAAGGAAGTACGTGCCTGGACCGTCGCCATTGGCGCCACCGCGCCGCAGGCCGCCGGGGTCATCCACACCGACTTCGAACGCGGCTTCATCCGCGCCGAGGTGATCGCTTTCGCCGACTATGTGGCGCTGAAAGGCGAACACGGAGCGAAAGACGCCGGAAAGATGCGCCTCGAAGGCAAGGAGTACATCGTCAAGGATGGCGATGTGATGCATTTCCGGTTCAACGTCTGAGCAGAATCGCGGACTTCTCCGGCATTTTGATGATGCGCGCGGAATAATCGTGGATGCGCTTAGCCTGGCCGCCGAAGGTGGCAAGGCGGCAATTGCCAAACCGATGAAGGGCCTCGGGTCGGCGGTGTTGGAGGTTGCGCTGCCCTATCGGGGCGATGCCTTTCGGGTGGTCTATGCCGTGCAGCTCGGGGACGAGCTCTGGGTCGTTCATGCATTCCAGAAAGAATCGACGCAGGGCATCAAGACCTCGAAACACGAAATTGATCTGATCAAGGACCGGTTGAAGCGACTTAAGGAAATGCTGCGATGAAAAAGGAACCGCTTGAGCTCGTCCGCGGCAGCGGAAACATCTATCGGGACTTCGACATGCCCGATGCCGAAGTTCGCCAGTTGAAGGCGATTCTGGCCGCAGAGATCATCAAGTCACTCGACAAGACGGGCCTGAGCGTGAGAAAAGCGCAAAGCCTCACCGGGATCGATGCCGGGGATGTCTCGCGTGTGCGCAACGCCGATTTCCGGCGCATCAGCGTCGAGCGGCTGATGACGATGATCAACGGGCTCGGGTCGCGCGTCGAAGTGGCGGTGAAGCTGAGACGCGCGGAAACGAGGCGCGCAGCCGCGGCACTCTGAGCCATGATGTCGTTCGATTCCAGTACGGATTCCACGGGGGCCTACGTTATCGGGGCTTCACCTTCTCCTGCAGCCAAACCTTGATGAGCGACTGATAGGGCACATCGCGGGCGTTGGCCGCCATCTTGATCGAGTCGAGCAGGTGCTGCGGCAGGCGCAGTGAGATCGTCTTTGTTGAGGGTTTCAGGTTTGGAAGCACCGCGCGTTGAGCCTTCGCCCAGTCCAGGTATTCCGTCGAATCGCTGCCTCTGGCTTCCCAGAAGGCGCGCTCTTCCGCCTCGGTCTTGAACCTGGGCAGCGGTCTAGTCTGCTTGCTCATAAATGCTCCTTTCCTTCCGGTGCATGTCGCGCGCCGAGATTACGCGAATCAGCAGGCCGTCTTCGCGCAGGGTGAATGTGATGTGAAGCCTGCGCTCTTCAAGGGTTCTCCCGAGTGCGTGATACCGCAACTCCTGTCCGCCATGCCGCGCATCTTCCAGCAGCAGCAACGGCTGGTTGAAAAACACCTCTTCGGCCTCGGACTGGCTGACGCCGTGCTTTTCGTTCTTTCGGGCGTTGCCGTCGTCCCAGTCGAAGCCGGCGATGGCTGGAGGGTCGAACATGCACGTATATTATCGTGATATACACGCGCGTGCAGCCAGTCGCTTGCGCTGCGGTATTGTCCGCAGGCTTCACCTTCTCCTGCAGCCAAACCTTGATGAGCGACTGATAGGGCACATCGCGGGCGTTGGCCGCCACCTTGATCGAGTCGAGCAGGTGTCAGGTGTCAGGGCTTCACGTTGCTCGAGCGCAGCATGAGCGTCATCGGATGCGTTGGGGAGGTCTGAAACCCGTAGTGCTCGTAGAACTGTCTGGCCTTCTCGTGAAGGGCGTGCACTAGAAGGGCTCTCACGCCGGCGTTTTGAGATACGGCCACTACGCGATTGACAGCGTCCTGCAGCAGCGAGGCGCCCAGATGTTTTCCCTGTGCCCTGCGATCGACCGCGAGCCGGGCGAGAACCATGACAGGAAGCGGATCAGGCATCTTGCGTCGCACGCCGCTCGTTGCGAGCTGGTGCAAAACGGCGCCAGCGGCGATGGCGTAGTAGCCGCAGACAGAACCGTCCTGATCGGTGACGACAAAGCTTCGGCTCGTCCCGCTTGACTGATTGGCCAATGCCCTGCGCTTGAGCCAGTCATCGAGCACCGCCTCGCCGCAGTCGAAGTCATCCAGTCGATGTGATGCCGCCAATGGCTCCGGCGTTCTGAGTTGCAAGCTCAGGCCTTCGCTGACTTCTTGCCCCAGGGTGCCTTGACCGCCATGAGGCGCTCAAGCCCCGGATTGCGCGCGGGCGGAGCATCCAGCAGCTTGGTGAACTGCCGGAACTTCTCGACATCCAATCTGAAAAATACCTGATCGAGCAGCACCGACTGCGCCTTGTCGCAGGCGGCTTCGAGCATGAAGTCGGACCGGTTCTTGCCAAGCAGCTGCGCAGCCTGATCGATCAGCTCTCGCTGCTCGGGACGTGCCCGCAGGTTGATGGCGGCATCGCGCATGAGATTCTCCTCGTTCGTACACACGACAGATATACAGAGCGTACGGTGGCGTATAGCAGTTGTCAACACACGTTGGGTTCCGGACAGTAGTGTCTTCCCGCAGTCCGGTTGCCCGATGATGCACAGAGAAGACCGTGGCGCAGGATGGCGCGGAAGAAGTTCGGAAAGCGGGTACGAAACGCGCCGCCGCGATGACATCCTGAGCAACGGCGCAGGCTCGCCGGCGCAATTGCGGTTCAACGTCTGAGCTTGACGCAATCACCTTACAAATAGAATCTTATGGTAAGGGAAAGCGACAGGAGATCGCCATCATGTTCGTGAAGATCACCTCCAAGCGCCAGGTCACGTTTCCCGCCCGGGTTCTCGAGGCGCTGGGCGTGAAACCTGGGGACCGGATCGAACTCGAAGAAGGCCCGGGCGGCTTTGTGTTGCGCGCGCGTCATATCGACCGCGAACGCCTCGCGCCGCTGCGGGGCAAGCTGCGCCGTGGCAAAGGCAGCTTCGATCTCAAAGCCTTCCGCAACTCGCCTCATGACCATGCGCTTCGGGATTGACACCTCGATCATCGTGCGGTTGGCGACCGGCGATCCCGAGGACAGTTTCGAAACCTGCGTGCGCAAGCTGACTGCGCTCATCGAGCGCGACGATGCCGAGATATTCGCGTCGAATCAGGTCATCGCAGAGGCCTGTATCGCCATCCAGCATCACTACGGCGTGTCCAAGCTCGATGCGCGTGCCGCGCTTGCCGACGTGCTCAGAAGCGGTCTGGTGGCGCCGCTGAACGGGGCCGGCGTATTCGCCGCCCTGGAGGCCAATTCCGGATGCGGCCTGCTCGACCGTCTGATTGCCGACGACTACCGCCGGGTGGAACTCATGACACTCACGCTCGATCGCAAGATGGCCTCTTTACCGCAAGCGCGGCGTCTTTAGCCAGGTCGAGAAGAAAGACGCGAGCGCCGTGCCCCGGGGCTTCTCTACGCCGAAGCCAGGTCCGAAGTGCTCGCATATGCACTCACCGTCCTGCCTGTGCCGGACTGCGCCGCCGCGTTACGCCCGAGCGCGCGCGTTCATCGTGTTGAGCGCGAAGAACAGGCACAGGACATACAGCAGCGCAAACATCACGACCACGCGAAACACGCCGGCTTCCCCGCCACTCAGCGTGATCCTGCCCGCGGAGAAAGTCGAACTCAGATAACCGGGTGCGACCGTTATCGCCAGCAGGATGAGCGCGACGCCGCAGATGGAGGTGATAAGCAGCGCGAAAGGCGTGGTCTGACGGACACTGCAGGAGGCGCGCTTGAACCCGATCACCCCTTGGAACAGGGCGTTGGCGCAGTAGAGCAATATGCCAAAGCAGACAAACACGACGAGCAGCTTGAACAGGACGATCATCGGGGTAGAGCCTCCAGACGCGGTTGGGGAAAGCGCACCCTGTAAAAATAGCACGGTCGCAAGCGTTCTGCGACACCGGGTGCAGGCTGTAGGATAGCGCTCTCGTAAAACTTCCAGGCCGGGGACTGCGCATGACCAAACTCAAGCTGCCTGCCATCGACCCGCGCGATGTGCCGGCGCTGCGGGGTTCGAGTTATCCGGAACCGTTCGCCGGCCGGGTCGCAGGACGGGTGCGGCGCAGGGTCGGTGACGCGCTTGGCCTGAAGAATTTCGGTGTCAACCTGACCCTGATCGAGCCGGGCGCGCAGTCCGCACTGCGTCACTGGCATGCACGGCAGGACGAGTTCATCTACCTGCTCGAGGGCGAGCTGGTACTGGTGACCGAGGCGGGCGAACAGGTGCTGACCAGGGGTATGGCCGCCGGCTTCGTTGCCGGCAACGCCGATGGGCATTTTCTGGTCAATCGAAGTGATGCGCCTGCGGTCTATCTCGAAGTGGGTGACCGGCTGCCGGGCGATGCCGCCATCTATCCGGACGACGATCTGGCCGCGCATAACCGGCCGGCACAGTGGACGTTCACCCATCGCAATGGGCAGGAGTACTGAGCGCGGGCGGACAGACTCCCGGGGACACACCCTGAGGGTCCGTCCCCCCGTTTGAGACGCTCCGAGCCCCGGGGACAGACCCTGAGGGTCCGTCCCCCCGCTTGAGACGCCCCGCGGACAGACCCTGAGGGTCCGTCCTCCCGCTTGAGACGCCCCGCGGACCGATTCTGAGGGTCCGTCCATCCTGCTTGAGACGCCCCGAGCCCCGGGGACGGACCCTCAGGGTCTGTCCCCCCGTCGCACGCTTCGACGCTTACTTCCGGCGCCGCGCGACGCCAGCCATCGCGCCCAGGCCTGCCAGCATCAACCACGCCGCCGCCGGCAGCGGCACGACCGCCGCATCGATCGAAACGCTGTCCAGCGCCGCGCCCTGGTTCTGGTTGCCGAAGGCGGCATTGCCCTGGAACCAGAGCGTGTAGTTGCCAGCGCTCGCCAGATCGATATCGAGGAAGCCCTGTTTCCACGCCATGTTCGGCTTGGTCGGGCTGCCATCGGTCGGAATGGTGTAGAGGAACGAGGTCGATGACATGGCCACCGAACTGCCAATCACGCTGCCGCCCTGCATCACGTTGGCGAACAGGCCTTGATTCTGCGGCCCGTCGGAGTTCACCGAGTAAAAGAACGACACGCGGTACAGGCCGGTCTGACCCGCGCCAACCGAGAAAGTCTGGGCGAGGTAGGAAGGCTGCTGGGTACTAGTGCCGAACAGGTCCACGCTGTTCAGTCCAGAATGCGCCTGCCAGTAAGGGGCCCTCACCAGGTCGACCGACGCGGTGGCGTTCTGCCCGCTGGTGATGACGTTCCAGCCGCTGATCTGAAAGGCGCTGGTCGGTGTCACCACCGCAAAGCTGCCGCTGACGTTGTTGGCATCGAAGCTGCCGTTGGTGATGAAGGCCGCGCGAGCATCGACCGCAAATACGGACAGCGCCAGGATGAACAGGGCGGAACAGGAAGTGGAGCGGCTGAGCATCGTGAACCTCGGTTAGTCTGTTGCGCGCGCTGAGATTCGAACACGCGGGGGGAGTGACTTGACCCGACGCAGTATCCCGATCCGGTGCGGCTGACGCGGTGAGCTAAGTCCTGCGTTCAGGCGCGCCTTTCGCACACCGCGATGCGGAAAACTTGCGTAATCGGGCCGGTTTCGAGCGCGGTCTGTCACCTGCGTGTCACCCGCGTGTCATCTGCAGTCGCGAGACTACGTGCAGTCCGTTAGGAGCTTCGACCGCTTGCGCATACTGATGATCTCGGATGTCTACTTCCCGCGGGTGAACGGGGTGTCGACATCGATCCAGACGTTCCGGCGTGAGCTGGCTCGGCTGGATTGCCAGGTGACTCTCGTCGTGCCCGAGTACGAAGGTGTGCAGACCACCGCTGTACTCGACGACGACGCTGACGTGGTCCGGGTGCGCTCAGGCCGGGTGCTGTTCGATCCGGAGGATCGCAGGCTGCACTGGCGCACGCTGATGCGCACATTGAACTGCCTGCCTGGCCCGTTCGATCTGGTGCATGTGCAGACGCCGTTCTTCGCCCACTACGCCGGAGTGCGCTACGCCCGCGCACATGGTCTGCCCTGTGTCGCGACCTATCACACGCTGTTCGAGGAGTATCTGCACCACTACCTGCCGTTCGCACCACGCGCACTCACCGCGCGGCTCGCGCGCTCGATCTCGCGCGGCCAGTGCAATGCGCTCGACGGCGTGATCGTGCCGTCCAGCGCGATGACCGACCGGCTGCGTGCCTATGGCGTGGACGTGCCGCTGCCGATCCTGCCTACCGGCATCGATCTCGGGCGACTGATTGGCGGCGATGGCCCGGGCTTTCGAGCGCAGCACGCCATCGCGCCCGATCAGCCGACGCTGGTCTGTGTCGGCCGGGTCGCCTTCGAGAAGAACCTCGACTTCCTGCTGCGCATGATGGCGCAGGCGGTGGAACTGCTGCCGACGGCTTCACCGACACCAGTGCTGGTCATCTGCGGCGAAGGCCCGGCGGTGCCCTCACTGATGCGCCAGGCGCGCGCGCTCGGCATCGAACGCCATCTGCGCTTCGTCGGCTATCTCGACCGCAGCGGTCCGCTGCTCGACTGCTATCGCGCCGGTGACCTGTTCGTGTTCGCATCCAACACCGAGACCCAGGGGCTGGTGCTGCTCGAAGCGATGGCGCTGGGCGTACCGGTGGTGTCCACCGCAGTGATGGGCACGCGCGATGTGCTGCGCGAAGGCGAGGGGGCGGCGATCGTGCCCGAAGACGAAGCTGTGTTTGCGGCACGGGTCGTGCAGTTGCTGGTCGATCGCGACGCGCGGCTTGCGCTCGCAGCGAAGGCCCGGCCGTATGCGCAAACCTGGTCGGCGGGGGCGATGGCTGGGCGGTTGTTCAAGTGGTACGGCGAGACCATTGAGCGCAGGCTCAGGGCTGGAGGCGTAGCGACTGCGCTGCCACGACCGTCCTGAGGATCATTTGACTGTTGCTGCCCACTCCCGCTGAACTTGCGGGTAATACGACCCCGCGACAGGTCTGGACTTATCGCGCGTAATCCCTGTTTTTCATCGCGCGGAGCCGAGGCCGCAGTGTTTCATGATCGAAGCATCGAGAGGCGCCGAGTCAAACGTCCATGTTGCTTCCGAACAACGAGCGCGCGATCGCCGAGTCGGGCAAAGTGCGTGACTACCTTCTGTCTGTCGACCACCCTCGAGGCTGCTACAAGTCGGTGTTCTTCAGGGCAATCGGATACAGCCAGGCGCGATGGCAGAAGCTTCGCGGCGATCTAGCCGACATCGCAAGCAAGAACCAATGTGGCGGTCAAACAGGCCGATACTCCGTTCGGCGCGAGGTACGCCGTCGATGGTATTCGGCGGTCTGCAAGCGGTAAAGCCTACAGGGTCCGGACTGTCTGGTTGATCGTTCACGTCGGCGCTTCGCCCAGACTTTTGACTGCTTTCCCGAGGTGAATCATGTTCAAGCTGCTCGATACTGTCGTTTTGCGGCACGACTTGCCCGACGCGGGTTTGCGAGCGGGCGACTTGGGCGCCATCGTCCACGTACATGATCGCGCCCATTTCGAAGTCGAATTCGTGCGCGGATCAGGTCGTACTCAGGCGCTGTTGTCGCTCAGTGCAGATGATCTTCGCCGCGTCGGCGCGCAGGACCTGCCGTCGGTGAGGCAGGTCGAACCCGCGCGGTGAACCCGGATCGCCCGGCGCGCCCGAGGTTGTCCCGGTCAAGCCTGCCGGCAGTTTTTAGGGACAGACCCTGAGGGTTTGTCCCCTTCCGCGCTTCAACGCCCATCAGCGGGGCAATGCCCGCATCGCCAGCAGCAACGCTGACCGGGATTCCACGCTCGCCTTGGCGTAGATGCTTTTGACCTGGGCCTTCACGGTGTTTGCAGTGACGCCCTGCTGATGCGCGACCGCCTTGAGCGTGCCGCCTTCCATCAGTGCGCAGGCGATGCGCGCTTCGGCGGCGGTGAACCGGAACGCCTGGTGAAGCAGTGCGGGTGCCGGCACCGCCAGGGGATCCGAAACCTTGAGCAGCGCGCCACGCCGCGTGAACCAGTTCGCGCCGCTGGCTGGAGTCATCAACGGCATCACCGAGATCATCAGCGGCAAACGGTTCGGCCGCGGTACGGCGATCAGCGGACTGACCGTGGGCGAGCAGCCCGACAGGTCCTGACCCAGGTCGGCGGCCTCGCGCAGCGCGATCGCCAACTGCCGCTGAGCGTCGGCGTTGACCAGCGACACGCTGCCGGCCGTGAGCGCGATTCCCTGCCGCTTCGCGAGCAGCGCCTCGAACGCACGGCTCGAATGCAGCAGCTGTCCGCTTGCCGAAACACTGGCGATCGGTTCGTCATGGGTGTCGAGCATGCTGCGGCCGAGGGTGGCGACAGCTGCGAGCGTGCTCATGCGCCGCGCCAGGCGCATTGCGCGGTCCAGGTGTGTCAGCGCGCGCGACGCCAACGCGCGCCGCTCGGTGGACATCGGACCCTGCTTGGTGCAGCAGATCAGCGATATCGTACAGATACGGGATCCCTCGCCAGCAACCTTCGCCCCGTACGTCTCAACCGTGCCGCGCGGAATCAGGTACTCGCGATAGACCACGTCGGTTGCGCGAAACTTCGCGTCGAACAACTCATGGTCCGATACGAAAGTGCCCGCCGGCGTAGTCGGGTCCAGAAGCCTGGCCGCCCGCCTGTCGACCGCGGCGTAGCGCTCCAGATAGAGCTGGTTGTCTTCCAGCGAAATGTTGTGGGTGATGCCTCGCCAGATGATGCCGAGCTGAAGGTCGACGTCGAACAGGGCGCCCACGGTGGCATTGCCGAGTCCGACAACCTGCGCGAGCGCCAGTGTCCAACGTTCCGGGTCGAGCACTGACTCGTACATCGTCGAGATGCACTGATCAAGTTCAACCGAGGCTGCTTCATTCATCGCGGAGATTCACAGTATCCACCGGCCCTGGACGCCGAAGGTGCGCGGCTGACCTGGCGCGCCGACCGGCAGTTGACCGCCGGCGATCGAGAACTGCGAATTGAGCAGGTAGCGCGTGTTCGCGAGGTTCGCCGTGTAGACCGTCACCGACCAATGCCGCTGCTCGACACCGGCTGACAGGTTGATGGCGGTGTAGCCCTTCACTCGCGTGACCGGCGCTGCCGGGTCGGCGTACGCTGCGTTGAACCCATCGGCGCCGATCACCTCGGCGCCGAGCCGCAGCGGACCGTCGCGCCACCGCGCCGAGGCGAACGCATTCCAGCGCGGCACGTTGGGCAGCGCCCGCCCGTCCAGCCGCAGGCCGGTCGCCGGCACGGCGAGGAAGTCGCCATAGCGCGCATCGGTGTAGCCGGCACCGGAGATGAGCGTCATGCGTGCGCTGGCGGCCCACTTCGCCTCGATCTCCGCGCCCTCGATGTTCACGTCGGGCACGTTGAGGATGATGCCGCTGCCGGGCGAGGTGAAGCGCACTTCCTGATAGTCGCGCACCCGGCTGCTGTAGACGCTCGCGCGCAGCTCACTGCGGTGCTCTGCACTGCGCGAAAATCCCGCAGCCGGTGCGAACTGCATCCGCGCGCCAGCCTCGAGCGTGGTCGAGTGCTCGGACCGATAGATGGCTGAGTCACCTGGCGTACGGTACAGATTGATCGCCGCGGGCCGCCAGCCGGTCGCGAGATGGCCATACGCGGTCGTCCGCGGGTCGAAGCGCCAGTCCACACCGACCTTGGGCAACCACTGTCGGTCATCGACCTGCTCCAGGCTGCTGGGCAGACCGAATACCGGGTCGCCAGTGATGAACAACGCCCGTCGCTGTGTCGCTTCATGGCGCAAGCCCGCGGTCAGGCCGAGCTTGGCATCGAGCAGCCGCTGCGTGGCCTCGCCGAACCACGCGGCGTTATGGCCACTGGCATCGAAGTCGTTGACGCGCGCGGTGCCCCCCGCGCCGAACAGCCCCGGGAAGCCCACCGGAAATCCAAGATCGCCGCGGGTGCGCGCCTTCTGCGTTGAATACGAGACGCCACTGCGCCAGGTGAAACCTGAGACAAGCGCGGCGGCATGCGCGCTCTGGCCGCGCAGTTCGTAGTAGTCGTTGCCGGTGTCGTAGCGGCCACGCAGGGTGAGCGGCACGCCGGCCGGCGGCGTGAGTGGTGCGGCGATCGGGGTCTCGTCCAGATCGAAGGTGTAGTCGGACTGGAAGCGGCGACGGGCTGCGACCAGCGTCCACTCGACCTGCTCACCGAACCACTTCAGGCGCACTGATTGCTGGTTGCTGTCGACATCGCGCTGGCCACGATTGTCATGGGCCAGGTCATGGCGCGATACCCGAAAGCCAGTGGGTGCGATCAGCCGGTTGTAGGCGCTCTGGTCCGCCGGAATCAGCACCGTGCCCTGGCCTTCGCGCAGCCTGTGTGTGGCGAGTGTCACCAGAACATCGAGCTGGTCGATTGGCAGCAGACGCAACTGGAAGCGCCCGGCATCGACCTCACGCGACCCGCGCACGCCATCGACCACATTGCGGTGCGCCGACTCGCCGCGCTCGGTGAGCAACGCGACGCCCAGCCGCACCCGCGGGTCGGACAGTGGTGCCGAGGCCGATAGCACGCTGCGCGCCGAACGCGGCGTGAACAGGTCCAGACTGGCCGCGGCTTCGCGCGTGGCACCGGGCAGCTGCGAGCGGATATCTACCAGGCCCGCATACGAGATGCCGCCGAAGCGGGTTGCCTGCGAGCCGCGCAATACCTCGATACTCTCTATCGCAAAAAGCGGCTGCAGATAGCCGTGCGGGTCGCTGAACGGCACATCGTCGACGACCACCCCGGCGGCCGGATCGAACGCGGCCTGGGTGGCACCGATGCCGCGGATCAGCACATAGCCCTGTGTGCCCGGGCCCAGGCTGGTGCTCAACCGAAACGACGGTATGTAGGCGTTGATTGCCTCCAGGCTGTCGATGCGCAACTGGCGGACGGTGTCGCGGTCGATGCGCGTCGACGAAACGGTGGCCGGGTCGGCCAGGGTAGGTGTGAATGGGCGCCCTGAGATCCGGACTTCAGGTAGCACCGCGGGCGCATTGGCCTGGGCGCGACCATCGTGCACCGCACCAAACGTGAGGGGCTGCAGCAGCGCCAGGCGCAAGACGAGTG
The DNA here is from genome assembly GCA_038205245.1 of Burkholderiales bacterium. GTDB lineage: Bacteria > Pseudomonadota > Gammaproteobacteria > Burkholderiales > CAIKXV01 > CAIKXV01. The sequence goes on from JBBRCD010000055.1 coordinate 24,255, forward strand.
CGCGACTGTTCCATCGATAACGTCTTCTTGGTGACGCCGCGATAAAACGACTGACAAGACTCGGATTGCGGGTCAACACAAGCGAGCTGCCAGTTCTGTCGTTGCTGTTTTCGTTATGCGGGCGACGCAAGCGCACTGAACTGGAAGGTACCAGTGCCGGATGACGGTCATGCGAGAGCGCGTTTGCCATCGAGTAAGAAGGAGGTACAAGCATGAACTGTTCCGCCTGAGTCAGGGCGCGCCTGTTCGGGGACAGACCCTGAGGGTCTGTCCCCCGTGGGATCATGTCATTTGAATGACGTCCAAGCAAGCACCTATCGCGGCAGCGCCCTCGCCGCCAGCAGCAGCGCCGCTTTAGAGTTCGTACCCGTCTTGCTGTAGATGCTCGCCAGCTGCGACTTCACCGTGTACGCCGAAACCCCCAACCTTCGTGCCACCTCGGCCTGCGTTCCCCCGCCCATCAGCGCGCAAACCACGCGCGCTTCGGCCGCGGTCAACCGGAACGCCTTCTGCAGCAGTGCGGGCTGCGGCATTGCCAGTGGGTCGCTCACTTTCACCAGCGCACCGCGCCGCTCGAACCAGCTCGACCCGCTCGCAGCGCGCATCAGCGGCGCCACCGAGATCACCACCGGTGCACCCCCTGGGCGGCTCAGGGTGATGGTGGGCCTCGTGGTCGGCCGCTGGTTGACGACGCCTTCGGCCAGATCGGCCGCCTCGCGAAGCGCCAGCGCGAACTGCCGCTGAGCCTTGGCATCCAACACAGACACCTGGCCACCGATCAGCGTGACTGTGTCGTTCCGCCGCAGCACAGTCTCGAACGCAGCATTGGCCAGCCAGAGTTGTCCGTCGGCCGACATGCTTGCCAGCGGCTCATCCTGAATCTCCAGTATCGTCCGCCCGATATCGACCGCGGCCGCCAGCGTGGTCATCCGGCGCGACAGGCGGATCGCACGGTCCATATGTGGCAGCAGCCGATCCAGGCGGGCGAGCTGTTCGCGGTCGGGGACCGGGTCATCGACCCGATGCACCACATTCAGCGAGCCGATGCGCGAGCCCTCGACCGCGACCTTGGCCTGGCGCGATTCGCGCCCGCCGAGCGGCTCGAAATACTCGCGATAGAACAGGTTCGCCCGGCGCCAGGAAGGATCGAACATATCCGTATCCGACAACCAGGCACATTCCGGCGTATCCGGCCGCAGCATATGCGCGGTGCGCGGATCGCAATGGGCGTAGCGGCTCATGTAGAACTCGTATGCCTCAGTCTCCACATTGTGCAGAGTCGACTGCCAGACCACCCCGCGCTTGAAGTCGACATCGGTCAGCGTCGCGCTGGACGCCCCACCGAGCGAGGCCATCGCCCCCAGCGCCCGGCTCCACCAGGCCGGTTCGAGCACGGCTTCGTAGAGCATCGAGATGCAGGCGTCGACGGTGGCGTCTTGCGGCGGGTGCATCAGGGGTCCTTGGGGACGTGTTGAGTACTCAAACCGGTAGGCTGTTCATCATATCGTTCGAATGGGGGAGGGAGATCACCCGTTCGGGTGATGAAGGCAGAGAGAAAGGCTCGAGTAAGCACGCGCCACTGTCCAATGTCACCTATCGGTCACCGATCTCACCGAGGGGGCGATGGTCAGCCCACTGGCCGCGCCAGGGTGCGTCGATCTTGGACAGTCGGCGCTGCGCTGTGCCTCGTTGAGGTGCTTTGCATTCATGTCCCGTGTCCCGGCACATGTTCGGTGCGCTCCAGGTGTACGGCCCAGATGTCGATCCGATGAAACCTCGCGGACTTCATCCCAACGGGTGATGCGTGTCAGCAGGCGCATGACTAGGCTTCTGCCGGTTATAGACCCTCGGAGCCCGGAGCC
>JBBRCD010000056.1:0-26065 GCA_038205245.1 Burkholderiales bacterium
AAGCAGCTGATCGAGTACGCACGCGCCAAACCCGGTGCACTCGCGTTCGCCTCGATCGGAACCGGCAGTTCGGTGCATCTTGCGGCCGAGATGTTCCGGTCGATGACGGGTACCGAAATGCTGCATGTACCCTACAAGGGCAGCGTCGAGGCCCTCGCCGATCTGATCGGCGGACGCGTACAGCTGATGTTCGATGGTGGCGTCACTGCGCTGCCGCAAGCCAAGGCGGGCAGGCTGCGGCTGCTCGCCATGACCGCAAGCAAACGCTCGCCCGCGCTGCCTGACGTGCCTACGGTTGCCGAGTCTGGCGTACCCGGCTACGCTGGTGAGTTCTGGTTCGGCATCGTCGCACCGGCGGGTACACCCTTGCCTGTCGTCAACCGCCTGGCCAAGGAGATCGGATCGATCGTCACCGAGCCGCTGCTCGTCAAGCAGTTCGCCGGACAGGGTGTTGATGTCGTGACCAGTAGCCCAGCCGATTTCAGCCGTCTGATCCGCGACGATCTGGCGAAATGGGTGCCCATCATGAAGCAGGCGGGGATCGTCCCGGAGTGAGGCGTCTGTGCCCTTTGGCCGGCAGTCGCGACCGGTGTCCTGGCGCCTCTCGAACGAAGGCAGGCGAGCGATCGTGTTGAGCGCGGAAGACAACGAATTGCTGGTGCGCACCGGGTCGGGCACGGCCATGGGCGATCTGTTCCGACGCTACTGGGTGCCGATACTGCTCTCGGAGCAGCTGTGCGAGCCCGATGGACCGCAGCTGCGCGTCACGGTACTCGGCGAAGAGTTGCTCGCGTTTCGAGACAGTACAGGACGCCCGGCGCTTGTCTCTCGCCGCTGCGCACACCGCGGCGCCGATCTCTACTTTGGTCGCAACGAAGCCTGCGGCGTCCGCTGCGCGTATCACGGCTGGAAGTTCGACGCCGACGGCGCCTGCGTCGATATGCCCACAGTGGAGCCCGAGCGCGCCGTGGCGCTGCGTGAGCGGGCGCGCATCAACGCCTATCCAGTACGCGAGTGGGGTGGCATGCTCTGGGCGTACCTGGGACCGACCGAGCGCATACCCGAGTTGCCGCACATCGAGGCTGCACTGCTGCCGGCGTCGCACCGGTATGTGTCGAAGAAGTTCCAGGAGAGCAACTGGGCACAGGCGGTGGAGGGCGCACTCGACACCGCCCATTTCTCGTTTCTGCATCAACCAGTGACCCAGGCCGCAGAGGAGTTCAAAGCGCAGGCGGCGCGCGCCGTCCGCGGCTTCTCGAAAGAAACGATGAGCGATTCACATGTCCGCTGGATGCGTGATGATCCTCGGCCGCGCTTTCGAATCGTTCGCCATGACGCCGGACTGATGCTTGCTGCGTCGCGCCGGGCCGATGGTGACGACCTCTACTGGCGCGTCTCTCAGTTCCTCATGCCCAACCACGGCTACACGCCGAGCGCAGCCCCTGGCCAGACCATGCACGCTCAGACCTGGGTGCCGATAGATGACGTTTCCTGCTGGGTCTATGTCTACTCCTGGAACGCCGAGCGGCCCCTCACCGAAGCGGAGTGCGCGTCTTTCCGAAGCGGCGGCGCGGTCTACTCCGAGGTCGATGCGAACTGGATGCCGATTCGTAACCGCAGCAACGACTATCTGCTGGACCGGGGCCTGCAGAAAAACGAGAGCTTCACCGGAATCACCGGTGTCTCCGAGCAGGACACCGCAGTCCAGGAGAGCCAGGGCCGAATTGCCGACCGCACGCGGGAACTGGTCGGCTCGACCGACCTGGGCGTCGTCCAGTTCCGACAACTGATGCTCGACTCGGCGCGCGACCTGGCCAGGGGTGTCGAGCCGCCTTCAGCGGCGCTGCCCGAAAGTTACCGGGTTCGGGCCGGCTCGATCATCCTCTCCGGGACGGTGCCGTTCGAGGACGCGATGCGGCTGCGCTTCGGCGACCCGGCGGGGCGAATCCAATGAACGGGCCGGCTGGCTGATCGCCGCCCAGCGCGCACAGTTCTCTTTGAAAACGCATCGGCAAGGGGAGTGTCGTGTGTGTGTCGCCATGCTCCCGGGAGGCTGCATGGAACAAAGCCGAAACGCTCGAGGAGGACCATGAACCTGCGCCTGAACCGCCGCGCGCCGCCATTCGCACTCGTGGCGGCCACAATCACGTCATCGATGCTCGTTCTCCTGAACCCTGCCCCTGCAGCCTTCGCGCAGTCATGGCCAGCAAAGAACGTACGACTCAGCGTACCGTTTCCCCCGGGTGGAAACGTCGACAATGCTGCGCGCGTGCTGGCGCCTGCGCTGCAGGACGCGTTCGGTCAGCCGTTCTTGATCGAGAACCGCCCCGGCGCGGGCGGCATGATCGGCGCGGAAATGGTCGTCAAGGCGCCGCCCGATGGCTATACGCTGTTCGTCAGCTCGAACGGTCCCCTGCTGTTCAGCCCCCTCATCTTCGGCCGTCCCACCTATGATTGGTCGAAGGACTTCGCCCCGGTGAGCTCGATCTCGTTTACCGCACTGGTGCTGCAGGTGCACCCGTCGGTGCCGGTAAAGACCGTCGCCGAGTTCGTCGCACTTGTTTGAAAGCAACCCGGCAAGCTCGCGATGGCAACCCCGGGTGGCGGCACAACCAATCATCTGCTGAGCGAACTGATGCAGTCGACACTCGGCTTGAACTGGATCACCGTTCACTACAAGGGCAATGCGCCAGCGTCCACCGATCTGCTCGCCGGGCATGTGCACTTCAACTACGTCAAGCTGCAGTTGCACGAAGGTGGTCTGCAAGAGTGCCTGCCGTTGTTCGAGCAGGTTACCGAGGTGCCGATCGTCATCGATCACATGGCACGAGTCGATATGGCGCTCGGGCCGGGCTCCCCGACCGCGCGTCTTATGCTCCAGTTACTCGCCCGTGGCAACTGGTGGGTGATGCTGTCCAACGGCCACAAGCTGTCCAGGCAGGGTGCGCCCTGGGATGATGCCGTCGAGATGGCCAAGGCGTTCATCGAAGCCGCGCCGACTCGCATGGTGTGGGCGAGCGACTGGCCGCATCCGCTGTCCTCGGCACCCGTGCCGAATGACACTGATCTGCTGGAACTGCTCTACCGGTCTGCACCAGACAAGCAGGTTCTGCAGAACATTCTGGTCGACAACCCGGCGCGAGTGTTCGGTTTCGACCGATAGGTCGCTTTGCCGTCTGCCAGCGACGGCGCTGCCAGCACACTTGTGGCCTGACTGCGCAGCAGTTACAGCCCGGGGCGGCAGCGGACAGACCCCATGCGGGGTCTGTCCGCTGGTCGGAGCGCAGCGGCGATGCGCGCTATCGCGGCCGGGCAAACAGCAGCGCGAACCGATCGCCGGTGGCACTGGCTTCGCCGGAATGCTTGTCGCGCGCATCGGCCTGATTTCGCCAGGCGCCGCTCTGGGCCTCCAGCACGAAGCCGGCAGCTTCCACCTCCGCACGCAGCGCCTTCTCCTCGATCCGGTGCAGCGTATTGGTTTCGGTCAGTCCGGTGCCCGGCCGGCCGGAATGATCCATGATCAGCAGGCGTCCGCCAGGCTTGAGTGCAGAAAACATGGCGCGATTCATCTTCATCCGGTCGTTGGGCGTGTTGACGATGTCGTGGTAGAAGAGCACCAGGGTGACCAGATCGACCCGCGGTGCATTGGCCGGAAACGGATCTTCGAACGGTCGGGTGAGTAACTCGATGTTGGTCTGCCCTGGCTGAGCCAGCCGCTTCTGCAGTACGGCACCCGGTTTCTGCACCTGCGCCCAGACCTTGCCTTGCGGCCCGACCGCGAGAGCCATCACCTGGGTCGTGTAGCCGCCACCGGCGCCCACATCGAGCACGGTCATGCCGGGTCGGACCTGCGCGAAGCTGATCAGTTCTGCCGGTTTGCGCCGTGAGTCTGCCGCACGGTCGCCTTCAGTGCGCAGCGGACTGACCAGAAGCGCCTCGACATCGACCGCACCCTTACTGCCGGGCAGCAGTGCGCAGCCAGAGGCGAGTGCGATAGCAGTCCCGCTGAGAATCGACAGCACAACGCGGCGCGACTTTGAGCGTTTCATGGCTGACTCCTGAAGTTCGGATAAAGGGGCGCAACCCGGCCCGGCGCTCGCCGGCAGCGTCATGGCATCAGCCTTGCCGCGGACAGATACTCTCGACGGTAGTCTTCAAACGGTACGATGTCCGCAATCTCGATCGTTCGCTGCTCGCGCAGCGAATCGTCGGCCATCATGCCCAGACTGGCCGCCATCGCGGGCGATTGCGCTGATTCGAGCAGCGCGCGCGCGGTGATCGCCGAGCGGGCGCGGATGAACTGGACATGCGAGTGATCGTACTCGCTCGCCATGCTTCCCAACACGCGCGCCGAGGGCAGGCTATCCGGATCACGCAGCGCGGCGCCGGCCGACGCCAGACTGTCTCGATGCGCACCGCCACCCTGGATTGCATCGAGCGCGCCGGCGATCGGCGCGAGTTCGTCCAGAAGCTGTCCCGCCCATACGGTCAGCTGGACTTCGCCGGCGACCGGTTCAACCCGCTCCAGCATCAATCCGGGCTCCCGGCCGCGGGCGGCGACCTTGTCCTGGTTGCGCGCGAGGGCTGCGATCTCGCGCGGGGTGTCGCGTGGACTCTCGGTCAGCAGGCAATGCAAAAGGAACATATCGATGAAACGGGCTGTCGATGCCTGGATACCCTCAGGCACAAACGGGTCAAGATCCATGCAACGCACTTCGACATACTCGACACCGCGTTCGCGCAGCGCATGCAACGGCCGCTCTCCGGCACGAATCACCCGCTTGGGCCGGACCGCGCTGTAGAACTCGTTTTCGATCTGCAGCAGCGTGGTGGCTAGCTGGTTGTACTCGCCACCCGGATTGCGTATCCCGATCGCTGCATAGGGCGGGTGTATCCGGGTCAGTCCCTCGTGCAGCGACGCCGCATAGTTCTCCAGATCGTTGTAGCTGATCGCGAGTGCAGCCTGGGCGTCACTCTGATAGCCAAGCCGCCCCATGCGCAGCGAAGTCGCGTGGGGAAGCCCGAGCGTGCCACTGCCGGACGATCCCAGCGGAAGCAGGGGATGGTCGCGCCCGGCGACAAAGCTGGAACACGCGGCAGGGGAGGCGCCGAACAGCAACAGCAACAGGAACGAGTGACGGCGGAAGTTGCGGATAAGGGCGAAGTAGTCCTCGCTGGTCAGGCCATGCATCGACCAGTTGTAGTGGATACCCGAGATGGTCTGCATGCGCCGGCCATAGCGGTGGCTGAGGCCCATCCGATAGACGCTCTTCATGCGGCCGGTGTTGGACGTGCCATAGCGGGCAATCGGAATGGTCTCGTCGGCCGGCAGTCCGCAGGGCATGCTGCCGACCCAGAGCGTTTCCTCGCCGATCGCGCGATAGACGAACTGGTGAATATGGCGCAACTCGTGCAGGCAGGCATCGACGCTGTCGTGCACGCCGGTGATCAACTCGAGCTGGGACTCGCTGAAGTCGGTCGTGATATGCGGGTGGGTGAGCGGCGAGCCCAACGCCGCCGGGTGCGGGGTGAGCGCCAGTGCCCCGTCCGGACGCGCGCGCAGGCTCTCTTTCTCGATACCTCGGCGGATCCCGGTCAGACGGTCGGGCGACAGCCTGCTCAGGCGATCATTCAGACTGCTCATTCGATCTGCCCTTCATCTTCGGGTGCGCACTCTGCCGCGCCCGGGCGCTCAGGTCAAGGCACACCAGTCAGGCTCGCGTTTCTCGTCGGTCTCATCAGTCGAGGTCGGCTGCCGCGGCGCAATCGGCCATCAACAAGGCTTCGCTGCGGCGAACCCGGCCCGCCGGGATCGACTGGTCACTGCGTACCAGACGCGCCAGTATCGCGGACTTGCCCGCGCCGGCCACTAGCCAGAGGATACATCGCGCGCGATCGATCGCCGGTAACGTCAGCGTCATCCGGCAGTGGCCCTGGTACGGTGCGGTCGCCGCAACATCGGCGTCCACGATGTCCAGCGCGGGGTCACCCGGCACCAGCGAGGCGAGATGACCGTCCTCGCCCAGTCCGAGTTGCACCAGATCGAACACTGGCGGCGCGCCGGCCAACGCCGCCAGCAGCCGGTTGTAGCGCTGCGCCCCGGCGGCGAGGTCGGTGTCCAGCACTGGCATCGGATACACCTGCCCGGAGGGAATCGGCACATGGCCAAGCAGCGCGCTCTGCAGATGGGTAAAGTTGCGCTGCTGGCTGCCCTCGGGGGCGACCCGCTCATCGACCTGGACCAAGTGCACACGGCCCCATTCGATGGCCACGGTCCGCAGCGCATGGAACATCCTGAGCGGCGTGCCGCCCCCACTCACCGCGAGCAGGAACCGCCCTCGGTCTTCAATCGCATCCCTCGCACGCCTGGCGATCCATGCCGCCGCAGCCGCGGCAAGTGCGTCCGGGTCGGCATGGATCTGAACGGCGAGCGGCGCCGGCGGCGAATCGATCACACCCGATCCTGAGCACCAACCTGAGCACCAACCTGAGCACCAACCTGAGCATCGACTTGAGTACCAACCTGAGCACCAACTCGAGGACCAGGCTGAGGACCAGGCTGAGGATCACGCCAGCCACCGATCTCGCTGACCATCGCCGCGGCCTGTGCCGGACCCCAGGTGCCGGGCTCGTACATGAGCGCCGGGGTGTCGTCTTCCAGCACCGGATCGACGATCCGCCAGGCTTCTTCAACGCTGTCCTGGCGGGCGAACAGGGTGGTGTCACCGCGCATTGCATCGCCGATCAGCCGCTCGTAGGCGCCCATCTCGTCGGCCTGGGCGCTGGACACATGCAGCTCGACCGGTTCTCCGACGTTCTCCGCGCCGCGACGCTTGATGCGGGCGCCAACAGCAATCGCCACCGCGCTGGGGCCGAGCCGGAAGCGAAAGTAGTTCGATTGCTCCGGAATCAGGTCCGGGAATACCTGCTGTGGTGGACGGCGCAGCGACACCACGACCTCGGTCGCCGTCACCGGCAACTGCTTGCCCGCACGGATGAAGAACGGTACGCCCTGCCAGCGCCAGGAGTCGAGATCTATCCGCATCGCGCTGAACGTCTCGACCTGCGACTGCGCAGCCACGCCACGCTCGTCCCGGTAGCCGACGTACTGGCCGCGCACCAGACTGTGCCGGGTGAGCGAACGGATGGAGCGGAACACCTTGATCTTCTCGTCGCGCAGCGGCTCGCTGCCCAGACCCACTGGCGGCTCCATCGCCAGATTGGCAATCACCTGGAGCAGATGATTCTGCACCACATCGCGTACCGCCCCGACCTCTTCATAGAACACGCCGCGTCCCTCGACCCCGAAGGCTTCGGCCATGGTGATCTGGACGCTCTCGACATAATTGCGGTTCCAGATCGGCTCCAGAAACGAGTTGGAGAAGCGAAAGAACAGCAGGTTCTGCACCGGCTCCTTGCCCAGGTAGTGATCGATGCGGAAGATCGCCGATTCATCGAACACCCGGTGCAGGGTCTGGTTCAGTGCCTGGGCCGAGGCGAGGCTGCGCCCGAACGGCTTTTCGACCACCACCCGGCCATCCGCACTGCAGGGCAGACGGCCCAGCCCGTCGACCACGGTGGTGAACATGCTTGGCGCAATCGCGAGATAGAACAGCGGGCGCTGCGCTGGCCCGAGGGCTTCGCACAACTGGACGAAGGTCGCGTCATCCTGGTAGTCACCGTCGACCAGCTGCAGCAGCCCGGTCAGGCGAGCGCAGGCCGATTCATCGAACTCACCAGACTTCTGCAGGCTGTCGTACACATGGGCGCGCAGCCGCTCCAGCGTCCAGCCCCCGCGCGCCACGCCGATCACCGGCACCTGTAGCCGACCGCGCCGCACCAGTTGCTGCAGGGCCGGGTAGACCTTCTTGAACGCCAGGTCGCCAGTGGCGCCGAACAGTACCAGCGCATCGCACGCTGGCAGGTTCACTTGTCGCCTTCATGCTTCTGCTCGGCATGCCCGCCGAACTCGCTGCGCATCGCAGACAGCAGCTTGTCGGCGAAAACCCCCTCGCCGCGCGAACTGAATCGCGAGTAGAGCGCGGCACTGAGCACCGGCACCGGCACCGAGGTGTCGATCGCCGCCTTGACCGTCCATCGTCCTTCACCGGAATCCGACACCCGGCCCTGGAACGAGGACAGCTCGCCATCGCGCAGCAGTGCCTGCGCAGTGAGATCGAGCAACCAGGAGCGGATCACGCTGCCTCGCCGCCAGACTTCTGCGATCTCGCCCAGGTTGAAATCGTAGCGGTAGGCCTCGGCATCGTCCAGCGGCGTGGTCTCGGCATCCACCTTGCGATCGACATTGCCGCTGTTGGCGTGGCGCAGCAGGTTGAAGCCCTCCGCGTAGGCCGCCATCAGGCCGTACTCGATACCGTTGTGGACCATCTTCACGAAATGGCCGGCGCCGCTTGGACCGCAATGCAGATAGCCTTGCTCGGCGCGGGTCGCTTCAGCCACAGGCCGATCGCCAGGCGTGCGTGCCGCCACACCGACACCGGGTGCGAGCGTGTTGAAGATCGGGTCCAGACGCTCGACCACCGCCGAATCGCCACCGATCATCAGGCAGTACCCCTGGTCCAGACCCCAGACGCCGCCACTGGTGCCCACATCGACATAATGGATGCCCGAGGCCGCCAGCGCGGCAGCGCGATCGATGTCATCGCGATAGTGGGAGTTGCCGCCATCGATCAACACATCGCCCGGCTGCAGCAGTTTCGCCACCGCGTGCAGGGTCTGCGCAACCGCTGCAGCAGGCACCATCATCCAGACGGCGCGCGGCGGCTGCAGTGCGGCGATCAGGGCTTCGAGTGTCGGCGCGCCGGTGGCCCCTTCATCGACCAGGACGCCGATCGCCTGTGCACTGCGATCGTGCGCGACGCAGTTATGGCCAGCGCGCATCAGGCGGCGGCACATGTTGGCACCCATTCTTCCCAAGCCGATCATGCCCAGCTGCATCGTGCCGCCTCTCGTCATCGCCGGTCGCGCGGCAGGAGCGCCGCACGCAGCCAGAGTCGCCATCATAGCGCCGGCGGCGGGCCGCCCGCAGGTTGGCTATGCTGCCCGCCGCAAGTCTGGAATGCAGTTACAACAAGAATCTTCGATGACAGTCAGGCGCGCCGCGCGATAACGGCAACCGGCCCGCCGCCATCCGGCCCCTGGTGCTCGGCACCGCCCGAGACGAACAGCTGGGTATCGCCGAACACGCCCGCGAGTACACCACCGACCAGCGCACGCGCATGGCGTGAGGCATGGATGTCGCTGTCATCGAGCATCACATGCCGCCGACCGCGGATCAGCCCGTTGCTGGACGGCTCGGCCTTGGCCAGCACCGCGGCGACACGCGAACGGTCGGCGTCGCTGAGGCGAAAACCGGCACGGATGCCGACACGGTCGAGGGCCTGCGCGACCGCATCGACGTCGATCGAATCGCGCATCACGCCATGGCCGATGACGCAGTCGCCCTGCCAGGCCGGACTGTTGCCGAGCACCATGATCTGGTTCTCCATCAGCTCGATGCCCGCCGAGGTGCTGGCGCGTCCGGAGTACAGGTCGAGCCGGTTGCATACCGTCGCATCGTCGATCGCAGCCGCGTCCAGTTCCCCGAGCGCGATCGCCACGCCAAGCGCCGAAGCGCCGCGCGAATAGCCCATGGAGAGGTAAGTGTCCTCGGTCGCCACCGTGGCCTGGCGGGCGAACGCAGACTCGATCCGATGGCGGGTCAGCAGCGGGCATTTGACCTGCACATAGTGCACATCCGCAGACGACTCGATACCCGCCTGGCGCATCGCCGCGGTCACGGCGGCGGCAGTATCCAGAATCTGCGCCTTCCGGCCGATCTCTTCCGGCAGGAACTCACGGGTCATTGCCACGCCGATCGCCAGTGCGGGCTGCGCGGCCGATTCGCCGGAGGCGCCAACCGCTTGCTCGCGCACCTCGAACACCAGCAAGTGCGGCGACAGCCCGCCTTCGGTGCCGCCGGACATCACCATCGCCACCGTACGACCGACTTCGCGCTCACTTCTGCCGGTCCAGGCCACGATACCCTGCTTCAGTACGTGGCTGGCGAATCCGCGGGTGAAGTCATTGACGCAGCCATTGCCTTCGGTCTTGCCGAGCACCGCGACAATGCACGAGGGATCGAGCTCGCCCCGCTCCACGGCTGCCGCCATGGCGCTGAGGTCGTCGGGTGCCGAGCAGGAGAATCGATGGACGCGGACAGTTCTGGTAGACGGCATGATGCAAGGACTCCGGGGTTCGGTTCAAGATGCGTGGCCGGCGACGATGCAAGACTCGCGCCACTGGCCTTGGCGCGGCGATCCCTCACGTCCGAGCCGAACTATAGCGGTTGGGCGGCATCACAGACACCAGGCCACCTGTCGGCCTTCCCTTCCGCGGCTGTGGAGACACAATCGGCATTGCGACCGTGCATGCAGACACCGGCACTGACCAGAGGAGCGCCGATGAATCGCTTCCGCCTGATTGCCGTCACCGCATCCGTGCCGATGGTGCCTGGCGTGTTAAACGCCCATGCGCAAAGCACCGACCCGTGCGGTCTGGCCAAGCTCAGGCAGGAAGCGCAGCGGCATATCCTGACTGAAGTGGTGCTGCCCTGGATCGAGCGCGCACTGGAGCCGCAACGCTGATCGCCCCGGAACGCGGGCGCGCACATGGCAGTTCGAATCGAAGGTCGGGATGTCGTTGCAGACGCACCGGGATAATCGACATGGCCGATATCGTCATTGACTACGGTCCCTCGCGCTACCGCAGTGAAGACGGACTGTCGAGCACGATGATCGACTTCGCGAACTTCCGGGTACAGCGCGCCGGGGTCTGCTACGAGCAGATCGCACGCGTGCTCGAACAGGAGTTCGGGGTCAGGCTCTCGAAGTAGCGTCGCGCATCTTCAGCAACACCCGGTGCGCTCAACTACGGTTCGAGTTCGAACGCCACCGCCCTGCCGACCGAACTGTTCAAGGCGATGACCGGCACCCAGATTCAGCATATCCCGTACAAGGGTTCACCGCCGATGCTCACCGATCTGATCGGCGGGCAGATCCAGATGTCGATCGCTGCAGCGATCTCGGCGATTCCATTCGTGAAGGCGGGCAAGCTGCGCGCATTGGCAATCGCCGATGGCCGGCGCTCGAGCGAGATGCCCGACCTGCCGACCATCGCCGAGAGCGGCGTGCCTGGCTATCAGGCCACGATCTGGAGCGGCATGCTGGCGCCCGCCGCCACACCTGCACCGATCGTCGAGCGCCTGAACCGTCAAGTGGTGAAGGTCGTGCGCGCGCCGGAGTTTCGCGCCCGTCTGCTGGAACTGGGCGCCGAGTCGGTCGGCAGCACGTCAGCCGAATGGGGCGCATTCCTTTGCGCCGAGATCCTGAAGTGGCAGAAGATCGCGCGTCAGGCGAACATGAAGGCGGAGTAGCCGCATCGTGTGATGCGCGCCCCCGGGTGCCGCAGGCGCGCCGCGCCTACTGAAGCGCTTGCATGCCCAGCGCTGCTGCCTGTCGGCGTTCGAACGCCTTGCACCGGTCATCGTGTTGCTGGCCGATGATGCCGCCACGCACCGTCCCCGGTTCAGTGGTCTTGTAGACCGGCAACCAGCTCGCCGGCAGTCGGTCACCATCGGGTGTGGACAGCCACAGACGAAACAGCAGACGCTTCTTCTCCGATGCTTCATGGTCGGTGAAGTCGGTGCGCGAGTGCAGGGTCACATGGCTGTTGAGCAGCTGCAGATCGCCCGGCTCGAGATACATCGTGTACGCAAGATCGGCCCGGCGCACCAGCGCGTCGAAACACTCCAGTGCTTCGCGATGCCGGGTGCTCAGCTGCGGCACGCCGTCGAACTTCTGCGCTGCCTGCACCCGGTTTCGGTTCCACTTGCTGAACAGCAACCCGCCCTCGACATCGAATAACGGATGCGGGTAGGAGGGTTCCTCGTCCGGCGCCTGCTCGCCCTGGCGGCTGAAGTGGATCGGTTGGTGCAGAAGCTCCAGCAGCTCGGGATGCTCGGCTGCCATGCGCGCATGGGCAGTGACCGAACTGGTGACTATGCTCAATCCGCCGGAGATCGCCTGGTTGTAGCAGCTCAGCCCGACGAGGTCGGTGGAGTCGGTATGGAAGTCGAGTTCCGCATTGGACGAGTAGCCGCGGCCGGTGCTGGTTCTATAGTCGGTACCGACATCGCGCACCGCCGACATGTAATGGCTGGCCTTGCCCTGTGGCCGACCCACCCCGATATGCAGCCCGATTGCCCAGGTGAGCAGTTCGAACGTCTTCTCGTCCAGGCCCTCGCGCGGCAGCCCCTTGAGCAGCGCGAGCCCACGGCCGCGCCGCGCCTCGGCCACCGCTGCAGCGATCGGACGCGCCGCTGCGCCCAGCTCGAAATCATCATGGCGGTAATCGAGCAGCGTCTTGTCCGGATCATGCGCCTTGCGAACCGCGGCGACCAGATCTCGCCTGGACGCTTCGTTCAGGATGAATACCCAGCTGCGATCAACGTCCAGTCCGTTCGCGGTCCAGTGTACGGGCGCTGGCACGCCAAGGTCTGTCGGATGGTCGGAAGACATGATTTCGGCATGAACCATTGAATAAGTAGACTACAAGTATCCGAGGCCGCTTGAACGCGGTCAATCCTCGACGCAATCTGTTGTCGGCAGTCTGTGCAGCTCATGTAAAGCGCGCGAGCCTCCTCAGCCGAACCTATGTCCGCAGCCGAACCTATTGCGCGCGGATAACGGTGTCTGCAGACTATACTCCGAGTTGTAGAGGCGATATGCCTGGCCGCTGACCAGGGGGCAATGCCACTGAGGAGTACGCAATGAAGCGACAGTTCTTACAGCCAAAGGACATGTGGGCGCGAGTTGAGAACGGCAACCTGCTGTACGTGCCGGTAGTCACCGTCCACGGCACTGACCACGCGCATGTCTATCTGGCCGGGCAGATGGCACGCGAACCCTCCGGCGAAATCGTCGGCCTTGGCGACATGCGGGCACAGTTGCGCAAGACCTGCGAGAACATCGCCAAAGGCCTGGAGTACGCGGGCGCCACGTTCGACGACGTCGTGCGGGCTACAACCTATGTCACCGATATCGAAGCGTATTACCGGGTTTCGGACGAGCGCTTTCGTTTCTTCGTCAATCACCGGCCTGCCAGCGTTCTGATCGAAGTATCCCGCCTGGGGCACAAGGACGCCATTGTCGAGATCGAGGTTGAGGCGATCATCGAACCATCGCGTCTGAAGACCTACTGATCGACCACTACGCCAGACCAGCCAGAACGACGCCTCAGTCCTCTGGATTGAGCCCGATCTGCTTGACGATCTTTGCGAACTTCGCCAGTTCGGCGAGCACGTAGCGGCGCGCTTCTGCCGGCGTGCTCGGGAACGGCTCAGCCGCCTGCTGAGTCAGGCGCTCGCGCACCTCGGGCGCCGCAAGGGCCCTGGCGATCTCCTGGTTCATGCGAGTGACCAGCGTGGCCGGTGTAGCACGCGGCATCGCCAGGACATGAAACTCCTGGACTTCGAAGCCCTTGGCGCCGGACTCATCCATCGTGGGTACGTTCGGCAGGTAGCTCGATCGCTTGAGCCCGGTGACCGCCAGCACACGCAGCTTACCCGACTGGATATGGGGCAGCGCGTTGAGCAGGTTCAGCATGTTGAGCTGCACTTCATTGCCCATCTGCGCATTGAGCGCGAGCGCGCCCGCCTTGTAGGGAATGTGCGTGATATCTGCACCGGTCACCGCGCGAAACATCTCCCCGCCCAGATGAGTGATGCCCCCGGTGCCGCCCGACCCGTAGCGGACGCTGCCCGGCTTGGACCTGGTGTAGGCAATGAACTCGGCCAGCGTGTTGGCAGGAATGCTGGGATGAACGACGAAGGTATTGGTGATGGTCGCTACCATCGACACATACTCGAGGTCCCTGGAGAGATCATAGGGCACGACCTTGTGCACGCTGGGTACGATCACCTGCGAGTTGCCGAGGACGATCATGGTATGGCCATCGGCCGCCGCCTTGATGCCAATCTCCATGCCAAGACGTCCGGCGGCACCTGGGCGATTGTCGACCAGCACCGGCTGTCCGAGTTGCTCGCCCAGGCGCTGTGACATCAGCCGTGCGATCACATCATAAGAGCCGCCTGCGCCATAAGGTGTGACCACCCTGATTGGGCGGTTAGGAAACGAATCGGCCGCCCAGCCAACCGTCGACAGCAGCGAGGCCACCCCGACCAGCGCTGCCAGCCCAGCCAAAGCAAGCGGCCCAGAGGTTCTGACCGATCGATCATGTCGCTCGTTGCAGTCCGCAAGCATCTTTCGCCTCTTGGATCTAATGTTTACAATGCGTCATTCTTGGGGAGAAAGCGCTTTATGAGCAAGTCTTTTTTTCTGCGTAGCCTGGCACGCTGGCCGACCTGTGTCAGCGCCGGACCCTTCCTGTTCTACAGTGGCCAGATGGGCCTCGACTCGACCGGCCAGCCGATGTCCTCCTATGCTCAGGTCGACGGCCTGGGCCCGGGCCCCGGCAACGCCTATGACTGTGTGCGGCGGATGGAAGCCCCGGTGGGTGCGCAGGCCATCGCTATCTACGAGCGCTACGGGGCCTTGTTCGCGGAGCACGGTCTGGACTACGGCAATCTCGTCCGATATCACATCTTCCAGCGCGACAAGCGATCGTTCCCGGTGTTCGACCGTGTGCGCCGCCACTACGAATCAGCCCCACCGGCCAGCACCGCGGTCGGCGTCGGCCGGTTTGAACCCTCGGACACCGTGCGACTCAATGTCGACTCGATCGTCTATCGGGGTACCGGCAAGCGGGCGCAGGGCCGCTCGGTGCTCCAGGGTTCAGGCAAGCACGCCACTGCCGCGCATTTCTCGCATGTCATCGGGGCCGGCCCCTATCTGTTCCTTGCCGGACAGATTCCGATCGACACCTCGACGCCGCAGTCACCGCTGATACGCACCTACGCCGACGTGCCACCGGAAGGCCGGTTTCTCTCGGTCGGGCGCAGTCACGAGGATGCGCGCAACGGGCCGATCGCAGCGCAGACCTGGTTTACCTATGACCTGATCCGCAAGCATCTCGAGGGGGCAGGCTCGTCGATGACGCAGGTGATGAACCTGATCGTCTATCTGCAGGACATGCGCGACTTCCCGACCTTTCATCGGGTACATGAGCATTTCTTCCCGGACACCGCCCCAGCGCTTACCGTCATCGAAGCTGGCGAAGTGGGCCACAAGGGTACGCTGATCGAGATCGAGCCGACGGCGATCCTGCCCGGGAAAGGTGTCTCGCTGAAAGCACTGGCGGCGCCCCCCGGTTCTTGTGGGGGACACATGAGCGCAGCTGTCGAAGCGGGGGGGCTCACCTTCCTGTCCGGTATCCCGGGCGTCACGCCTGATGGCGCACCGGCGACCACGCTGCGCGACCTGCCCGCGGCGTGGCGGCGACTGGCACCGGCCTCGGTCGAAGGCAAACCCGGCACATCATCGTTTGCTCAGGCCGTCGCAGTCGTCGCTCAACTCGATGCGCGAATGAAGGCGCTCGGCAGCGACCTGTCTCGCATAGTACATCTGACCGTCTTTGTCGACGATATCGAAATGTTCACAAAGATCGCCCCGATGCTGGAGCGTGCCTTCGGCAAGCAACGTCCGGCGTTGTACGCGGTCGAGGTCGCTCGTCCGGCACCGATCGATGGCGTCTCGGTCTCCGCCACCGCAATCGCGTGGACAGGCGCAGACCTGCCGAAGCGGATCACCGGATGACCTGCGGTTGAAGAAGCGGGCCGTTTCAGTGCGAGTGGCCCGGGCCAGCACGGTGCAGATGGGCAAGCGAGGGCAGCGGATCACTCAGCACCGGCAGCGCGAGTTCGGCGCGCGACTTCGAGCAGATGTCGACGATGGCGGCGGCATAGACGCGTGCAGTCTGCGTCAGATCTTCGATCGAGACATGTTCGCCGACATCCGGATCCCAGTTCTCCTTGCCGGTGACGGTGCGTCCGCTGGGTCCGTAGTTCACACAGGGAATGCCGTAGAGCTGAAGATGGCCTGCATCGGAGAGGAACATTCCTACGCCCTCCTCCGGGGCGCTGCCCATCACTGCCTGATGTGCCGCGCGCATGTGCTGGGCGATCGATTCGTTGCCTGCTGCCTGCGCCGGGGGCAGCGTGACGAAGAACTCGGTCTGGAACTCGATCGACGGGTTCTGTGCATGCACCATCGCGATCAGGCGGTCGACCTCGAGCGGGATATCGTTCATGCGCTGATCGGGCAGCACGCGAAACTCGAGGAACACGTGACAGAAAAACGGCACGCGATTGCAGCGAAACGGCCAGCCGCCCTCGATCGAATGCATGTGCACCGATGACTGCCTACCCTTGTAGTGATGGCGGCTCGCATAGTCGTCGGCGAAGGTGTCGAAGGTATCGATCAGTACCCGCATCTTGCGAATCGCATCATCGCCGTGACTGGCCACCCGCAACGGCGCAGGTTTACCCAGCGTGGTGATGCGCACTGCGACCGACCCGACGTGTTCGTTCACCAGCACCATCCGGGTCGGTTCACCGACGATGGCGAAGTCGGCCAGGCCACCATTGCTCACCCAATGCTTGGTGCCGCAGCCACCGCCGCGAAACGACGGGCCCTGGTAGTCGAGCACCGAGTGGCGCTCGATCTCGCCGCCGACGAAACCCAGGATGACATCGCCCTTCAATCGGTGTCCAGAGCGCACCACCGCTTCGGCTGCCGCCAGATAGGCGGCGATGCCACTCTTCATGTTGTGCACGCCCATGCCATGGATCCAGCCATCGCGCACCACCGCCCGGGTACGGTAGCCAGGGGCATCAGGCAGGTACTGCTCGTCTCCATTGAACGAGATGTCGATGTGTCCGTTGAGCAGCAATGTGGCACCACCGCCGCTGCCGCGAATTCGCCCGATGCAGTTGTAGCGCCCGGGCTCGAACTCCTGCGTGCTGGCGTCGATCCCCATGCCAGTGAGCAGGCGCTGACACAGTTCGGCGATCGGCCGCTCGTTGCCGGTCAGGCTGGGCACGTCGACCAGCGCACAGGCCAGTTCCGTGCAACGCTCTGGCGTGATCGACTCAAGCAGTGCGGGCAGATCGACATCGGGCATGGTGCGCAGTCCAGCGGTCTGTGGGAGCGACGAGGGTAACGCAAGTCGTACGTCGCATCCATTGCCGGGCACTGCACCATCGCGCCAATCCTCGGCGCTCCCGGGTGCCCCAAACCATGCCACCTGTCCTATTCGATCTTGATCTCGATCAGCGAATACAGCTTCCGGTAGCGGTCGAAGTCGCGCGTGATGCGCGTGCGGAAAGCGTCCAGCGACTCGGCGATCGGCTCCACACCCAGAGTCTCGAAACCACGCCGGATATCCTCGCGCGCGAGAATCTGCTGGATGTCGCGATGCATCCGTTCGACGATCTCGGCTGGAACGCCGGACGGTGCGAGCGCTCCGATCCACGGGCTCCATTCATAGCCTGGCACGCCCGCCTCGGCTACTGTCGGTACATCAGGCAGCGCCGACAGACGCAGCTGGGTGGACACCGCAATCGGGCGCACTCGACCGGCCTGCACCTGCGCGAGCGCATTGGGCAGCGTGGCGAAGCTGGCCTGGGTCTCGCCCTGAACCACCGAAGTCATCGCCTGCGGCCCGCCCTTGTACGGCACATGCTGCAGTTCGATCCTGGCCATCGAGGTGAGCATCGCCATGAACAGGTGAGGCGCGCTGCCGTTGCCGGGCGTGGAGAACTCGATCTGGCCGGGGCGCGATCGTGCAAGCTGGATGAATTCCTTCAGCGTCTTTGCCCGAAACGCAGGGTGAACCACCAGCACCCCGGGCTGCGACGCCAGATTGGCCACGGCGGTGAAGTCCTTGAGCGTGTCATAGGGCAGGCTCTTGTACAGATGCGCATTGCCCAGGTGCGATGCTGAATGCACCATCAGCGTATACCCGTCGGCGGGTGCGCGCGCGACAATCGCCGCACCCAGTGTGCCGGCGGCGCCGCCACGGTTCTCGACCACGAACGCCTGACCGTACTGTTCTGCCAGCCGCTGGAAGACGATCCGTCCGACCCCGTCATTGGAGCCACCGGGCGCCCACGGGATGATCACCCGCACCGGCTTGGCCGGCCAGGACTGCGCGATCGATGTAGCCGTGGCAAGCGCCAGGGCTGCCGCGAGCGCCACGACAGCGATTCTCGACGACCTCGCGTGGCGACGCGGGCTGCGCGGACTCATGAGGCCTCCTCCGGTGTTGCCGCTATGAAGGGTTATCTGCGGCTGGTTGCTCCTGCCACACCATGGTGGCGTGCCAGCCCCGGGCAGTCAATCGATCAGGATCGATCAGGATCGTCCCAGGATGCATCGACCCCACGCTCATGGCGCCGGCCTTTGGCCGGGGTCCTTTGGCCGAGGTCAGTCGACCACCACCCCTGCTGCGCGGACGATCTCGCCCCACTTCTTGTTCTCGCGCATGATGAACGCGACATACTCCTTCGGGCCGATGGGCATCGGGGTGGCACCGACTGTGGCAAAGCGTTCGCGCACGTCCGGACTGGTCACCACCTTCGCCACCAGCCGCGACAACTGATCGACGATCGGTTGCGGCACACCAGCGGGCGCGGATATACCGTACCAGACACCGTCTTCCAACCCGGGAAAGCCGGCCTCGGCGATCGTCGGCACCTCCGGAAACACCTCGAAGCGCTTGTCGCTCATCGCCGCCAGCGGGCGCAGGCGGCCGGACTTGATCTGGCCGAGCAGTGACGGCAGGCCATCCATCATCATGTGTACCTGTCCGGTGGCAAGATCGATCACCGCCGGTCCGCTGCCTTTGTACGGCACATGGGTCAGATCGGCACCTGTCCTGATCTTGAACTGCTCGCCGAACAGCTGCGGCGCGCTGCCGTTGCCCGAAGAACTGAACATGTACTTGCCCGGATTGGCCCGGGTCAGCGCAATGAACTCTTTCACCGTCTTCGCCGGCACATCGGCATTGATCACCATCATCGCCGGCAACAGCGACACGCCCGAGATATGGGTGAAGCTCTTGATCGCGTCAAAAGGCAGTTTCTTGTAGAGCACCGGTGCCGCGCCATGGGTAGTGCTCGAGCTCAGCATGAGCGTATGCCCGTCCGGCGTCGCCTTCGTCACGTACTCCGAAGCAACGATGCCGCCAGCACCGACCCGCGACTCGACCACCACGTTCTGGCCGACGAACTCGGTCATCTTTGCTGCGACCACCCGGCCGGTGAAGTCCGCTGCGCCCCCGGGCGGCACCGACAGCACAAGACGCATCGGACGCTGCGGAAAAGCGCCCTGGCTGAACGCAAGGCTGCTGGTCAGGGCAAGGGCTGCGAGCAGGGCAGTGGCGAGTATCGATTGGCGCAGAGGGCTTGAGGCGAGGGCGAGGGCGGGGGCAGACATGTTCAGTTCTCCTTGGGGTACTGTTTGCGAAGCTCCTCCACCGAGTCGGTGATCGTATAGACATCGAGGATCTCGGTCTCTTCGCCGAGTATCTCGAACATGTGGACGGCATTGCCTGGAATATGCACGATCGAGCCGGCCATCGCGGTCTGTTCCCGTCCGTTCATCAGGACGCGGACACCGCCGCGCAGGATCATCGACACCTGCTCGGCCGGATGAAAATGAGGTTTGCCCTTCGAGTTGGCGTTGACCACCACCCGGGTCAGCAGCACCTTGTCACCGACCCAGGTCTGACGCACCGTGCCGGCATGGGTGGTGAGGTTTGGATCGGACACCACTTCTGCCGGGATATCCTTCCAGTCGATCACCGACGGGGCCTTGCCCAGTTGGGTGGCGACCCACGCGTAGTAATCGATGCTCATCGTTCAGTCCTTTCCTGAATCTGGTTCGAGTGCGCCGACCCGCGTCGGCGCCACCAGATGATGGGCCGGTTCGTCGAAACGGTCGCGGGCGCGCGGCAGCCGCCTCACCATCGCCTCGAACGCCGGATAGGACGTGCACAGTTCGTCCATCAGAGCGACGTCGAGCGACAGGCCGGCCTGCTTCGCCATGCGCTCGATGTCTTGCCGGGTCGAAGGTGGCAAGCCGTCCAGCGTGCGCTGTCCGGGACCGGGCTCTACGAAAGAGCGTGCGGTCGAGGCGCGTGCGGTCGAGGCGCGTCCGGTGGAGGAGCGTCCGGTGGAGGAGCGTCCGGTCGAGGCGCGTCGGGTCGCATCGTTCATTGCGTCATCCCTTCACTCGGGTGCCGGGTATGCCAGTCGGTCATCTGCTGAAAGGCGTGGCCGACCCGGAACATCATCGGTTCATCGAAATGCGCAGCCGCCAGCTGCAGGCTCAACGGCAGGCCTTCACGGCTGAAGCCGCAGGGCAGGTTCATCGCCGGGCCCCCGCCGATGTTGAACGGTGTGGTGATGTTCGGTGGGCGCAGGAACTTCTCCAGCTTGTCCGGACGGGCCGGATCGGCGGGCGTCATCCAGCCGGCGGTGGCGATCACATCGCAGGCGCGAAACGCGCGGGTGAGTTCCCGCGACAGCCAAAGACGCTGGCGCAGCGCCTGAAAATAGTCCTCGGCCCGGATCAGCGCGCCGGAGAGCACCTTGTTGCGGAACATCAGACCGAAGTCCTGCGGGCGGGTACGAAACTCATGCTCGTAGGCACTGAACATCTCGGTGATCGAAATGGTCGTCTTGCAGTCCTGGTAGACGAGCAGGTCGGACAGGCGGATCTCCTCGATGATCGCGCCGGCTTCCGCGAGTACAGTCAGTGCCTGTTCGACTGCCGGGGCGACATCCGGATGGCAGCTGACGTCACCGTCGTACCAGTGACGCACCCAGCCGATGCGCACCCCTCGCACGCCCAGTGCGAGATCGCGCATGAAGTCGATCGGTGCCCGCTCGACGCTGCTGATATCCGCATCGTCGAAGCCGGCGATCGCGCCCAGCACCAGTGCAGCGTCCTCGACCGTGCGGGTCATCGGCCCGCAGGCATCGAAGGTGAAGGTGTTCGGCAGCACGCCGCGCCGGCTGACCAGCCCATAGGTCGGCTTGACGCCGACGATGCCGCACATCGCCGCCGGCATCCGGATCGAGCCACCCGTATCGGTGCCGATCGCCGCCGGCAGAAACCCCGCCGCGACGGCTGCGCCGGCACCGCTGCTGGTCGCCCCGGGCATGTAGCCGGACTTCCACGGGTTCATCGCCGGTGGCCAGGGCAGGTCCCAGGACGGACCACCATGCGCGAACTCGAAGGTGGTCAGCTTGCCCATCAGCAGCGCGCCGCTGTCCTTGAGCTTTTCTTCGACCGCCGAATCATGCTGCGGAATGTGGTGCTGCAGGATCTTCGACTGGCCGGTGGTCAGCACACCAGCAGTGCAGATCACATCCTTCAGTCCATAGGGAATACCGGTCAGCGCGCCCGCCTCTCCGCGTTGCCATTGCTGTTCGGCCGCGCGTGCCCGCGCCAGCGCGATCTCCGGGGTGCGGGTGACGAAGCAGTGCAGCCCACCGTCGTAGGTGTCGATGCGGGCGGACAGATCACGCACCACCTCCACCGGGGATGCCGCGCCGGAGCGAAACAGCGCGAGCAGACCGGATACGGTCTGGAACTCGAACCCGGACGCGCTGGTTGCAGGATTCGCGCTGGCCGCTTCGCTCACTTTCTCACCCCGTCGAACACCAGCTTGCGATGCGCGAACTTCCACTGGCCATTCTCGCGCCGGATCGTGTCGGTGTAGACCCCGGCGTGGGTGACATGCGGCAGCGTTCCCGGTTCACCGTTGTAGCCGAACAGATAGCAGCGACCGCGGATGGTGTCGGCATCGATCTGCTCCAGATGGATGCTGCCGTTCCAGTGCCGGCGATACAGGTGCGAGCGCGCCGCATAGTCCTTCTTCTTGTAGGCGACCAGCGCGTCATGGCCGATGATGTCGTAGGTGCCATGCTGCTCGCCGCCGACGGTGAAGCAGTCCGCGTACCACTCGGCGTCACCCGAATCGCTGGACAGGTTGTAGGCCGAGTACAGGTTGAGGACTTCCACATAGTCCTCGGGCTTGACCGCAAAGCCGCTCATACCGCCGCAACCGCCGGCTTGGGTACCACCCCGGGGAAGATCGTATCGGGACCGACTTCCATCACCACGCCATCCGGACCACGGAACTTGATCGGCAGCACACCGGGCTGACTGAGGATCGCGTAGCCGCCGGCGATCAGGCGCTGGTGCACTGCCTCGGTGTCGTCCACTGCAATGCCGAAGTGATGGATGCGTGGCCCGGGGCCGGCCCAGTCGGCTTCCACCGTGTCCTCGCTGTCGTACTGCACCAGGGCGAGATCGAACTTGCCATCGGTCATATGGCAGGACGTATGGCCACGTTTGCGCGTGGTCTCGGAACGGGTGAAGCCGAACACGTTCTGGTAGAACGCGGCGGCGGTTTCGATGTCGGTCACCTTGACCGCCAGATGGACGATGCGGGACATCAGGTTCTCCTCGGGATTCAGATCAACAAACGCTCAGGCCTTGAACACGTTTGCCGGGTCGGGCAGCGACTTGAACTCCACGCCGTTGCCCGAGGGGTCGAGCGCGAACATGGTGAACTGCTCGCGCACCGTACCCGCGTGACGGGTCTCGGGCGCGATCACCCACGGCACATTGGCCGCCTGCAGTTTCTCCGCCAGTTGCTGGAACTGGTCACGGGTCAACAGGACGCCGAAGTGCCGCAGCGGATAGGGCTCCGGGCCTACGCCGACACTGCGATGGGCTGCCTCTTCGGCCGACACCTGCGCCACGATGTGGTGGCCGAAGAAATTGAAGTCGATTCGATCGGCTTCGGTCCGGCCCGATACGCAGCCGAGCAGATCGCCGTAGAAGGCGCGGGTGGACTCGAGGTCCTTCACCGGGAACGAGCAATGAAATACGGGGCTGTTCATCAGAATCTCCTTGGATTGCACAGGGCGTTCACTCGGCCACGACCTTGGCATTCTTCAGCACACGCGCCCACTTCTCGAACTCGGCGCGAATGAAGGCGGCAAACACGTCGGGTGAACTGGGCGCCGGCTCGATGCCCTGGTCGATGAACACCCGCTGGATCTCGGTGCTCTTCAGGATGGTCACCAGATCGCGATTCAAGCGGTCGATCGCCACCCGCGGCGTGCCGGCCGGAGCCGCCATGCCATACCAGTTGTTGACATCGAAACCGGGCACGCCGGACTCGGCGATCGTCGGCAACTCCGGCACGATCACTGAACGCTTCGCCGTGGTCACCGCGAGAGCACGAATCTTGCCCGCCTTGATGTGCTGGAGGGCAGTCGACGGCGAGGCGAAGATCATCGTGATCCGGCCGCCGAGCAGATCGATCATCGCCGGGCCGCCGCCCTTGTACGGGATGTGTACCAGTTCGGCCCGCGTACTCGCTGCGAACAGTTCACCGGCCAGATGGCCGGCATTGCCGGTGCCGGAAGAGCCAAAGGTGAGGCCCTTCTCCCTGGCGGCCAGCTTGAGCAGGTCCTGCACGTTTTTTACCGGCACTGACGGATGCACCACCAGGATGTTGGTCGCGTCCGCAATGCCGGTGATCGGCGCGAGGTCCTTCAGCGGGTGATAGCCGATGTCCTTGTAGAGGAAGAAGTTGACGGCGAAGTTGCCGATCGCCCCCAGGCAGATGGTGTGCCCGTCGGGGACACTCCTGCTGAGCAGTTGTCCGGCCAGGCTGCCAGCCGCGCCCGGGCGATTGTCGACCAGCACGGGCTGACCGAGCGCAGCCGACAGCGGATCGGACAGGGCGCGCGCCGACACGTCCAGACCGCCCCCTGGCGCCGAACCGACCAGAATGCGCACCGGACGCGCCGGAAAGGACGACTGGGCCAGGCTGGGCACGCTGGCCGACAGCAGCAGGGCCGCAAGCGTTGCCGCTGACGCCCTGAGTTGCCGCTTGTTCGGTTCTTTCATCTGTATCTCCTGATGGTTGGAGCTTCGATGGCGAGGCGCTAAGGCTGCAGGAGACGGCGCAGACCACGCACGCTGTCGACCTCATCCAGCGCCCACACCCGATTGAGCAGTGACCGGGAACGCCGCTTGCCGAGCACCGGCGCCATCAGCGGCAGGCATTTGGCATCGACCTCGGCCCGGGTCATCGGGTTCTGCCAGGCGCCGCGTACGACTTCGGTCCGGTGCCTGAGCCGGCGGCCATCGAGCAGCTCGATCTCGACGATGGCCTGGCGGCCGCCGGCGCGGGTCAGTGCAGTGCTGCCCTCGAACACGATGCGCTTGCGCACGGCAAGCACCTTCGGGTCATGCATGCGCGCATCCTCGTGCGAGGTCTCGAAGGTGAGGCCGCCATCGAGCAGCATCACTGCCAGCAGGTGCTGCATGCAGATGTCCGGCATGTCGCGGTTGTCGACGATGAACGACTCGGTGTGCTGCACCTGAACCCGGAGACTGCGCATCTGGGCCGCCTTGACATCGTGCGCAACGATCAGCGCCAGCAGCGAATCGAGCGCGGCCTGGATCGGCGAGCCGACCGACCAGTTCTTGATGTTCGAACGCATGATTTCGTAGGTGCGGCCCAGGTCGCGGCTGACATGCGAGGTATCGGTGTGCTTGTCATAGGCGAGCCAGAAGTTGCGGCTGCCGCTGAACGCGTCATCTACGCCGGTGAAACCGCTGGCGACCATGGTCGCGCCGGCCACCGCGTTTCGCGCCGGCATGCCGGCAAAGTCGAATGCCTTCTCGATATGGTCCGGGTCACGCATCCAGCAGGAGATGCCCGAAGCCTGCTGCGCGGTGTAGGACAACAGATAGCGCATCCGCTGCGCGTCGAAACGGGCCAGTGCCCCGGAGGCGGCCGCTGCGCCGAACAGCGCGCCGAAGCTGTGCGAGGAGTGCGCCGCATGCATGAACTTCACTCCGCCCAGGGCCATGGCGATACGCGCCCCGACGTCATAACCCAGCGCCACCGCCCGGATCAGCTCGGTGCCCGAGTTGCGACCAAGCTCGGCCATCGCCCAGGCGGCCGGCACCACCGCGCAGCCTGGATGAAACAGGCCGCCCTGGTGCGAGTCATCGGTCTCGTCGGCATGCGCCGACATTGCGTTGGCGAATGTGGCCAATGTCGCCGAGGTGGTTAAACCAGTACCCATCACGCTCGCCTGGGCCGCGCCGCCCTGTCCCTGCACATACGCGATCGCCTTCTCGCCCGGCAGCAGGCGCGAGCCGGAGACAATCGCCGCCAGCGAGTCGGCGATGTGGTGCTTGGTCTTTTCCACCACGCGCGCCGGCAGCGGCCGATCGGCAGCGCGTGCCATGTAGCTGGACAGCGACTTCATCATCTTCGATACGGCGGGGGCTGCGGAGGCTTTCACGGGTGAACTCTTTCAGGGGTAAGCGAAACGTTGAGACATCGAAACGAAGGGGTTGGCAGGCACGGCGCGCGGGGCCGTGCGAAGAGTCGGTACGCAAAGTCAGTACGAAACGTCAGCGCGACATCCCGGCGCCGCCATCCACACTGATCATCGCACCCGAGACATAGGACGCACGGTTTGAGGCGAGAAACACCGCCATGTCGGCCACTTCGTCGACACGGGCCAGGCGGCCGAGGGGAAACCCGGTGGTCAGCTCGCGCCAACGCGACTCGTCGCCGAACGCGGCCTGGGCACGCGCCTTCCAGCGCACCACCTGGCGCTGGGTCTCGGTGGCGCCCGGGTTGATCGCCACCACGCGTACACCGTCGTTCAGACTGCCGGTGCCCATGCATTGCGAGAACGCCATCAGTGCGGCGTTACCCGCGGCGCCGGCGACGTTCTTCGAGGTCGGGTGAAACGGCGACACGCCGATGATATTGACGATCACCCCGCTGCGGCGCGCGGCCATGTCGCGGTAGACCTCGCGGCTCAGGTTGATGTAGCCGAAGATCTTCAGGTCCCAGGCGGTGCGCCAGCGCGCTTCGTCGATCTGGTCGATCGAACCCTGGGGCACCGCACCGGCATTGTTCACCAGCACATCCACGGCGCCTGCCGCCTCTGCCAGGGTCGAGGCAGCACCCGGAGCCGCGAGGTCGCAGG
>JBBRCD010000057.1:0-25846 GCA_038205245.1 Burkholderiales bacterium
GCAGTACGCAACCGCCGGCACTACCACACCGGCAGCGCCCGGCCGAAGGCAGGCGCAGGCCGGGCCAGGCCCGCCGGCGCCGACGACTGGCTGGCCGGTGCGCAACGGCATGCCGGCAGCTGGTGGACGCACTGGGCGGCCTGGGCAAAGCGTCGCGCCGGGCGCCAGGTGAACGCTCCATGCACACTTGGCAGCGCGGTGCATGCGCCGATCGCCGAGGCCCCGGGCTCATATGTGCGCGAGCGCTGATCCGGCAGGCCGCAGACCGCAGACCGTTGTCGCGTGCTGCCCCGCAACAGCATGTTTTCGCCTGCCGCGCCTGCAGTTTGGTTACCATCTTTGCTCTGTTTTCAATGATGCAACGGAGAGAAGCCGATGTCGAAAAGAGTGGCGCTGGTGACCGGAGGCATGGGCGGGCTGGGTGAGGCCATCGCCACCAAGCTGTCGAACATGGGTGATACCGTGGTGGTCAGTTATTCGCCGGGCAACAGCCGGGCACAGAGCTGGCTAGAAGAGATGAAGGCCAAGGGCCATACCATCCATGCAGTGCAGATCGACGTGGCCGATTTCGACTCCTGCGCCGCCGGCGTGGCGCAGGTTGTTGCCGAGGTCGGGCCGGTCGACGTGCTGGTCAACAACGCCGGCATCACCCGGGACATGACCTTCAGGAAGATGGGCAAGGTCGACTGGGACGCGGTGCTCAAGACCAACCTGGACAGCGTGTTCAACATGTGCCGGCCGGTGGTGGACGGCATGGTCGACCGGGGCTGGGGCCGGGTGGTCAACATCTCGTCGGTCAACGGACAGAAAGGCGCGTTCGGCCAGACCAACTACTCGGCGGCCAAGGCCGGCATGCACGGCTTCACCAAGGCGCTCGCCCTCGAGGTCGCGCGCAAGGGGGTCACGGTCAATACGATCTCGCCCGGCTACATCGGCACCAAGATGGTGATGGCGATCCCGAAGGACGTGCTGGACACCAAGATCGTGCCGCAGATTCCGATGGGTCGGCTGGGCAAGCCGGAGGAAGTGGCCGGTCTGGTCGCCTACCTGTGCTCGGAAGAGGCGGCCTTCGTCACCGGTTCGAACATCGCGATCAACGGCGGCCAGCACATGTCCTAGGCGGCATGCTCAGGCACCGGAACGCGGCGTCCGGCCCTTGACTGCCGACTTCGCCACCTCGCTCGCCACCCTGTTCGTTTCCTTGACGCCGTTTCGGGCCATGTCTGATAGCTGACGCGTTGTGCGCGTCATGCCTTCGAATGCAGATTGTCCGATGACCAGCGCCTGGCGCACGGCGGCAGTGGCAGCCTCGGCGCCCGGAGCCGCGGCTCGATTGCCTGCCGCGCGGCATCGAGTTGCACACCCAGCAGTTTCTGGGACGCTTCCACATTCAGCTGCGCCAGCCTCATCGCCGACGCCATGCTCTCCTGTTGCACCTGTTGCAGCTTTGCCAGTTCGTCCCGCTTCATCAACTGCGGCCTCCTTTGGCCTGTGGATTTCCGATACACTGACATCCCAGATGGTTTGAGCGTCCGTAGCCGGATTGCGCGGCAGGGCAGTGCGGTTCGGTAGCGCAGTCCGGTAGCGCAGTCCGGTAGCGCAGCCGGGCAGAATTTCGAGGGCGCATCCTGGACTGCTTCTGCCGCGCCTTAACGCTTCCCCTGACGGGCTGGTAAGCGGGATCATGCCTGAACTGGCCAGGAATTTGGCCCGCCTGGGCGCGATTCGTCGTGGAGAACCGCCGCAAGGGCACCCGCCTTCAATTCGAGATTCACGCCGGACAAGGGACCATGAGCGAAACAACGCCCCGCATCATCAAGAAGTACCCGAACCGCCGTCTTTACGACACCGCGACCAGCAGCTACATCACGCTCGCCAACGTGAAGCAGCTGGTGCTGGAACAGACCCCGTTCCAGGTGATCGACGCCAAGTCGAACAACGACCTCACCCGCAACATCCTGCTTCAGATCATCCTCGAAGAAGAGAACAGCGAGGCGCCGATGTTCTCCTCGGATGTGCTGTCCCAGATGATCCGCTTCTATGGCAACACGATGCAGGGGATGATGGGGAGTTATCTGGAGAAGAACATCCAGACTTTCATGGGTATCCAGCAGCAGCTCACGGAGCAGTCGCGGTCGATCTACGGGACCAACCCGGTGATGAGCCCTGACGCATGGAACCAGATGGTGAAGATGCAGGGACCGGCGATCCAGAGCCTGATGAGCGGCTATCTGGAGCAGAGCGCGAAGATGTTCGTCGACATGCAGCAGCAGATGCAGAAGTCGACTCAGAACCTGCTCAGCGGTTTCCCGTTCCCCGGCTTTGGCGGCGCTGCCGGCACCAAGCCGGAAGATAAATAGTTCTTGGCTGCCGTCCCGACTGAGCCCAACGCAGCGCCGCGGTCCGCTCGCAGTTCGGCCCGCAGCCTGGCTGCCAGGTCAGCAGTGAAGCCCGCCCCGCCTGAGGCGGCTGTCCTGCCCAGACCAGAGCCCAGGGTCGGATTCGTCTCGCTCGGCTGTCCGAAGGCGCTGGTCGACTCGGAGCGCATTTTGACCCAGCTTCGAGCCGAGGGCTACACGATCGCTCCAGACTATGCCGGGTCGGACATGGTGATCGTCAACACCTGCGGATTCATCGGCGCAGCGGTCGAAGAGTCGCTGGAAGCGATCGGCGAGGCACTGGCCGAGAACGGCAAGGTGATCGTCACTGGCTGCCTGGGGGCCAAAGGCACGATCGTGCGCGACACCTATCCGCAACTGCTCGCGGTCACCGGTCCGCACGCGACCGAAGAGGTGATGCAGGCAGTGCATGCGCACCTGCCCAGACCGCACGACCCGTTCGCCGATCTGGTGCCCCCGCAGGGCGTCCGGCTCACGCCCAGACACTACGCCTACCTGAAGATTTCCGAGGGTTGCAATCATCGCTGCACCTTCTGCATCATCCCGTCGATGCGTGGCGATCTGGTGTCGCGACCGGTGGGCGACGTGCTGCAGGAAGCCGAGCACCTGGTGCGCGCCGGGGTGAAGGAGCTGCTGGTGATCTCGCAGGACACCAGCGCCTATGGCGTGGATATCCGGTATCGCACCGGCTTCTGGGGCGGGCGTCCGGTGAAGACCCGGATGACCGAACTGGTGCAGGCACTGGCGTCGTTCGGTGTCTGGGTCCGACTGCACTATGTCTATCCCTACCCGCATGTGGATGAAGTGGTCCCGCTGATGGCCGAGGGAAAGCTGCTGCCCTACCTCGACGTGCCGTTCCAGCATGCCAGCCCGCGCATCCTCAAGCTGATGAAGCGCCCGGCGAGTGCCGAGAACAATCTGGCGCGCATCCGCGCCTGGCGCGAGATCTGCCCGGACATTACCATCCGCAGCACGTTCATTGCCGGTTTTCCGGGCGAAACCGAAACCGAGTTCGAGCAACTGCTCGAGTTCCTGGACGAGGCCCAGCTCGACCGGGTCGGCTGCTTCGCCTATTCCCCGGTCGAGGGCGCAGCCGCCAACGCCCTGCCCGACCCGGTGCCGCAAGAGGTGCGCGAGGAACGCCGTGCGCGCTTCATGCAGTTGCAGGAAAAGATCAGTGCAGCACGCCTGCAGCGCAAGGTCGGCCGCAGCCTGCGGGTTCTGGTCGATTCGGTCGAGGGCAGCAAGGCCATCGGCCGCAGCGAGGCCGATGCCCCGGAGATCGACGGCCAGGTGTTCGTGAGCAAGGCGCGCGGCGTGAAGCCTGGCGAGTTCATCGAGGTCAGGATCACCCGCGCCGATGCGCATGACCTGCACGGCCAGCCGGTGGCCGCATCGACCCGGGCGGGGCCTACTTCCGCCTGAAGAACGCCTGAACCGCAGGCAGCTCGCGGGTGAGCGTCATCGGCGGCAGACTCTTCAGGATCTTCTTGCCGTAGCCCTTGGACAGCAGCCGCGGGTCGCAGATCATCAGCACGCCGCGGTCGGTCTCGTCGCGGATCAACCGCCCCGCCCCCTGCTTGAGCGTGATCGCCGCCTCGGGCAACTGGATCTGCGAGAACGCGTTGCCGCCGCTGCGATTGACATGCTCGATGCGGGCGGCGAGCACCGGATCGTCCGGCGGCGAGAACGGCAGCTTGTCTATGATCACCACCGACAGTGCATCGCCGCGCACATCGACGCCTTCCCAGAACGAATGACTGGCCACCAGCACCGCGTCCCCGCGGCTGCGAAAACGCGCCAGCAGCTCGCTGCGCGAACCTTCGCCCTGGACCATCAGGGGAAACATCAACCCGCGCCGGCGAAACGCCTCGTCCAGCAACTGGTGCGCGGCGCGCATCGCCCGCAGGCTGGTACACAGCAGGAACGCCCGACCGCCGGCCGCTTCGATCACCGGCAACGCCGCCTTTACCACTGCAGCCACATACTCCGGCGTGTTCGGTTCTGGCATCCCCGGGGGCAGGTAGAGCAAGGCCTGGCGTGGAAAGTCGAACGGGCTTGGCCATGCGGCGCACTCCGCGTCGGCCAGACCGAGGGCGTTCGCGTAGTGGCTGAAATCGCCATCGATCGACAGGGTCGCCGAGGTGAACACCCAGGCGCGAGGATGCCCGCCCGCGCCAAGTTGCTGGCGAAAGATGCGCGCGATCGACAGTGGGGTCGCATGCAGCTGCAGCGACTGCGCGAAGGTCTCGCCCCACAGCACCCAGCCGGCAGCGTCCGGGTCTGCGTGGGGGTCTGCGTCC
This sequence comes from Burkholderiales bacterium, assembly GCA_038205245.1. Taxonomy (GTDB): domain Bacteria; phylum Pseudomonadota; class Gammaproteobacteria; order Burkholderiales; family CAIKXV01; genus CAIKXV01. The sequence goes on from JBBRCD010000057.1 coordinate 4,703, forward strand.
GGGTCTGATCGAGGGTCTGCGTGGGGGTCTGCGTGGGGGTCTGCGTGGGGGTTTGCGCGGGACCGTGAGTCACGTACCGGCTGAGCGCGCCGGTCTGCGCCACGCGTGGTGCGCGCAGTGGCGCCGCCAGTCGCTGCACCATCCTCGGCCGCCAGGGTCCGCCAGCGCGACAGACGGTCAAGCAGTTCTGAGGTGCGCCCCGAGCACTTGTCCAGGCCCTCGCTGCGTTCGGCCTGCCCGTGCAGGTGCTCGTCCAGCGCGTGCAGCGCGGCGATCACCTGGTCGAGCGCCCCTGGGAATGCCGGTCGGTCGCGCAACAGGCGCAGGCTCAGCCGGCCGGCGTCCTCACGCACCGCAAGCCGGAGGTCGCGGGCGGCCTTCTCCAGCGCCGCTGCCGCCAGCGGGAGCGGCGCATAGTCACGGGCACCGGCCAGCGCCTCGGCCCGGGTGTCGCGCGCCAGATCGAGCAGCTGCGAGGTGGACACCGTTTCGCCGAAAAACATGCTCGCCGTGTCTGGCAGCGCATGCGCCTCATCGAAGATCACCGCGTCGCAGGTCGGCAGCAGTTCCGCGAAGCCGGTGTCGCGCAAGGCGACATCGGCGAAGAACAGATGATGATTGACCACCACCACGTCGGCGGCCAGCGCGTTGCGCCGTGCCTCCATCACGAAGCACTGCTGGAACTGAGGACACTCGCCACCGAGGCAGTTCTCCCGGGTCGAAGTCGCCTGCGCCCAGACTGGCGCATCGTCCGGTACCGACGCGAGTTCGCTTCGGTCGCCGCTCTTGCTGGTCGCCGCAAAGCGCCGGATCTCCTGGAACTGGCGCGCGTCCTGGGGGGTGCCGAACATCCCGTCGCGCGCGTTGCGCTCCAGGTGATAGTGGCAGACATAGTTGGACCGGCCCTTGAGCAGGGCGACCGATACCGGTACGTTGAGCGCAGCGCGCACCAACGGCAGGTCGCGATCGAACAACTGGTCCTGCAGCGTCTTGGTGCCAGTGGAAATGATGACCTTGCCGCCCGAGAGCAGCGCGGGGACCAGGTAGGCAAAGGTCTTTCCGGTACCGGTGCCAGCCTCGGCCACCAGCACGCCGTTGTCGTGCAGCGTGCGACCGATCGCGCTGGCGAGCTCGAGTTGCCCCGGTCGTGCCCGATAGCCCGGCACCGAGCGGGCGAGCGGCCCGTCGGCAGAGAACACATGTTCAAGACTGGAGTTCAGGGCGGCGATAGCGGATCGAAGACGGTGGATCGAAGATACTGGACGAAGGACTGCGAATGTACGACCGCGCATGGGAGCCAGCAAACGGCAGACCCTGCGCAATCATCGCACGGGCAACAGCGCGCGGGCGCGGCTGGAATCGAGGTGCACCGGGCGCAAACGCAAAGGCGAGCGTCACGCTGGACACCGAACATGGCCGAGAGCGGGCCGACGTGCTATTCTCGTGCGTTATGTCGAGTACAGAACCGTTGGCGCAAGATACTAAAGACCTTTTGGACAAGGTGGCCGTACCGGGCGAAGTTACCCCCGCCGCAGTCACTCCCGCCGAAGCCAGTCCTACCGGGGTCGCTCCTGCGACGGGCAGCCCTGTCGCTGCCGCCGGCACCGAGACCCTGGCGACTGATGCCAGCGATTCGCCGCAACTGACGTTCGCCGAACTCGGTCTCGCCCCCGAGATCCTGCGTGCGCTCGATGAACTCGGCTACCGGGTACCGACGCCGATTCAGACCCAGGCCATCCCGCATGTCCTGCGCGGAATAGACCTGCTGGGGGGCGCACAGACTGGCACTGGCAAGACCGCAGCGTTCGCGCTGCCAATGCTGCAGCGGCTGCGCCCGCATGCCAACACCAGTGTCTCCCCGGCCCGCCATCAGGTTCGCGCCCTCATCCTGGCGCCGACCCGCGAACTGGCCGCCCAGGTCGAGGAAAGCGTGCGCGAGTACGCGAAGTACACCAACCTGCGCACGACCTGTGTGTTCGGCGGCGTATCGATCGATCCGCAGATCGCGCAGCTGCGCGCCGGGGTCGAGATCGTCGTCGCCACCCCGGGCCGTCTGCTCGATCATCTGCAGCAGAAGACCATTTCGCTCTCCCAGGTCGAGTACCTGGTGCTGGACGAGGCCGACCGCATGCTGGACATGGGGTTCATGCCGGACATCAAGCGCATTCTCGCGCTGCTGCCCGAGCGCCGGCAGAGCCTGCTGTTCTCGGCCACCTTCCCGGAGGAGGTGAGGCGGTTGTCCGAGCAACTGCTGAAGAGTCCGATCCGCATCGAGGTGGCCCGGCCGAACGCCACCGCCGAGACCATCACGCACATCATCCATCGCTGCGACGAGCCGAACAAGCGGCGCCTGCTGTCGCACCTCGTGCGTAGCCGCGGCCTCGCCCAGGTGCTGGTATTCACCCGCACCAAGCAGTCCGCGCGACGGCTCACGCTGTCGCTGCAGCAGGAGGGACTGTCGGCTGCCGAGATTCACAGCGACAAGACCCAGGCCGAGCGGATGCAGGCGCTGTCGGACTTCAAGACCAACAAGATTGCGCTGCTGATCGCCACTGATATCGCCGCCCGTGGCCTGGATATCGATCACCTGCCGCATGTGATCAACTACGAGTTGCCACAGTCGGCAGAAGACTATGTGCACCGGATCGGCCGTACCGGGCGCGCCGGCGTGCTGGGCGAGGCGATCTCGCTGGTGAGCCCGGCCGAGGATGAGATGCTGGCCAGCATCGAGAAACTGATCAAGCGCAAGCTGCCGATCGCCGAGGTCGCCGACTGGCAGCCATCGCGTAGCAGCACCAGCGGATTCTCGGCCTCGCCCGAGCGCCACGCCCGCGGCACCCCGGATCGGGACCGCAGCACCGGCGCCTCGCGCGAGCGGGCGGCCCGCGATCGCGCACCCGAACGCACCTCCGACCGTACCTCCGACCGTACGCCCGACCGCGCTTCCGACCGCACTTCCGACCCGGCGCGCGATCGCCGTCGGGACTTCGACCGGCCCGCCGCTGCCAGCAGCGCCAGACGCAGGAGCGCGCCAGACGATCCGCTGTTCACCAGTGCGTATGTGCCGCCACCGGACGTGCCGCGCCCTGAAGGCGGACAGATCGCGGTAATCGCGCGTCCGGTCCGCCGGCGAACGCCGGTACCGGCACTGCTGGCGACACCGCCGGACGCGAGCTGAGCGACCCGGTCTTCCGGCGGGCCGGGCTGCCGGCCTGCCCGGCCAGTGGTGCAAGGCGGCGTCATACCCTTCCGCCCGGCTGATCAGCGCCCGGTCAGCTGCTGCTACGATCGTGGGGCGACCCGATCGGTGACATCCGTGTCGAATTCAGGGTCCCCTCCATGATCTACGGTTTTCGCCTGTCCAACGGAACACTCCAGTCGGTGCCGCTGCACCGGCGTGCGGACTGCATCGACGCGCTGGTCTGGCTGGACCTGATCGATCCGACCGAACAGGAACGGCAGTGGATCGAGGAGGCCTACGGCCATACGCTCGCCTCCTACGAAGACATAGGCGACATCACCGCCAGCGCCCGCTTCTTCCGGGATGACCGCGGGCTGCACCTGAACGCCTATTCGCTGATTCATGCGGCCGACAAGGGGCCCTCGACCACCCGCAACGTCACCGTCGCCTTCGATCTGGTCGGCGACCGCCTGTTCACCCTGCATCGCGACGACCTGCCCGAGTTCCGCGCGCTGCGTGCAGGCGCCGACAAGCCGGTGGCCCCGATCGCCGATGCCCGCGACGTGTTGCTCGAATTGATGCAGAGCCGGGTCTCGCGCGCCGGCGAACTTCTGCAGCTCACCCATCTGGAACTGGAGACGATCAGCCGATCGATCTTCGATAACAAGCGGCCGGACATGGAGCAGGTGCTCGCCGACCTTGCCCACCTGGAAGACAGCAACAGCAAGGGCCGGCTCGCCCTGCTGGACAACCAGCGCTCGCTCAAACTCCTGGTCCGCAGCAACGTGCTGGCCGGCCAGCAGGCCGAGCGCCTGAGTGACCTGATCCTGGACATCGAGTCGCTGGTCACCCATGTGAGCTTCTTCTTCGACAAGATCGACTTCCTGATGGATTCGGCGATGGGCGTGATCAACATCGAGCAGAACAAGGTGATCAAGCTGTTCTCGATCGCCGCGGTGTTTTTTCTGCCACCCACGCTGGTGGCAACCGTCTACGGGATGAACTTCGACCGCATGCCCGAATTGCACTGGGCCTACGGCTACGCCTACGCTCTGGTGTTGATGCTGCTTTCGGCCATCGCGACGATCTGGTACTTCCGACGCCGCGGCTGGATGTAACGATGAGTCCACTGACGCATCCAGGCGTGCGGCGGCGGCCCCTGCTGCGCCGGGTTTCCCGACTGCCGCGACTGCCGCGACTGCTGCTGGCTCGGTCGGTCCTGGCGCTGCTGCTGGCTGCGCCCCTTGCGCTGCTGACTGCTTCAGGCGCAGTGGCCGACGACCGGCAGGGCATCGCCTCGGCGCATCCGCTTGCCACCGAGGCAGGCCTGCGCATCCTGGCTGAAGGCGGCAACGCGTTCGACGCTGCAGTTGCCGTGGCCGCAGCACTGGCGGTTGTCGAGCCCTATTCGTCCGGCATCGGTGGCGGTGGTTTCTTCCTGTTGCATCGTGCACGCGACCGTCGCGACGTCATGGTGGATGCGCGCGAAACCGCGCCGGCGAGTGCCAGCGCGCGCATGTTCGTCGATGCCCAGGGGCGCGCGCTGGCGCGTGCCTCCCTGGACGGCCCGCTGTCGGCAGCCATCCCGGGCGTGCCAGCCGGACTCGCCCACCTTTCCAGCCAGTACGGGCAGCTGCCGCTTGCTCGCGCGCTCGCCCCGGCGATCGCACTGGCGCGCGACGGCTTCGCAGTCGACGAGCGGTTCGCCACGATTGCCCGGCTGGCCGAGAGCCGGCTTACGCGCGATGCCGGCGCTGCCCGGGTCTTTCTGCCCAACGGCAGGGCCCCGGTGGTCGGCGAGCGGCTGCAACAGCCAGCATTGGCCGGCACACTTGCCCGCCTTGCAGCAGACGGTCACGCCGGTTTCTACGAAGGCCCGGTGGCCACAGACCTGGTGGCTGCGGTGCGCGCAGGCGGCGGTATCTGGCAGGCGAAAGATCTGGCCGCCTATCGCGTGATCGAGCGCGCCCCGATGCACATCGAATATCGGGGCGCGCGCATCGTCACCGCCGCGCTGCCCTCGTCCGGCGGCGTGGTGCTCGCGCAGAGTCTGAACATCCTCGGACTTTATCCAGCGCTCGAAGCGCGCACGCCGGGCGGCGCCCACCTGGTCAGCGAATCGCTGCGGCGGGCGTTCGAGGATCGAGCACGCTGGCTGGGCGATCCGGATTTCGGCCGGATACCCGTGTCGGATCTGGTGTCCATGAACCACGCCCGGGCGCGTGCGACCGACCTCGACCCTGCCCGGGCCAGCGTGAGCCGTCCGCGGGAACGCGATGCCGACCGCCGCGAGAGCGGCAACACCACCCATTTTTCGATCGTCGATGCTGCCGGCAACAAGGTGGCGGCTACCCTGACCGTCAATACGCTGTTCGGTTCCGGCTTTGTCGCCGGCAGCACCGGTGTGCTGCTCAACAACGAGATGGACGACTTTGCCCTGCCTGGGGGCCAGCCTAATGCCTACGGCCTGGCCGGGGGCGTGCCCAACCTGATCGAACCCGGCAAACGTCCGTTGTCCAGCATGACCCCGACCTTCGTGGAAACTTCGCGCGGGTGGTACGTGATCGGCACACCGGGCGGCTCACGCATCATCAGCATGCTGCTGCTCGCCCTGCTCGACATCACATCGGCGCAGCCGCCTTCGCCAGCCGAGATCGTCAGCCGGCCGCGCTTCCACCACCAGTTCCTGCCCGACCGCATCGATATCGAGCCGGCTGGGTTCAACAGCGACTGGGTGGAGGCTTTGCGTACGCGCGGCCATGCAGTGCAGCCTGCGACGCGCGCCTGGGGCAACATGCAACTGGTATTCATCGACCGCGCCAATGGCCGGGTGACTGCGGTCAACGATCCGCGCGGCCGGGCCGGCATCGCCTGGTTCTGACTTTCCTGCGCCTACGCCGCCGCAGCCTGCAGCGCAGCGACATACCGAGGAACGCCCTGCGCAACGCTGGCGAACGGGCTGGCGTACCCGCCACGGCGAAGCTGCGAAAGATCGGCCTCGGTGAAACTCTGGTACTTCTTCGCCAGATCGGCCGGCATCGCAAAGTACTCGATCACCCCGGCACTGCGCATTGCTCCGAGCGACAGCGGCGGCTCCCCAGCCTGCGCCCGGCAGGCATTGACGGTTGCCACCGCCACCGCATTGAACGTCTCCGCCTTGCCGGTACCGCAGTTGTAGATGCCGCTGACGTTGTCTGCGCGTTCACTACCGAGAAAATGCAGGTTCACCGCGACCACGTCGTCCACTGAAACGAAGTCGCGCAGCTGTTCGCCATCGCCATAGCCATCGCTGCCGGCGAACAGCCGTACCTTGCCATGCGCATGGTACTGGTCGAAGAAATGCATCGCGACCGAAGCCATGCGGCCCTTGTGCCGCTCGCCTGCGCCGTAGACGTTGAAATAGCGCAGCCCGACGATCGGCGCGGTGCGCCCCTGCATCTGGCGGCGCACGAACTGGTCGAGCAGGAACTTCGAGTAGCCGTACACGTTCAACGGACGCTCGAACTCGCGCGACTCGCGGAACACGCCACCGCCACCGTACACTGCCGCCGACGACGCGTAGACCAGCGGGATCTCCTCGCTCTGACAGTACTCGAGCAGTTCCAGTGACCAGCGATAGTTGTTGTCCAGCATGTAGCGGCCATCGGTCTCTACCGTGTCGGAACACGCGCCCTGGTGGAGTACCGCCTCGATGGCGCCGTCGAACAGCCCGCTCTCGAGGGCTGACAGGAACGCGGTCTTGTCGTAGTAGTCGGCGATCTCGCAGTCCACCAGGTTGTGGAACTTGTCGCCCCGGGTCAGATTGTCGACTGCGATGATCTCGCGTTCGCCGCGCGCATTGAGCGCCCGCACGATGTTCGAACCGATGAACCCGGCCGCGCCGGTGACGATGAAACAGCCTGCCATGTTGCAGTCTCCTTTGGCTACGCCGGTGATGCCGGCGGCGCTGGTGGCGCGGGTGGCGCCAGTTCGTCCGGGGTTACCACCGCTGTGCCCAGCTTGCCGACCACGATGCCGGCAGCGCGATTGGCCACCCGCATCGCCGCCGGCAGATCGGCTCCACTGGCCAGCATCACAGCGATGGTCGCGATCACCGTATCGCCGGCACCGCTGACATCGAACACTTCGAGTGCGCGCGCGGCCTCGTGATGGGTCCCGGCACTATCGAACAGGATCATCCCCTCCTCGCTGCGCGTCACCAGCAGGGCGTCCAGTTCCAGCGCAGCCCGCATCTGCTGCGCCTTGTCTGCAAGTTCCAGATCGTTCGCCCAGGCACCTGCCACCTGCCGGAACTCGCCGCGGTTGGGCGTGAGGAGCGTTGCTCCCCGATAGCGGTTGAAGTCGGCCCCTTTGGGATCGACCAGTACCGGCTTGCCTGCCCGGCGCGCGCTGGCGATCATCTGTTCGATATGCGCGAGCCCGCCCTTGGCATAATCGGAGAGGACGACCACATCCGAATCGGGCAGCGCCTGCTCGAACGCCGCCAGCTTGGAGGCGAGCACCTCGTGGCTGGGCAGGGTCTCGAAATCGATCCGCATGAGTTGCTGCTGCCGGCTGATCACCCTCAGCTTGACCGTGGTCGAGATGCTGGGGTCGCACAGCATGTCAGCCCTGACCCTGGAGGCGCTGAGCAGGCGCTCGAGCGCGACGCCGGCCTCGTCGTCGCCGACGACACACAGCAGCCGCGCCTGCGCACCCAGCGAGGAGACATTGCGCGCCACGTTCGCAGCACCACCCGGACGCTCCTCGCTGCGCTCGATGCGTACCACCGGCACCGGCGCCTCGGGCGAGATCCGTTCGACCGAGCCGAACCAGTAACGATCGAGCATCACATCGCCCACGATCAGTACCCGCCCGGCCCGGGCCCGTTTGGCGTCGTAGTCGACCATCGTGGGCCTGGTGCGCGCAGAGGCGGCGCGCGGCTTCTTTGCAGTGCTCATCGTGTCGCCCCCCCAGGCTGAGCGCGTCCGATCGGGTAGTACTCGATCCCGGCTTCAGCCAGCATTTTCGGGTCATACAGATTGCGGCCGTCGAAAACCACCGGCTGCCTGAGCACGGCACGAATAGCGTCGAAGTCCGGACTGCGGAACTCCTTCCATTCGGTGATGATCACCAGCGCGTCGCAGCCGCTCAGCGCGTTGTGTGCCTGGGTGACCAGGCTTACGCGTGGCTCGCTGCGGTAGACCGCATGGGCGGCGTCCAGCGCCACCGGGTCGTAGGCCGACACTGAAGCCCCGCGGGCGAGCAGTCCGTCGATCACCACAAGGCTTGGCGCTTCACGCATGTCATCGGTGTTCGGCTTGAACGCGAGGCCCCAGATCGCGAACCGACGGCCCTGCAGCGATTCGCCGAAGCGCGCGACCACCTTGTCGACCAGCACCTGCTTCTGCCGCTCGTTCACCTCGTGAACCGCGCGCAGGATGGCCATATCCAGTCCGTGCTGCTGCGCTGTGTGACGCAGCGCGCGCACATCCTTCGGGAAGCAGGAGCCGCCGAAACCCGCGCCCGGATAGAGGAAGTCGTAGCCGATGCGCGGATCGGAGCCGATACCCATCCTCACCTGCTCGATGTCGGCACCCAGCCGCTCGGCGAGGTTCGCCAGTTCGTTCATGAACGAGATACGGGTCGCCAGCATGGCGTTGGCGGCGTACTTGGTGAGTTCGGCCGACCGCACATCCATGACGATCATCCGCTCGTGATTGCGCTGCACCGGCGCATACAACGAACGCATGATGCGCAGCGCCTGCTCGTCATCGACCCCGATCACGATACGATCAGGGCGCATGAAGTCATCGACGGCCGCACCTTCCTTAAGGAACTCCGGGTTGGACACGACACTGAACGGGTGATCGGCGCCGCGGGCCGCGATCTCGGCGGCGATCGCCGAGCGCACCTGATCGGCAGTGCCCACCGGTACGGTGGACTTGTCCACGATCACCCGATAGCCATCGATATGGCGGCCAATCGAGCGCGCTGCGGCGAGCACATGCTGCAAGTTGGCCGATCCATCCTCGCCGGGCGGCGTGCCCACCGCGAGGAACTGCACCGTGCCATGGGCGACCGCCTCGGCGGCGTCGGTGGTAAAGCGCAGGCGGCCTGCCTCGACGTTGCGTGCGACTACAGGAGCGAGGCCCGGCTCATGGATCGGGATACCCCCTGCACGCAGCATCTCGACCTTCTTCGCATCGATATCCAGGCAAAGCACATCGTTGCCCAGATCGGCAAAGCAGGCGCCGGAGACCAGGCCCACATAGCCGGTTCCGATGACAGTGATCTTCATCGAGGCTGAATCTCGCCCAGGATGGATGACAGCGCCGCCACCGGATCGTGCGCCTGGGTGATCGGCCGCCCGATGACCAGGTAGTGCGCACCGGCGGCGATCGCCGCTGCCGGCGTGGCGACACGCGCCTGATCATCAGCCGCTGCGGCGGCCGGTCGCACGCCGGGGGTCACCAGCACGAACTGCGGGCCGCAGAGTTCACGCAGAGCACGCGCCTCCAAAGGCGAACACACCACGCCATCCATGCCGCAGTCGAGCGCCAGCCGCGCCAGACGCGCGACCTGCGCTTCAGGATCGGCAGCCACGCCGATCTCCGCGAGATCAGGCGCGTCAAGGCTGGTCAGCACGGTTACCGCCACCAGCAGCGGTCTGGGGTTGAAGGCTGCCACCGCCTCGCGTGCGGCCTCCATCATCCGTCGCCCGCCGCTGGCATGCACGTCGATCATCCATGCGCCATCGCGGGCCGCAGCACGGCAGGCACCCGCCACCGTGTGCGGGATATCGTGAAACTTCAAATCAACGAAGACTTCGAACCCGAGCGCACGCAATCGCGTCACCAACAACGGTCCGCCGCTGGTGAACAGCTCCTTGCCGACCTTCACCCGGCAGCGGGTCGGATCGAGCCGCTGCGCCATCTCCAGCGCAGCGTCGGCGCTGGCCAGATCGAGCGCGACGATGACGCGCGGGCCCATCGATCGAGGATGCGGTGCTTGGATCATCGTACTCACTTGTCCTTTCTGTGCCGTGCCGGATGGCTGTGCCGGACATTGGTGACGGATCGTGGTGCCGGACAGCCCTGCCTCGCGGTCCCGCGTTCAGGCGCCCGACTCACGCTCTTCGGTCCGCCTTGGTGAATAGGTTTCCCAGCCGCGGCAGGCCGGGCAATGCCAGTAGAACTGGCGCGCCTTGAAGCCACACTGGTCGCAACGATACAGCGCGAGGTTGCGTGTCTGCTGCTGCACCAGGTTCCTGATGAGCTCCAGGTCGCTTCGCTGCTCGGGCGGCGTGGTCACCAGCTGCGCCTCGAGCAGCTTGGTCAGACCGATCAGGGTGGGCGAGCGCTTGAGCTCGTCACGCACCAGCCGGTAGGCCTCTTCCGCCCCCTGCTGTTCCAGGGTGGCATCGAAAACGACTGTCATCAGATCGAGTGACGGATGGTTCGCCTGATAATGCTGGAGCAGGCGCAGACCGACCTCAGGCTTGCCCAGCGTGCGATAGGCGTCGAGCAGCCGCCCGGCAACCATCGACAGGTAGGCCGGGTTCTGCGATTCGATCCGCTTCCACGCATCGATTGCCGGCTCGATGTGCCCACTCGCCAGTTCGATGTCGCCGAGAAGCATGCTGGAACGCACACTCTTGCGATGAATGCCCAGGGCGAGTTCCAGCCGCTCCCGCGCCTGCACCGGGCGCGCGTTCGCCAGCTCGCTCGCCGCCAGTTCGCAGTAGTAGTTCGCGATATCCATCTGGAACGACCGCCCGGTACTGGTCTCGGCATGCCGGGCGGTGTCGATCGCGCGCTCCCACTCGCGCTCCTGCTCATAGATCTCGAGCAGCGCCTGCGCCGCCACATCCTCACGCGCAGTGCCGACCAGCCGCTTGAGCAGTTCCTCGGCGCGATCCAGCAGGCCAGCCTTCAGATAGTCCTGGCCAAGCTCGTAGATCGCATCCAGGCGTTGCTCGGTGCCCAGGTCGTCCCGGTCGACGAGGCTTTGATGCATGCGGATCGCGCGCTCCACCTCGCCGCGCCGGCGGAACAGGCTGCCCAGCGCAAAATGCAACTCGACCGTCTGCGGATCGACCTTGACCACTTCGATGAACGCCTCGATCGCCTTGTCCTGCTGCTCGTTGACCAGGAAGTTGATGCCCTTGAAGTACGACACCGGCAGCGCGCGCGACTCGGTCACCAACTGCTTGATGTCGATGCGCGCCGCCAGCCAGCCCAGACCGAAGAAGATCGGAAAGGCGATCAGCCACCAATACTCAAAGTCCATGGGCATCCGGCGAGCCGAGGCTGGGGCCGGGACCGGGGCTTACCGCGGGCGCGGCCGTAGGGATGACCCCAGGGCTGACCCCAGGGGTGACCGCAGGCAGCCCGGCAAGCGCAGCACGCATGTCTGCCTGTGTCGTGGCCAGCTCGGCCCGGGCGCGTGCCGCCTCGCGGCGCAACCGCAACGCATAGCCGACCATGGCCAGCACGCCGAGCAGCGCTCCCAGACAGACCGCAGCGACCAGTGCCAGCGCGAGCGAGGTGATCAGTTCATGGCCGAGGAAAAATCGGAGCGTCACCGGCTCACTGTTCTTGACCGCCAGCATGAACACGAGCGCGAACAGCAAAAGCTTGACTACGAGTGAGACATGGCCGAGCGCTCGACTCAGCGTAACCGGCTCAGCCCCCTTTGACGTGGAGGGGCTGGCAGTGCCTGTCTGGCCGGTTGCCAAGATCAATCAGGGGCGCACGACGCCGGCACTCAAGCGCCGGCGACGTCGACCCGTTCGCGCAACTCCTTGCCCGCCTTGAAGTGGGGCACATGCTTTGCGGGCACATGCACCTTCTCGCCGGACTTCGGATTGCGTCCGACCCGGGGTGGCCGGTAATTGAGTGCAAAGCTGCCGAACCCGCGGATCTCGATGCGATGCCCATCCGCCAGGCTCTGGGCCATCTGGTCGAGGATCATCTTGACTGCGAGTTCGGCATCCTTGGCGACCAGTTGCGTATGACGCGCCGCGAGGTTGGCGATCAGCTGCGACTTGGTCATGGCGGACCCTTACTCCGGCTTGGTGTCGAGCTTCGCCTTTAGCAGCGCGCCCAGGTTGGTAAGACCCGCGTTCGACGGCTGCTGGCTGGAGACCTTCTCCATCGCCTGCGCCTCGTCGGACATCTCCTTGGCCTTGATCGACAGGTTGATGCCACGGTTCTTGCGGTCGATGTTGATCACCATGACAGTGATCGCATCACCTTCCTTGAGATGGGTACGGATGTCCTCGACCCGGTCGCGCGCCACTTCCGAAGCTCGCAGATAGCCTTCGACCTCGCCTTCCAGCATGATCACCGCGCCCTTCGGGTCGATGGTCTTGACGGTGCCGCTGACGACACTGTTCTTGTCGAAGCGTGCAACGAAGCTGTTGAACGGATCGCCCTCGAACTGCTTGATGCCGAGCGAAATGCGCTCGCGCTCGACATCGATCGACAGCACCATGGCCTCGACCTCGTCGCCCTTCTTGTAATTGCGCACCGCCTCTTCGCCGGTGGCAGACCAGGACAGGTCGGACAGATGCACCAGGCCGTCGATGCCGCCCGGCAGCCCGATGAACACGCCGAAGTCGGTGATCGACTTGATCTGGCCCTTGACCTTGTCGCCCTTCTTGAAGGTCGTGGAGAAATCGTCCCACGGGTTCATCATGCACTGCTTGATGCCGAGCGAGATGCGGCGGCGGTCCTCGTCGATCTCGAGGATCATCACCTCGACCTCTTCGCCGACCTGCACCACGCGACCCGGGTTGACGTTCTTGTTGGTCCAGTCCATCTCGGACACGTGCACCAGACCCTCGATGCCCTGCTCGATCTCGACGAACGCGCCGTAGTCGGTGATGTTGCTGACCTTGCCGAACAGGCGGGTGCTCGACGGGTAGCGGCGCGAGATGCCGACCCACGGATCTTCGCCGAGCTGCTTCAGGCCCAGGGAAACGCGGTTCTTCTCCTGGTCGAACTTGAGCACCTTGGCCTCGACCTCGTCACCGACCGCCAGCACTTCAGACGGATGCTTGACCCGGCGCCAGGCCAGATCGGTGATATGCAGCAGGCCGTCGATGCCGCCCAGGTCGACGAATGCGCCGTAGTCGGTGATGTTCTTGACGATGCCCTTGACGACCGAACCTTCCTTGAGCGTCTCGAGCAACTGCTGGCGCTCGGCGCCCTGGGTCTGTTCCAGAACGGCGCGGCGCGACACCACCACGTTGTTACGCTTGCGGTCGAGCTTGATCACCTTGAAGTCAAGCAGCTTGCCCTGGAACGCCGAGGTGTCCTTGACCGGCCGCAGATCTACCAGCGAACCCGGCAGGAACGCGCGTATGCCGTCCATCATCACCGTGAGGCCGCCCTTGACCGCCCCATTGACCATGCCCTGAACCACCGTACCACTGGTGTGCGCGTCTTCGAGCGCAAGCCATGCAGCCAGGCGCTTCGCCTTGTCGCGCGACAGCCGCGTCTCGCCATGCCCGTCTTCCAGCGACTCGATCGCAACCTTCACGAAGTCGCCTACGTTGACCTCGACTTCGCCCTGGTCGTTGTGGAATTCCTCGGCCGGAATGTAGCTCTCGGACTTGAGGCCGGCGTTGACCACGACATAATTCGGGTCGACGCGGATCACCTCGGCGGTAATCACTTCCCCCTGGCGCATTTCCTTGCGCGAGAGGCTTTCCTCGAACATTGCGGCGAAGCTTTCCGGCGCATGCTGCGAAACTGCGGCGGGGATGGTCGACATTACTGCAGAAGCGGTGGCGGTTGACATGCGATGGGTGACCTGTGTGAGCGATTCCGGGTTCGCACCGGGGTTGGGATTGAAGAAGTGTCCAGCCATGCTCCCTGCGGTGACACCCGGTTGCGGCGAACACGCCACCGGGCGTCTGGGAGTGCTCCGTTGCGCCGTCGGGTCGACAAACACTTGAATGCCGACCCGCGGCGCCGGCGGAACGGCCGAACGCCTATGCCTGGGTTACCCGGAGGTATCGCTCCATCACGGCTGCAACGACCTGTTCGATCGTCATGCCATCGGAGTCGAGTACCGTGTCGGGCGCACCCACCTGCAGCGGCGCGACCGCCCGGCCCGTATCCCGGGCGTCGCGCGTTCGCAGATCCTGAAGCAGGGCGGGAAGGTTAGCAGGCAAACCCTTTTCGATCAACTGCTTATATCTCCGATCCGCACGAATCTCGGCGCTCGCAGTGAGAAAAACCTTGAGCCTGGCGTCCTGGAACACGACCGAACCCATGTCACGCCCATCGGCGACCAGTCCAGGCGGCTGGCGGAACACGCGCTGGCGCTCGAGCAGGGCCTCCCGGACCGCCGGACAGGCAGCCACCAGCGAGGCGGCCTGGGAGATGGTCTCGGTCCGGATGTCGTCAGTCACGTCCACACCAGACAGCGCGATCCGCGACCCGGAGAACGACACCGGCAGGTCAGCCGCCAGCGCGGCGAGCGCCTCCGGATCGGCCGGGTCTACCCCACTGCGCAGGGCGGCCAACGCGGTCAACCGGTACAGCGCCCCACTGTCCAGGTAGTGGAAACCGAGCGCGCTGGCGACCCGCTGCGCCACCGTGCCCTTGCCGGAGGCGGTCGGGCCGTCGATCGCGATGACCGGTACGTTCACCGATTCAGTCGGGCTGGGTGATCGATGCGAAGACATCGAAATAGTCCGGAAACGTCTTGGCCACGCACCCCGGGTCGTTGATCCGGACCGGCACGCCGCCCAGGGCGACCAGCGAAAAGCACATGGCCACCCGGTGATCGTCATAGGTATCGATCGCCATGTTCGGCCGCAGCGCCGTCGGGGCCTCGATCTCGAGATAGTCGGCCCCGGCGTCGACCCGCGCACCCAGCCTCGCCAGTTCGGTCGCCATCGCATGGATGCGGTCGGTCTCCTTGACCCGCCAGCTGGCGATGTTGCGCAGTCGGGTCGGACCGTCGGCGAACAGGGCCAGCACCGCCAGCGTCATCGCCGCATCCGGAATCAGGTTGCAGTCCAGATCGATTCCGCGCAGCCTGCCCGTCGGGGCGGCGGCCTCGATCCAGTGCTCGCCGAGGCTGACCTGTGCGCCCATCTGCTGCAGCGCGTCGGCGAACGCGATATCGCCCTGGATGCTGTCCCGGCCGACACCGTTGACCCGCACCGGACCGCCGCCTATCGCACCGGCGGCCAGAAAGTAGGACGCCGCAGACGCGTCCCCCTCGACATGCACAGTTCCGGGCGATTGGTAGCTCGCCCCGTGCGGCAGCCGGAAGCGGCGCCAGGCGTCGCGCTCGACCTCGACCCCGAACCGGCGCATCAGAGCCAGCGTGATCTCGACATAAGGCTTGGAGATGAGTTCTCCCTCGACCTCGATGATCACGCCGTCGCCCGCGGCCGGACCGCGGATCAGCGGCGCGGCCAGCAGCAGCGCGGTGAGGAACTGGCTGGATACATCGCCACGCACCCGGATCGGCCGCTGCGCCCAGAGCCGCGCCGGGTGGATCTCCAGAGGCGGATAGCCCTCGTTACCGGTGTAATCGATCCGTGCACCCAGTGCGCGCAGGCTGGTGACCAGATCGCCGATCGGCCGCTCATGCATGCGCGGCACACCGCGCAGCCGGTAATGGCCACCGATCGCGGCGAGCGCGGCAGTCAGCGGTCTGAATGCGGTGCCGGCGTTGCCCAGGAACAGTTCAGCTTCGCGCACCGGCAGATCGCCGGCGCAACCGTCGACAACCGCAGTCAGGCCCATGGTCCTGTGCGACTTTCGCGGCTCAGTTCGGGGTTCTGTTCGGGGTTCTGTTCGGGGCTCAGCTTTGTACTCAGTTTCGTGCTCATTCTTGTACTCACTGCGCTCGTCGTTCCGTCCGCGCTCACCCGCTTCAGACGAGCGCTCGATACGCACCCCAAGCGCAGTCAGCGCCTCCAGCATCCGCTGCGTGTCATCCGAGCGAAGCAGGTCGAGCACCCGGGTGCGGCCCCGGGCCAGCGCACACAGCAGCAGGGTGCGGTTCGAGATGCTCTTCGACCCCGGCAACTGCACCGTACCGCGGGCCTGCGCAAGCGGCGGCAGATCTAGGTAGGCAGGCGCTGCTCCGGCGATCATGGTCATCCCGGCAACGGGCTAGCGGGAGAGCACGGTCAGCGCCTCGCGCGCCGCGCGCGCGGCGGCGAACTCACGCTCCAGCGAAGCACCATCGCCGGCTGCGATGAATGTGCGCAGCAGCGCCAGCCGGGCGCTGAAGGCGTCGATCTCGGTGCACAGCGTATCGCGGTTGGCAAGGCAGATATCGCGCCACATCTCCGGGTTGCTGGCGGCGATGCGGGTGAAATCGCGGAAGCCGCCACCGGTGAGCGACAGCATCGCCTCACCCTCTGGCCGCTGCGCGATCTCGTTCATCATCGCGAAGGCGAGCACATGCGGCAGATGACTGGTGGCCGCCAGCGCAGTGTCATGCAAAGCCACATCCATGCGCACCGTCTTCGCCCCGGTCAACTGCCAGACCGCGCGCACCCGCTTGAACGCAAAGGCATCGGTCTCCGGAATCGGAGTGATCACCACGGGCCTGCCGTTGAACAGGTTCGGCCGGGCAGCACCCGCCCCGCTCTTCTCAGCCCCGGCAATGGGATGCGCCGGCACGAAGCGCGGCAGGGCCTCGCCGAAGGCGGCGCGTGCATAGGCGACCACATCGCGCTTGGTGCTGCCGGCGTCGGTGACCACCGCCTGCGCGCCGATGCGCGGACCGATCTTGGGCATCACCTCGGGCAGCTGGCCGACCGGCACCGCGAGCAGCACCAGATCGCAGCCGGTGATCTCGTCCCAGTCGGTGGCGATCTCGTCGATCACGCCCATCTTGCGTGCGATATCGAGATTGGCCCGGGTGCGGCCGAAACCGATCACGGTGTCGACCGCCTTCACCGTCTTCAGCGCGAGTGCGAACGACCCGCCGATCAGCCCGACGCCGACGATGCCGACACGGCGAAAGTGCATCGTTGCCAGCGACGGCGAACCGCCAGCGGACGATTCCGCGTGTCCGCTCATGCCCCCACCCGCACGCGGGAAACACCGGGCAAACCGTCGATCGCGCTGCGCAGCGCAGCGAGAAAGCGGGCGTTCTCATCGCGTGTGCCGATCGACACCCTGAGGTGCTCGGGCATGCCATAGCTGCCGACCGGGCGCACGATCACCCCCTGCCGCAGCAGGCGTTCGAACACCTCGGCCGCCGGACCGACCCGGAACGCGACGAAGTTCGCGCATGACGGGATGAACCCCAGCCCGAGCGCGCTCAGCCCGTCGGTCATCTGGCGCATTCCAGCGAGGTTCACCTCGTAGCTGCGCTCGAGGAACGCCGGATCGTCGAGCACAGCGACCGCGCCGGCCTGCGCAACGCTGTTGACGTTGAACGGCTGGCGTACCCGGTTCAGCAGGTCGATCACCGGTGCGGCAGCCAGGCCGAAGCCCACACGCAGCCCCGCCAGACCATAAGCCTTGGCCAGCGTGCGCGACACCAGCAGGTTCGGATACTTCGCCAGCCAGGCGATGCTGTCATAACGCAGCGCTCGGGGCAGGTAGTCGGTATAGGCCTCGTCGAGCAGCACCAGCACATCCTGGGGCACCGAGTCGATGAACCGCTCCAGCCGCTCGCCATCGATGAAGGTGCCGGTCGGGTTGTTCGGGTTGGCCACGAACACCAGCCGGGTGTCGGGCGCAATCGCCGTCCGCATGGCCTGCAGATCATGGCCGAAATCGCACGCGGGCACCTCGATGCCGCGCGCACCCGTGGCCTGGGTCACCAGCGGATACACCGCGAACGCATGTTGCGAGTACACCGCGGAACTGGCCGGGGTGAGGAAGGCACGCGCAGCCAGTTCGAGCACGTCGTTCGAGCCATTGCCCAGGACGACCTGCTCCGGCTTCACAGCCCCGGCAGCGGACCCGAGCCCGGCGCTGAACTTCGCGCAGATCGCTGCCTTGAGTTCGAAACCGTTGCCGTCCGGGTAGCGGGTGACCTCGGACAGCGCCCGGGTCATGGCGAGCAGAGCCGACTCGTTGACCCCGAGCGGGTTCTCGTTGGACGCCAGCTTGACTATGCCTGCCTCGTCCAGCCCGAGTTCGCGGGCGAGATCCGAGATCGGCTTGCCGGGCTGGTAGGGCGCGATCGCCCTGATATGGGCGGGGGCGCGGTCTTGCACATTCATGAGGCGAGGTGCCCTGTCTGGGTGAAAGGAATAGGCCCGAGGATTAGGCCCGAGAATCGGACGCGAAAGTCAGCCCCGACGACTGGACCCGAAAGTCAGCGCCGAGGACTGGACCCGAAACTCGGCCCCGAGGATCAGCCACGCGCAACCGGATACGCTCCCAGCCGTTTGACGAACAGGGCGCGCGACTCGATCTCGGCCAGCGCGCGCGCCACATGCGGCTGCGCCGGGTGGCCCTCGATATCGACGAAGAACATGTACTCCCAGCGGCCGTTACGCGCCGGCCGCGACTCGAAACGGGTCATGCTCACACCGTTCGCCGCCAGCGGCTCGAGCAGCGCGCACACCGCCCCGGGCTGGTTCTTCGCTGCCAGCACCAGCGACATCTTGTCGCGCCCGGAGGCGGCGACCTGTTCATTGCCGATCACCAGGAAACGGGTCGTGTTGTCCGGCTCGTCCTCGATGTTCTCGTTCATGATCGACAACCCGTACAGCGCTGCCGCGGCGCGCCCGGCGATCGCCGCCGAGTGCGGGTCTTCAGCCGCGAGCCGTGCCGCTTCTGCGTTGCTGACCACGGCGACCCGCTCGGCCCGCGGCAGGTGGGTGTTCAGCCAGCGCACGCACTGCCCAAGGCTCTGGCTGTGCGAATAGACCCGCTCGACCGAAGCCAGCCCGCCGGCCTCGCTCATCAGGCAGTGATGGATCGGCAACAGCAGTTCCCCGGTCACCGTCAAACGGGTCGCCAGCAGCAGATCGAGCGTGCGCCCGACCGCGCCTTCGGTCGAGTTCTCCACCGGCACCATCGCGTAATGCGCGCCACCCGCCTCGACCTCGCGGAACACGTCATCGAAGCTCGCGCAGGCGCGCCGCGCGACCAGCGAGCCGAACTGCCGAATCACCGCCTCTTCGCTGTAGGTGCCGGGCGGCCCGAGGAAGGCCACGGTGATCGGTGCTTCGAGCGCGCGGCAGGCGCCCATGATCTCGATGAACACCTGGCGCAGGTGGGCCGCAGGCAGCGGCCCGGCATTGGCCGCAAGCAGGCGATCCAGGACCTGCGCCTCGCGTTCCGGCCGGTAGACCGGCCCGGCCCCCTTCAAGTGGCCGATCTCTGCGGCAAGACACGCCCGGTCGTTGAGCAGGGCGAGCAGCTGGCTGTCGATCGCATCGACCCGGCCGCGCAAGGCGGCCAGCACATCGGCGCCAGCGCCCGCTGGATGCGCCGGTTCAGCCGGCCCCGCCGACACCGGCGTGGACCGGGCAGGACGTTCGCTAGGAGACGCGCTCATCGAATTCTGCTCGCAACCTCATCGCACCCCCATCGCGCACCTTCATCGCGTACCGTTATCGCGCAGCTTCGTCGCGCAGCTTCGTCGCGTACCTTCGTCGCGTACCTTCGTGAATCGGCTGCCACCCACAGCGCGATCCTCGATTCTACGCGGGACTGGATCGCGAACACTACACGTTGCAGCACGACCGGGTCAGGCATGCCGGCGTTCAAACTCACCCATGAACTGCACCAGCGCCTCCACGCCTTCGAGCGACATCGCGTTGTACAGGGAAGCGCGCATGCCACCGACCGATCGATGGCCCTTCAACTGTTGCAGGCCAGCCGCCTCGGCCTCGGCGAGAAACACCGCGTCGAGCGCCGAATCGCGCAGCGTGAACGGCACGTTCATCAGCGAACGATCGGCAAGTGCTACCGGACAGCGATAGAACTCGGTGGCATCGAACACATCGTACAGACGCCTGGCCTTGGCTCGATTGTGCTGCTCGATGCCGGGCAAGCCGCCCTGCGCCTGCAGCCAGTCGAACACCAGACCGGCGATGTAGATCGCCCAGGTCGGCGGTGTGTTGAGCATGGATTCACTCTCGGCCTGCACTTTGTAGTCGAGCATCGCAGCGGTCGGGGCGTCGCAGCGCCCGAGAAGATCGTCGCGCACGATCACCACGGTCAGGCCGGCCGGGCCGATGTTCTTCTGGGCGCCGGCATAGATCAGGCCGAAACGCGCCACGTCGAGCGGCCGGGAGAGAATATCCGAGGACATGTCGCATACCAGCGGCACGCCGCCTGAATCGGGAATACTACTGAACTGTACGCCGCCGATGGTTTCGTTGGACGTGTAGTGCAGATAGCTCGCAGCCGGATCACACTGCCACCCCTCGCGCAGCGGGATGCAGTTGAAGTTCGCCGCGGCCGACGATGCCACCACGTTGACCGGCCCGGATTTCCTCGCCTCGTCGATCGCCTTCTTCGACCACTGGCCAGTGTTCAGGTAGTCGACGCTGGCACCCGCCTGGCGCAGATTCATCGGCACCATGGCGAACTGCAGCGTTGCCCCGCCCTGCAGGAACAACACCTTGTAGCCCGCCGGGATCGACAGCAGCGCGCGCAGTCCGGCCTCGGCTCGCCGGGCAATGTCGATGAACTCTTCACTGCGATGGCTCATCTCCATCACCGACACACCACAGCCCTGCCAGTTCAGCATTTCGGCGGCCGCACGTTCCAGGACCGGTTCGGGCATCGCGCCCGGGCCGGCACTGAAGTTGAACGCCCGCTTCATTGCAACGGGCCGCGGCTACCCCCACCGCTGTCGCCGCCCTCGTCCGACTCGCGGCCATCGCCGTTGGCCGCACCATTGCCGCCTCCGGCTGCACCCGAGATGTCCGCCCCGGCGCCCGGGTCGCCCGCCTCATGAACCCCGTTGCCGCCGTTGGCCTCCTCGTCGGCCTCGACCACCGGCTCCAGGCCTGCCAGGCGCTC
>JBBRCD010000058.1:0-25548 GCA_038205245.1 Burkholderiales bacterium
GGTTGATCTTCAGCTCGGCGAACCGCGAGAAGGTGGTCGAGGTCGCCAGGAAGATCAGGATGACCAGGAACACATCGATCATCGGTACCAGGTTGATCTCCGGCTCGTCGCGCGAGCGGCCGCGGCGGAAGTTCATCGCGCGCTGCCGGGCCGGGCGGACGGCGCGCTGGGCTCAGCCACGGCGTTCGCCATGCGCGACCTCGACCAGCTTCACCGCCTGCAGCTCCATGTCGACCACATAGGTGTCGACCTTGGCCCGGTAGTGCCGGTAGGCGATCATGCTCGGGATGGCGACGATCAGCCCGAACGCAGTGTTGTAGAGCGCGATCGAGATGCCCTGCGCCAGCTGCTGCGGCGTCCCCGACGCGGACTGCGCGCTGAAGATTTCGATCATGCCGATGACCGTGCCGAACAGGCCGAGCAGCGGTGCCATGCCCGCGATCGTTCCGAGCGTCGTGAGGTAGCGGTCCAGTTGCAGCGCCACACCCCGGCCGGTCTCTTCGATTGCCTCCTTCATAACTTCGCGCGAACTCTTCACGTTGCGCAACCCGGCCGCCAGAACCTCGC
The DNA here is from genome assembly GCA_038205245.1 of Burkholderiales bacterium. Taxonomy (GTDB): domain Bacteria; phylum Pseudomonadota; class Gammaproteobacteria; order Burkholderiales; family CAIKXV01; genus CAIKXV01. The sequence continues at coordinate 568 of JBBRCD010000058.1, forward strand.
CCAGCGGCGAATGGGCGGCCACCCGGTCGGCCATTTCGCTGGAGGCGCCCTGCTGGCGAAACTCGGCGAGGACCTTGGGCAGCAGATCGTCCGGGGCGACCATACTGCGGCGCAATGACCAGGAGCGCTCGCCAATGATGGCTAGGGCAATGATGGAAGCAGCAATCAGCGGCCAGATCGGCCAGCCGGCACCTTGGATGATCGCTAACACGGGTCGGGTCTTGGGGCTCGGGAATACAGCGGCACAGCGGAAGAAACAGCACGGATCAGGGAAAACTCCCTTGAGAACCACGCACGGAGGCGCATGGTGGCCGATAAACTCGTCCTGGGCATGCGGAGATTTGAAATCCGGAGACCTGGACGTCGGCAACCGGACCCCGGGCTGCAGCTGGGAGTGGGCCCGACTTTATCGACCGGCGCCGGTCAGGGCAAGCCTGCCGCGTGGCAGATAGGGACGAAAAACCCGGCTGGCGGCGCTAAACGCCTAACCTATAGGACATTTTTGAGATTCTCCACACAAACTGTGGATAAGTTTGTGTATAGAGTCGCAGAACACGGCGGAATGCGTTGGCCAGCTGCCGCCCTTTTTCCGCTGATGATTTTTTGAGCAGATAATTAGTGTTGTTTATTCAGTGACTTGGATGGCTCTTCCTAGGGGCGGAGGCGGTGCCGCCAGGACTCCCGGCGGCGTTCCCAGCTGTTGTGGAGAACTAGCGCGGGCGGCACGATTCCTTGCGGGTTTGGCGCCTGTTTCTGGACGCCAGCCCGCGCAGTTTCGTGATTTCTGCCACAAAACCGTCGCATACGCCTCACATTCGCCTGCCAGCCCTCGCCATCGCTAGAATCAGGCGATGCAAGACCTTACTTCCGCCCAGGTGATCCTTAGCGTGTCGGAGCTGAACCGGGCGGCCCGCGCGGCGCTGGAGCAGGCGCTGCCGCCCACCTGGGTGGCTGGCGAGTTGTCGAATTTCCGGCGCTACGACTCTGGCCACTGCTACTTCGTCCTGAAGGACGCCCAGGCCCAAGTGCGCTGCGTGATGTTCCGCCACCGCGCTGCCCTGCTCGGCTGGCAGCCGGCTGACGGCCTGGAAGTGGAGTTGCGCGCGGTGCCTTCCCTGTACGAGGCGCGCGGCGATTTCCAGCTCAACGTGGAGACGATGCGCCGGGCTGGCCGCGGCGCGTTGCATGCGGCGTTCGAGCGGCTCAAGGCCCAGTTGGCGGCCGAAGGCCTGTTCTCGCCCGAGCGCAAGCGGGCGTTGCCGGCGTTTCCGCGGGTGGTCGGCATCGTCACCTCGACCGCGGCGGCTGCGCTACGGGACATGCTCGTTACCGTGCGGCGGCGCGCGCCCGGCCTGCAGATCATCGTCTACCCGACACTGGTGCAGGGCGAGGGCGCCGGGCAGCAGATCGCGCGGGCGATCAGGCTTGCCGGCGAACGCGCCGAGTGCGATGTGCTGATCGTCGGTCGGGGCGGCGGCAGCCTGGAAGACCTGTGGGCGTTCAACGAGGAAGCGGTGGCGCGGGCGATCGCGGCGTCGCCGATCGTCACGGTCAGCGCGGTCGGTCATGAAACCGATTTCACCATTGCCGACTTTGTCGCCGATGTGCGGGCGCCCACGCCGACCGCGGCAGCGGTCCTGGTGGCGCCCGATGCCGCCAGGTGGATGCAGGACCTCGCCGGGTTGGCAGGCGCCCTGCAGCGCGCGCAGTGGCGGCTGCTGGAGCGCCACATGCAGACCCTGGACCATCTTTCGCGGCGGCTGACCCATCCGGGCGCACGCGCCCGGGACCAGGCGGTTGCGCTTGGCCACCTGCAGCGGCGGCTGGCGCAGGCGCAGGCGCGCGGTCTGGACACCGCCGGTTTCCGCGTCGGCCGTGCTGCAGCAGCTCTCGCCCGGCAACGGCCTGACCCGGAAGCACTGAGCGGCAACCTTGACCGGCTGGCGGCGCGGCTGGCGCGAGCGTCGGCCGGCCGGGCCGGGCTGGCGCAGTCGCAACTCCAGCGGCTGGGCGCCAGCCTCGGCCATCTGAATCCGGGCGCGGTGCTCGACCGCGGCTACAGCATTACCCGCGGCGCCGACGGGTCGGTCCTGCGCGACGCGGCTGCCGTGGCGGCTGGCACCGACCTGGAGACGACGCTTGCCCGCGGTGTGCTGCGTTCTCGGGTGGTGTAGCGGCCAGGGGACAAGCGGCCGGGCCAGTGGACAAGCGGCCAGGCAAGGGGACAAGCGGCCAGGCCCGGGGACAAGCGGCCGCCAGGGGACAAGCGGCCAGGCCAGGGGACAAGCGGCCGGGCCAGGGGACAAGCGGCCGGGCCAGGGGACAAGCGGCCGGGCCAGGGGACAAGCGGCCAGGGGACAGACCCTGAGGGTCTGTCCCCGCCCAGTAGCGATCGCCCCGCCTTGGGGACGGACCCTCAGGGTCTGTCCCCGCTTTTGCGCTTTTCTCCCCCGCCCCCGCGCTAACTCGCGAGCATGCCGTTGAAGAAGTCGAGCACCTGGGTCATCGGGTCTTCCACCAGGCAGTCGAAGGTGGCGATATCCGGCATCGAGCGCAACCAGGTCAGCTGACGTTTGGCCAGTTGGCGGGTGGCTGCAATGCCGGTGTCGCGCAATTGGCCGAGGGAGGTCGCGCCGTCCAGGTACGCCCAGGCCTGGCGATAGCCGACGCAACGCATCGATGGCAGTTCGGCGTCGAGCACATGCGTCTCGCGCAGCCGCTGCAACTCACCGATAAGGCCGAGTTCCAGCATCTCTTCGAAGCGGGTTTCGATCCGCTGGTGAAGTGCCGCGCGGTCAGAGGGCACCAGCGCAGCCTGGATCATCCGGTAAGGCAGCGGCCGGGGCGGATGGTTGCGCAGATGCGTGGACATCGGTTCGCCGGTCAGGTAGACCACTTCGAGTGCGCGCTGGATGCGTTGCGCATCGTTCGGGTCCAGCCGCGCCGCAGTCGGCGGATCCAGCCGGGCCAGTTCGCCATGCAGCGCGCGCCAGCCCGATTCGGCAGCCATGCCATCGATCACGGCCCGGATCGCCGGATCGGCCGCCGGCAGGTCGGCGATGCCGCGGGTCAGCGCCTTCAGGTAGAGCATGGTGCCGCCGGTGAGCAGCGGCAGCTTGCCGCGCGCGGTGATTGCCGCCATCGCCGCCAGCGCCTCGTCGATGAACTGCGCAGCGCTGTAGCGCGCGGTCGGCTCCAGCAGGTCGATCAGGTGGTGGGGTACCTGGGCCAGGGTGGCCCGATCCGGCTTGGCGGTACCGATGTCCATGCCCCGGTAGACCAGCGCCGAGTCGACGCTGACGATCTCGCACGGCAGGTAGCGCGCGAGTTCGATCGCCACCCGGCTCTTGCCGCTGGCCGTCGGCCCGGTCAGCACCAGCGCCGGCGGCAGCTCGCTGCTGATCAACGCCGGTCCATCACCGGCCGCGCAGGAACATCCGGTCCAGCTCGGCCAGCGTCACCTGGAACCAGGTCGGCCGTCCGTGATTGCATTGTCCGGAACGTTCGGTTGCTTCCATCTCGCGCAGCAGCGCGTTCATCTCCGGCACGCTGAGCGCCCGGTTGGCCCGCACCGCGCCATGACAGGCCATGGTCGACAACAACTGGTCGCGGCGTGCGGCGAGTGTGTCGACTGCGCCGGCCTCATGCAGCTCGGCCAGCACCGAGCGTGCAAGCTCGACCGGGTCGGCACGCTCCAGACTGGCGGGCACGGCGCGTACGGCAATCGTGGTCGGCGACAGTGTCGCCAGATCGAAGCCGAGAAGTGACAGGGCGGCCGAGTGTTCTGCCAGCGCGGCGATATCGAGCGCGGAAGCGGAGAACGACGCCGGCAGCAGCAGCGGCTGGCGCACGACGGTACCGGTGTCCACGGTCTGCTTCAGGCGCTCGAACATGATCCGCTCATGCGCTGCATGCATGTCCACCACGATCAGGCCGTGGGCGTTCTGCGCCAGCACATAGACGCCGGATAACTGCCCTAGCGCGAAGCCCAGCGGCGGAAACTCGGGGCTGGCGGCCGCGCCGCTATCCGCGCTTGTCTCCGGTTCGCCTTGATCGACCGCCGCCGCACTGTCGCCTCGGCCGAATTGGCGGTCACCGAAAAGGCGGTCGTAGAGCGCGGCAGGCTCGGCCGAGCGCAGCGCGAGTCCGCCCTGGGCCCCGGAGTAGGAGGCCGCACCCTGGCGCGGGTCGCGCCCCCAGCCCGAGGGCGCACGCCCCAAGCCGGAGGGCGCACGCCACTGCGCTGTCTGGCCGCCCCGCAAATCGTCGCGCGGCGGATTCGAGGCGAGGTGGTCTTCGGCACCCGTGCCTGCGGGTGCGCCGCGGTCGCTGTACACGCCGCCGCTCGCGCCTGCCCGGGTGGTGGCCAGCGCCTTCTCCAGCGCATGCAGCACGAACTGGTGCACCGCCTGCGCCTCGCGGAAACGCACCTCGATCTTGGTCGGGTGCACGTTGACATCGACCGCCCGGGGATCGAGCCTCAGATACAGGGCATAGGCAGGGTGTCGCTGGTGATGCAACACGTCGCGATAGGCGGCGCGCACCGCATGCGAGAGCAGCTTGTCGCGTACGAACCGGCCGTTGACGAACAGGTACTGGGCATCGCGTGCTGCCCGCGAGTAGGCCGGCTGGGCGATCGCCCCGGACAGGCTGATCATCGCGTTGGTCGCCTCCACCGGCAGCGCGGCATCGGCGAAATCGGCGCCAAGCAGCGCGACGATGCGCGCGCTGCGCTCCTGGCCCGACAGGTGCAGCATGGCGCGGCCGTTGTGGGTCAGGCGGAAGCCGATCTCGGGGTGAGCGAGCGCGACCCGGTGCACCGCCTCCTCGCAGTGCGCATACTCGGTCTGTTCGGACTTGAGAAAGCGCTTGCGGGCCGGGGTATTGAAGAACAGGTCCAGGGCCTCCACCCGGGTGCCCGGCGCGATCGCCGCTGGCCCGATGGCCGGGGCGGCGTGCTCGCCGGCGCGCGAGGCGCCGGTGTGTCCGATGCGCCAGCCGTGACGATCGGCCGCCGTACGGCTGGCCAGCGTGAGTTCGGCCACCGAGGCGATCGAGGCGAGGGCCTCGCCGCGAAAGCCCAGACTGGCCACCGCTTCAAGATCGTCCAGGCCGGCAATCTTGCTGGTGGCATGGCGTTCCAGCGCGAGCGGCAGATCGTCTTTCTCGATGCCGTGGCCGTTGTCGATGACGGTGATGCGGCGGGTGCCGCCGGCATCGAGTTCGACCACGAGTTCTGTCGCGCCCGAGTCGATCGCGTTCTCGAGCAGTTCCTTGAGCGCGGAGGCGGGGCGCTCGATCACTTCGCCGGCGGCGATCTGGCTGATCAGGAGATCGGGCAGCGCGTGAATACGGACCATGGTGGGTGATTATAGGCGGCTCGGGACGCTGGTTTCCAACGCCATGAGCGACTGAAGACCCGGCAAACAGTCTGGCCTGAGCGTTCGTTTCGAATATACTCGCAGGCTTTTTGGCCGATCACTTCGCCTGATCATCCCGAACACGCCGCCTGCGTGGCGTTTCCTTTGCGCAGCAACTCTGCTGCAGCAGGTCTGCTCCAGATACGCGGCGCAGCGTGGGCGATCAGGATCGGATGATCCGGCGTTCCCGCTGGTGCGCAGAAGGACCTCTCGACATGAAGATCGGCATTCCCACTGAAATCCGGCCCGGCGAGACGCGGGTGGGCGCGACCCCGGAGACGGTGAAGAAGTACTGCGCTGGCGGCGCCAACACGGTGTTCGTGCAGGCCGGTGCCGGCGCGCAGGCGAACTTCCCGGATGCCGATTACGCGGCAGCCGGTGGCACCGTAGTCGCCGACGCGGCGGCGGTGTACGCGCAGTCGGAACTGATCCTCAAGGTGCGAGCGCCGCTGCCGGAAGAAGTCTCGGCGATGAAGCCGGGCATGGTGCTGATCGGCCTGCTCACGCCCTATGACGCGGCGACGATCGAGGCGCTGGCAAAGCAGGGCCTGACCGCGTTCGCAATGGAACTGCTGCCACGCACTTCGCGGGCGCAGTCGATGGACGTGCTGTCGTCCCAGGCGAACATCGCCGGCTACAAGGCGGTGGTGCTCGGCGCGGACACCTACGGCCGCATCATGCCGATGCTGATGACCGCGGCCGGCACGGTAAAGGCCGCGCGCGTGGTGATCCTGGGCGCCGGGGTGGCCGGACTGCAGGCAATCGCCACTGCCAAGCGACTGGGCGCGGTGATCGAGGCCTCGGATGTGCGTCCTGCGGTCAAGGAGCAGATCGAGTCGCTGGGCGCGAAGTTCATCGATGTGCCCTTCGAGACCGACGAGGAACGCGAGATCGCCCAGGGCACGGGTGGTTACGCGCGGCCGATGCCCGCCTCGTGGATGACCCGGCAGGCGGCCGAGGTGGCCAAACGCATTGCGCTCGCCGACATCGTGATCACCACAGCGCTGATCCCCGGGCGCAAGGCGCCGGTGCTGGTGACCGAGGCGATGGTCAGGTCGATGAAGCCGGGCTCGGTGGTGGTCGACATGGCCGTCGAGCAGGGCGGCAATGTGCAGGGCTCGGAGCCGGGCAGGACAGTGCTCTCGCATGGCGTGCGCATCGTCGGCCAGAGCAACCTGCCGGCACTGGTGCCGACCGACTCCAGCGCGCTCTATTCGCGCAACCTGATGACCTTTCTCGCGCTGATGCTGGACAACAAGACCGGTCAGTTCAAGCTCGATCGCGAGGACGATCTGGTCGCCGGCACCCTGGTGTGCCACGGTGGCGAACTTACCCGCAAGCAGTAACACGAGCGCAGGCTGCACCCGCGCAGCGTCCTGCATCCACTCCAGCAACACAGCAACCAGGCAAGGCCCATGGAACTCGTCGATCCCACCGTCACCAACCTGATCATCTTCGTGCTGGCCATCTATGTCGGCTACCACGTCGTCTGGAATGTCACGCCTGCACTGCACACGCCGCTGATGGCGGTGACCAATGCGATCTCGGCGATCGTCATCGTCGGTGCGATGCTTGCGGCCGCACTGACCGAAACCGTGCTCGGGCAGACGATGGGCGTGCTGGCGGTTGCCCTGGCCGCAGTGAACGTGTTCGGTGGCTTCCTGGTCACCCGGCGCATGCTCGAGATGTTCAAGAAGAAAGAGCCCAGGAAGGCCGTGGCTGGCGGAGATCACGCATGAGCATGAATCTCGTCGTCCTGCTCTACCTGGTCGCCTCGGTCTGCTTCATCCAGGCGCTCAAGGGCCTGTCCCACCCGACCACTTCGCGTCTGGGCAATGCCTTCGGCATGATCGGCATGGCCATCGCAGTGGTGACCACCGTGGGTCTGATCTACAAGCTCGGCAGCGAGAGCACGGGCACCGGCATGCTGCTGGTGATCGGCGGCTTTGCGGTCGGTGGCACGCTTGGCGCGGTGATGGCCAAGCGGGTCGAGATGACCAAGATGCCCGAGCTGGTCGCCTTCATGCACTCGATGATCGGTCTGGCTGCGGTGTTCATCGCGGTGGCGACCGTGGCCGAGCCGTGGGCGCTCGGTCTGGTGTCGCGCGGAGAGCCGATCCCGATCGGCAACCGGATCGAGCTGTTCATCGGCGCCTTCGTCGGCGCGATCACCTTCTCCGGGTCGGTGATCGCCTTCGGCAAACTGGCCGGCAAGTACAAGTTCCGCCTGTTCCAGGGGGCGCCGGTCCAGTTCAAGGGCCAGCACATGCTCAACCTTGCGCTGGCGATCGCGATGTTCGGCAGCGGCCTCGCATTCGTCATCACCCAGGACTGGCTGCCGTTCTGGATCATGCTGGCCCTGGCCTTCGTGCTTGGCGTGCTGATCATCATCCCGATCGGTGGTGCCGACATGCCGGTGGTGGTGTCGATGCTCAACAGCTATTCCGGCTGGGCAGCGGCCGGCATCGGCTTCTCGTTGAACAACCCCATGCTGATCATTGCCGGTTCGCTGGTGGGCTCCTCGGGTGCGATCCTGTCCTACATCATGTGCAAGGCGATGAACCGCTCGTTCTTCAACGTGATTCTGGGCGGCTTCGGTCAGGATGGCGGCGCGGCGGTCGCGTCGACCGAGCAGCGCTCGGTGAAGAGCGGCAGCGCAGAAGACGTCGCCTTCATGCTGTCCAATGCCGACAGCGTGATCATCGTCCCGGGCTACGGCCTCGCGGTGGCGCGCGCCCAGCACGCGGTGAAAGAGATGGCGCACAAGCTGCAGGCCAAGGGCATCCAGGTGCGCTATGCGATTCATCCGGTGGCCGGGCGCATGCCGGGCCACATGAACGTGCTGCTGGCCGAAGCCGAGGTGCCTTACGACCAGGTCGTGGAGATGGAAGACATCAACAGCGACTTCGGTCAGACCGATGTGGTGATGGTTCTGGGCGCCAACGACGTGGTGAACCCGGCGGCACTGACCAAGGGCAGCCCGATCTACGGCATGCCGATCCTGGACGCCTACAAGGCGCGTACCGTGATCGTGAACAAGCGTTCCATGGCCGCGGGCTACGCGGGCCTGGACAACGAGCTGTTCTACATGGACAAGACGATGATGGTTTTTGGCGACGCGAAGAAGGTGGTCGAGGACATTGTCAAGGCGATCGAGTAGGCGGCGCTCTCAGCGGCGCTGTGCCCCTACGGGGACAGACCCTGAGGGTCAGTCCCCGGCTCCCGCATGCCGGGACCCCCATGGGGACAGACCCGAGGGTCAGTCCCCGGCTCGCGTCGGGTCTGTCCCCGACTGCTCGCTACCCCTTGGGGCCAGACCCTTGGGGTCTGTCCCCGGCTCGGGTCTGTCCCCGGCTTCTTGTCCTCGGTCGCTCCCGGCCGGCGGTGGCTTCAGCGGCTGGCGGGTGCCTTCACCGGCCGCGGATCCACCGGTCGCGCCGGGTCGGCGCACCACTCGCTCCACGAGCCGGCGTAGAGCCGGGAGCCCCTGAGCCCGGCCACCTCCATGGCCAGCAGGTTGTGACAGGCGGTCACGCCCGAGCCGCACTGGTGCACGATCTGCTCTGGCGCATGGCCACGCATCAGATCGTTGAACTCCCGGCGCAGCACCGTCGGCGCCTTGAAGGTGCCTGCGTTCTCCAGGTTCAACTGGAACAGGCGGTTTATCGCGCCCGGGATATGGCCGCCCACTGGATCCATCGTCTCGTTAAGGCCGGCAAAACGCTCCGGGGTGCGCGCATCGACGATCAGCATGCCCGGGGAGCGCAGGTTGGCCAGAACGCCGGCTGCATCGACCCTGAGGGCGTCCCGTCTGCGCGGAGTGAAGGTGGACGGCTCGATACGCGGCGCAGCCCGGGTCTGCGCCCGGCCTTCGTTCTTCCATTTCGGCAGGCCGCCGTCCAGGACTGCCACCGAGTCATGACCAAGCCAGCGCAGCATCCACCACATTCGCGCAGCGTAGTAGCCGCCGCTGGCGTCATAGGTCACCACCTGTTTGCGCAGATCGACGCCTTGTCCGCTCAGCCACTTGGAGAACTCGACCACGTCGGGCAACGGGTGGCGCCCGTTGCTGCCGCTCTTCGGCCCGGACAGAGTCTCGTCCAGGTGCGCGAAGCGGGCGCCCGGGATGTGCTCCGAGCCATAGGCGCGGCTGCCAGCGGCCACATCCATCAGGTCGTGCCGGCAGTCGAAGACCACCCAGTCCGGGTTCGAGAGGTGGCTGAACAGATCGTCGGTGCTGACTAGTGTGGTATGGGCCATCGTGCTCGGCGTCCGTTGAGTTTGAACTGGAATGCTGCAATGACCGCGCTGCCGGGGGCCGCCAGGGGTTGCGCTGTGTTGTCCTGTGTTGCCGTGGGCGACCTGTATTCCGCAACCGTCAGCGATCGTCCCCGGATCCAAGTGTAGCCTTGGAAGATGAAGGCGTCCGCCTGGCGATGACGGTCATCACGCCGGCGGTGACGATCAGCGCCATGCCCAGCCATCCGATCAGGGGCGGCGACTGCTGCCAGGCGAAGAGGTCGAACAGACCTGCGAACAGCACACCGCTGTAGGACAGTGTGCCGGCAGTCAGGGTCTGGCCGCGAGAATAGGCCAGGGTCATCGACCACTGGGCGCCGAGCGCAAACACGCCGATCCCGGCGAGCACTGGCAGGTCGGTTGCGCGCACTGCACTGGCGCCGGTGAACGGAAGCAGCAGCAGGCCGACGACCACGCCGAGCAGCGCGAAATAGTACACGGTGCGCCACTCCGGCTCGCCGATCGCGCCCAGGCGCCGGATGCCAAGATAGGCGAGCGCGGCCAGCGCGCCACCGGCCAGCCCGGCGATGCCGGGCAGCAGCGGCTCGCCGCTGGCCCCCGGCCGGAGCAGCGCGGCGACTCCGACGAAGCCGACCACGATGGCTGCGATCGACAGGCGGGAGATCCGCTCGCGCAGCAGCAGACCGGTGATCAGCGCCAGGAACAGCGGCGAGGTGTAGTTGAGCGTCACCGCAGTGGCGAGCGAGGCCTGGCTGAGGCAGAGGAAGAACAGCAGCATCGAGGCAACGCCGGCGGAGCTGCGCATCAGATGCCCGCGCCACTGGCCGGTGGCGAGCTTGCGGCCGCTGAGCCAGGCGAACAGCATGATCGCCAGCACGATGAACAGGCTGCGGTGGAGCATCAGCTCCACCGCGTTGAACCGCTCCGCAGCCAGCTTGGCGAACACACCGCTGGCGGTGAAACACAGTCCGGATACCAGCATCCACAGCGCCGCCATCGCTAGGGACGCCTCCGAGCCGCGATGCGAACCTGTCGCATGGCGCTACGCACGCCGGGTCGGCGTCCCCGGACTAGCATCCGTCGCCGGTCATTCGCCGCCAAGTTGCCGCTGCACGAACTCGTGAAAGTGCTGCATGCCGTCCTCGTACGGCGAATGATAAGGGCCGACCTCATTGCGGCCCTGCTTCCACAGGGCCTTGCGGCCGGCCTGCATCCGCTCGCAGATCTCCCGATCCTCGGCCGCGGTCTCGATGTAAGCGGCGCGTTCGGCCTCGATGAACTCGCGTTCGAACCAGGCGATCTGTTCCGGATAGTAGAACTCGACGATGTTGGTGCAACGTTCCGGCCCGTCCGGGATGATCGAACTCACCACCAGCACGTCCGGGTACCACTCGATCATCAGATTCGGATAGTAGGTGAGCCAGACCGCGCCATGCCTGGGCGCCTGGCCGTTGCGACTGCGCAGCACCTGCTCGTGCCAGCGGGTGTAGACCGGTGTGCCCGGCGTCGCCAGACGGTTGTTGATGCCCACCACCTGCACCGAATACCAGTCGCCGAACTCCCAGTGCAGGTTGTCGCAGTCGACGAAACGGCCAAGTCCGGGGTGGAATGGAGCAACGTGATAGTCCTCGAGGTAGACCTCGATGAACGTCTTCCAGTTCACCGCGTAGTGCTCGACCATCTGGTGATCGAACCTGTAGCCGGCGAAGTCCAGTTCGTCGACCACCGACAGCGCTGCCAGGTCAGCCGCGACATCCCGTCCGGCCTCGAACAGCAGGCCGTTCCAGCGGGTGAGGGCGGTCTGTTCCAGGTCGAGGCAGGGGGTCTCGCCGAACTTGGGTGCACCGAGCAGACGGCCGGAAAGGTCGTAGGTCCAGCGGTGAAGCGGACAGACGATCTGCGCGGTGTTGCCCGCAGCGTCGAGCATCTTCGCCTGCCGGTGCCGGCAGACATTGGACAGCAGTTGCACCCGTCCACCATCGCGCACCAGCACCCTTGCGCCGCCGGTGGTGTCCAGCACCCGATAGTCGCCGTGCTCGGGCACCATCAGTTCATGACCGACATAGTGAGGCCCGGCATCGAAGATCAGGCGCTGCTCCTTCTCCGCGACCATCGGATCGATGTACCAGCCCACAGGCAGCTGAGTCGCTGGCGGCTGGAGCCGTTGGGTGGCTGCAATGTCGGTCACCTGGACCTCCTCGATCGGGTACGCGCTGTCAACATAACTGTAAACCCCGCATACCCCCCGTTGGTGGTTGGGTGGTCGGGCGGTTGGATGGTCGGACGGCGGGCTTGCCGCCGGACGGCGAGCGCCCGGAAAAAAAGTTTGCGATTGTCCCCCGAATCCCGGGGGCGGGCAACGACTCGGTGCTCCGGCCACGCTATGCGCGCCGGCGGCGTGCGTCGGTGGCGTGCGTCGGTGGCGGGGGTCCGGTTGACCCGAGACGGCCTGCTCGGCTAGCCTCACAGGTTCGACCGGGTACCCGGTCGCGCCCGACCCTGATTCAGGACCCCAATGGCCAAGACCGCAGCAAAGGATGCCGCCAGCCCGGCCACCTTCGAAACCGCGCTTGCCGAACTCGAGAACATCGTCGGCGGCATGGAAGCGGGCCAGCTCTCGCTCGAGGACTCGCTCGCCAGCTACCGGCGCGGGGCCGAACTGCTCCAGTATTGCCAGGGTCAGTTGCAGGCGGTCCAGACCCAGGTCCGGGTGCTCGAAGACGGCATGCTCAAGCCGTTTACCCTCGACGCCAGCGGCGCGCGCAGCCGTGGCGGTCCGGCGCCTGACCCGGCGGACGAAGGCGATGACCCTGTACCGGGTTGAACCCATGCTGCACGCCGCCGGTTTTGCCACCTGCCGAATCGTAAGGTATGGTGGGAATCCATGTCGCGCCTGAGGCGAGCGAGCCGGTGAGCGAATCCATGTCCCCGGATGTCAGCGGATTCCCAGCCTGGATGCGCAGTCACCAGGCGATCGCCGAGCGCACGCTGGAACAGCTGCTGCCCGCCGTGGCGCATACGCCGGCCCGGCTTCATGCGGCGATGCGCTATGCGGTGACCGGCGGCGGCAAGCGGGTGCGCCCGCTGCTGGCTTTCGCGGCCGCCGGCATCGTCGATGCGCCAGTGGAGCGGGTGGCCCTGGCCGGGGCGGCCGTCGAACTGATCCATGCCTACTCGCTGGTGCATGACGACCTGCCCTGCATGGACGACGACACGCTTCGCCGCGGCAAGCCCACGGTGCATGTCGAGTATGACGAAGCGACAGCGCTGCTGGTGGGCGACGCGCTGCAAAGCCTCGCCTTCCAGGTGCTTGCCGAACACACGCTGTCCGATGACCCGCTGCGGCAACTGGAACTGGTTCGCATGCTGGCCCGGGCCGCCGGGTCACGCGGCATGGCTGGGGGACAGGCCATCGATCTGGCCGCCGTTGGACAGACCCTGGATGTCGCCGAGCTCGAGTTCATGCACATCCACAAGACCGGCGCCCTGATACGATGTGCGACACTGTCGGGGGCGTTGTGCGGGCGGCCGCTTGCGGAGGACGAACACGCCCAGCTCGATCGCTTCGCGAAGGCGATCGGTCTCGCATTTCAGGTGGTCGATGACGTGCTCGATGCAGAAGCAAGCACCGCGACATTGGGCAAGACGGCGGGCAAGGATGCCGAGGCAAACAAGCCTACGTATGTGACGGTGCTTGGCCTGCGTGCCGCGAAGGCGTGGGCGCAGGAACTGCGCGCCCAGGCAGAGGCGGCACTGGAGCCGCTGGGGCCAGGCGCGGCGAGACTCGGCCAGCTTGCCGATTTCATAGTGAAGAGAGAATTTTGAACAAGCCACACGAAGTCTTCGAACTGCTCGGGCGCATCGATGCGCCTGCCGACCTGCGCGCGCTCGACCGGCGCCAGTTGCCGCAGCTTTGCAACGAACTGCGCGAGTTCCTGCTGCAGTCGGTAGCGCGCACCGGCGGTCACCTGTCGTCCAACCTCGGCACTGTGGAACTGACGGTCGCGCTTCACTATGTCTTCGACACCCCGCAGGACCGGCTGGTCTGGGACGTGGGTCACCAGACCTATGCCCACAAGGTGCTGACCGGTCGCCGCGACGGCATGGACCGGTTGCGCATGCGCGGCGGCATGGCCGGTTTTCCGCGCCGGGACGAAAGCGAATACGACACCTTCGGCGTGGCGCACTCGTCGACCTCGATCAGCGCGGCGCTGGGGATGGCGGTGGCCGCCAAGCAGCTGGGCGAGTCGCGCAAGGTGGTGGCGATCATCGGCGATGGCGCGATGTCGGCCGGGCTGGCGTTCGAGGCGCTCAACAATGCCGAGTCGGCCGACTGCGACCTGCTGGTGATCCTGAACGACAACGACATGTCGATCTCGCCACCGGTGGGCGCGCTGCACAACTACCTGGCGCGCCTGATGTCCGGGCGCTTCTATACCGCGGCGCGCCGTGCTGGAGAGAAAGTGCTGTCGGCCGCGCCGGGCATGCTGGAGCTGGCCAAGCGCGCCGAGGAGCATGTGAAGGGCATGCTGCTGCCCGGCACCTTGTTCGAGGAGTTCGGCTTCAACTATCTCGGTCCGGTCGACGGGCATGATGTCGAACTGCTCACCTCGACCCTGGGCAACTTGCGCCACCTGCGCGGACTGCAGTTTCTGCATGTGGTCACCCGCAAGGGCAAGGGCTATGCCCCGGCGGAAGTCGACCCGATTCAGTATCACGGCGTGTCGAAATTCGATCCGGCTGCGGGCATCGTGGCGAAGCCGCCGCCGGTCACACCACCCCCGCCGTCATACACCCAGGTGTTCGGCGACTGGTTGTGCGACATGGCCGCTGCCGATCCGCGTGTGCTCGCCATCACGCCGGCAATGCGCGAGGGTTCCGGTCTGGTGCGCTATTCGCGCGAGTATCCCGACCGCTATTTCGATGTCGGCATCGCCGAGCAGCATGCGGTGACCTTCGGTGCCGGCCTGGCCTGTGACGGCATGAAGCCGGTGGTGGCGATCTACTCGACCTTTCTGCAGCGCGGCTATGACCAGCTGGTGCATGACGTCGCGATCCAGAACCTGCCCGTGTTGTTTGCCATCGACCGTGGCGGGCTGGTTGGCGCAGACGGTCCGACCCACCATGGCGCCTTCGATCTGTCGTACCTGCGCTGTGTGCCTAACCTGACCATCATGGTGCCGTCGGACGAGAACGAGTGCCGGCAGATGCTGTACACCGCATTCACCCTGAACACACCCACTGCGGTGCGTTACCCGCGCGGCAACGGGCCCGGGGTGCCGATCGAGGCGAAGATGACCGCGCTGCCGGTGGGCAAGGCAGAAGTGCGCCGGCGTGGACGCGAGATCGCTTTCCTCGCTTTCGGCTCGATGGTCGAGCCCTGCCTGAAGGCGGCGGAGGTACTCGACGCCACCGTCGCCAACATGCGCTTCGTGAAACCGATCGACATCGACCTGTTGCGCGAGCTTGCCGCCTCGCATGCGGTGCTGGTGACGGTCGAGGAGAATGTCGTCATGGGCGGGGCCGGCAGTGCTGCGCTCGAGGCGTTGGCGGCCACCGGCTGGTCCGGCCGTGCGATCCAGATCGGCCTGCCGGACCAGTTCGTCGAGCATGGTGATCCGGGCGGTCTGTTGAAGGAGTGCGGGTTGGACAGCGACGGCATCGTGCGCCAGGTGCGCGAGCGGATGTAGCCTCAGCGCCCCGGGTACGAACGCCGTTGGAGTCAGATTCCATGAACGATCCCCTTCCCAGGATGCCCGCATTGCTGGCCGACCCAGAGCAGGAAGTCGAAGCCGGCTACGAGAAGATCGACCGCTATGACGCGGCGACCAATGTCGAGCTGGCGATGCGCTACGGCGACATGCTCGGTCTGATCGGCGAGAACCCGCAGCGCGAGGGGCTGATCAAGACGCCCGAGCGCGCTGCCAAGGCGCTGCAGTACCTCACCCATGGCTACGGCCTGGATGCCTCGAAGATCCTGCGCTCGGCGATGTTCAAGGAGGACTATCGCGAGATGCTGATCGTCAAGGACATCGAGCTGTACTCGTTGTGCGAGCATCACCTTCTGCCGTTCTTCGGCAAGGCGCATATCGCGTACATCCCTAACGGCCATATTGTCGGGCTGTCCAAGCTGCCGCGGGTGGTCGATGTATTCGCGCGCCGCCTCCAGGTGCAGGAGCGGCTCACCATGCAGATCCGCGACTCGATCCAGGAGACGCTGAACCCGGCCGGGGTCGCGGTGGTGATCGAGGCGACTCACATGTGCATGGTGATGCGCGGCGTGCAGAAACAGAATTCGACCACCACCAGTTCGGCATTCACCGGCGCGTTCGAGCAGGACAGGACCCGCGCCGAGTTCCTGCGTCTGATAACTGCGCGCTGAGGCGCGCGTTGCCACGTTGAGCCACGTTGAGCCACGTTGACACCGAGGATAGTTTCCTTCCGATGAGCGAACTGCACAGCAGCGAACCGACGCTCGCCCAGCGCATCGTCAACGAGATCATCCCGGATGTGCGTGCCGGTCGGATGCTGATCCTGATCGACGACGAGGATCGCGAAAACGAGGGCGATCTCTATGTTGCCGCGAGCCACGCGACCCCCGAGGCCATCAACTTCATGGCGCGCGAGGCGCGCGGTCTGGTCTCGCTCGCCCTGACCGAGGAGCGCCTGCGCGAGCTTCGCCTCGCCCTCATCACCGCTGACGAGGCCAACACCACCAAGTTCAGCACCGCGTTTGCCACCCCGATCGATGCCCGCGAAGCGGTGGGGTCCGGCATGTCGGCGTTCGATCGCGCGCACACGATCAAGGTTGCACTCGACCCGGCGACCCGACCGGACGATCTGATCCGGCCCGGCCGCCTGCAGACGCTGCGCGCTCAGCCCGGAGGCGTTCTCGCGCGCGCCGGCCACACCGAAGCGGCGGTCGATCTCGCGCGCCTGGCCGATCTGCCGCCGGCGGGCGTGATCTGCGAGATGATGAACGACGATGGCACGATGGCGCGTCTGCCGCAGATCGAGGCGTTCGCAAGCAGGCATGGTATCGGCATTCTGCGGATCAGCGATCTGGTCGCCTGGCGACGCGCGCAACGCACGATCCGGCGCAAGTCGCAGACGGTGCTGCCGACCCGCTACTTCGGCGAGTTCGAATTGATGGTCTACACCGACGAGCTCGAGACCAGCCTGTATCTGGTGCTGAAGAAGGGCGATGTCGCCGTCGACGAGCCGGTGCTGGTGCGCCTGCACTCGCAGTGCCTGACCGGTGACGTGTTCGGCTCGACCCGTTGCGATTGCGGCGAGCAGCTCGAGCTCGCCATGCAGGAGATCGACCGCGAAGGCCGGGGCGCCATCGTCTACATGTTCGACGAGGGCCGCGGCATCGGGCTGGCCAACAAGATCCGCGCCTATGCATTGCAGGACCAGGGCTACGACACGGTCGAGGCCAACCACCAGCTGGGCTTTGCTGCCGATCTGCGCGACTACACGGTCGGCGCGCGCATCCTGTTCGACCTGGGTGTACGCAAGCTGAAGCTGATGACCAACAACCCGGACAAGGTGCGCTCGGCCGAGGAGCAGGGGCTGATCGTGGTCGAGCGCCGGCAGCTCGAAGTGCCGACCCGGCCAGCCAATCGCCGCTACATGGAGACCAAGCAGAGCAAGTTCGGGCATCTGCTGTCTCTGGTGGGCGAGCGCGGCGAATCTTCGTAAGCTGGGCGCAAGGCGCCGGCCTGTCTGAACTCCCGGACAAGTAACTTCGCCAGGGAGCGGCGCAGCCGGTGTCTATACTCGGACAATCCTGTTGCGAGCATTCCGATGATCACCATCAAACAGTTGCTGGCCTCGAAATCGTCCGAACTGTTTACGGTCTCGGCAACCGACACGGTGACCACAGCGCTCGCCTCGCTGGCCGGTCGAAAGATCGGTGCGCTGCTGGTGATGGACGGCACGCAACTGGTCGGCATCCTGTCCGAGCGCGATTGTGCGCTGAAGGTGGCGCTGCCCGGCAGGCGTGCCGATGAGACGCTGGTGAGCGAGATCATGACCCGCACGGTGATCACCATCGACCCCACACAGCCGCTTGAAGAATGCATGCAGACGATGACTGACCGCGACATCCGGCACCTGCCGGTGGTCGATGCCGGCCTGGTGATCGGTATGGTTTCGATCGGCGATGTGGTCAAGGAAACGCTCAAGCAGCAGCGGCATATGATCGGCCAGCTGGAGTCCTACATCCGCGGTGCTTACACCGGCGGCGTTCGCTGAGACACCGCGGACAGCGCCGCTGGCGGACCCCGGCGGCGGTGCTTCAGGGCGCAGCCACAGGCGTGCGCCGCCTTCGCACCAGTCGCCCGAGGAGCTGCACCAGGTCGTCGACATAGGTGAACACGACCGGAATCACCAGCAGACTGAGCAGCGTGCCAGTGACCAGCCCGCCCAGCACCGCGATCGCCATCGGTGCGCGAAAGCTCGGATCCACGCCCAGACCGATCGCGATCGGCAGCATGCCTGCGCCCATTGCGAGGGTCGTCATCACGATCGGCCGGGCCCGCTTGTGGCAGGCGTCCATCAGTGCTTCGAAGCGGCCCATGCCGTCGCGCCTGGCGACGATCGCGTAGTCGATCAGCAGGATCGAGTTCTTGGTGGTGACGCCCATCAGCATGATGAGACCGATCAGGCTGGGCATCGAGAAGCTGCTCTTGGCAAGCAGCAGAGCCACGAACGCCCCGCCGATCGACAGCGGCAGGGCGGCCAGAATGGTCACCGGCTGGAAGAAATCCTTGAACAGCAGTACCAGCACCACATAGATGCATAGCACGCCGGTCAGCATGGCCAGGCCGAAACTGGCGAACAGTTCGGCCATCACTTCAGCGTCACCAAGGGTGGCCTTGGTCACGCCGGGGGGCAGGCTGGCCAGGCTGGGCAGCGACTCGACTGCGGTCACCACATCCCCGAGCGGCATGTTGTTGAGCTCGATCACGAGATTGATGTTGCGCAGCCGGTCGTAGCGGTTGATCTGCGCCGGCCCACTCTCGATCGAGAGTTGTGCGATCGAGTCGAGCCGGATCGGTCCGTTGGCGCCGGGCAGGGTCAACTGCGAGATGAGCGCCAGATCCTGCTTTGCTGCGTCTGGAAGGCGCACCACGATAGGCACCTGGCGCTGGTCCAGGTTCATCTTGGGCAGTGCGAACTCGTAGTCGCCAAGCGTGGCGATACGCAGCGTGTCGGCGATGGTGGTCGAGTTCACGCCAGCGTCTGCCGCGCGCGCGAAGTCCGGCCGTACCACCAGTTCCGGCCGGATCAGGCTGGCGCTCGAGGTGACCCCGCCCAGCCCCGGGATGGAGCGCACTTCCCGTTCGACCGCGCGCGCGGCAGCGATCAGGGCCGCGCCGTCGTCCCCAGCGAGCACCAGCACATACTTCTCGCCCGAGCCGCCCAGCCCGACACTGACCCGTGCGCCCGGCAGCTCGGCCATGCGGTCGCGCAGGTCGGCTTCGATCGCCTGCTTGCGGATGCCGGGGCGCTCCCGGCGTGGCGTGAGGTTGATGTTCAGCGTCGCCTTGCGCGCCTCGGCCACGCCCGGCGGGGCGAACGGGTCGCCGCCGGCACTGCCGCCGCCGACGGTCGTGTACACCGTCTTCACATGCGTGTTTCCAGTGATCAGCTGGCGCGCGCGCTCGGCGGCAGCGAGCGTCTCCTCGAACCGGGTTCCGGGGGGCAGTTCGATCTGAACCTGGGTCTGCGACAGGTCGTCTGGCGGAATGAAGCCGGTGGGCAGCAGCGGAATCAGCGCGATCGATCCGGCAAAAAATAGCGCGGCGGCGGCAGTGGTGAGAAAGCGATGGCGAATACACCAGGCCGAGAGCTTGAGGTAGGCATGCATCACCCGGCCGTCCGGATGCGGCTTGTGGTCCGCCTTCAGGATGTAGGCAGCCATCATCGGGGTGAGCATACGCGCCACCACCAGCGAGGCGAAAACCGCCAGCGAGGCAGTCCAGCCGAACTGCATGAAGAACTTGCCTGCAATACCGCTCATGAACGCGGTGGGCAGGAACACCGCGATCAGGGTGAAGGTGGTGGCGATCACCGCCAGTCCTATCTCGTCTGCCGCCTCCATTGCCGCCTGATACGGCGTCTTGCCCATGCGCAGGTGGCGCATGATGTTCTCGATCTCGACGATCGCATCGTCGACCAGGATACCCACCACCAGCGACATGCTGAGCAGGGTCACCGTGTTGATCGAGAAGCCCAGCCACCACATGCCGAGGAACGTCGGGATCGCCGACAGCGGCAGCGCCACTGCAGCGACGAAGGTCGCGCGCCAGTCACGCAGGAAGAACCAGACCACGATCACCGCCAGGATGGCGCCTTCGTACAGCAGCCACATCGAGCCTTCATAGTTCTCCTGCACCGAATCGACGAAATTGAACACTTCGGTCACGGTGACATCCGGGTGCTTCGCCTTCAGTTCCTCGATCCGTGCACGCACACCCTGAGCGACCGACACTTCGCTCTCGGCGCGCGCCCGGGTCACTTCGAATCCGACCACCGGGGTCCCGTCTAGCAGCGCCGCGGAACGGCGCTCGGCGATGGTGTCGGTGACCCGTGCCAGCTGATCGAGACGCACCCGGCGGTTGTCGCCCAGGCTGACTTCGATCGCCGCAAGCTCCTGCGCCGAGCGCACGGTGGCCAAGGTGCGCACCGCCTGCTCACCACCGCCCAGATCGATCCTGCCCCCGGACAGCTCGCGCTGGAGCTGGCGCAGCGCTCGTGACACCTCGGCCGCAGTGGCGTTCAGGCTGAGCATCTTCGCCGGGTCGAGTTCGATGCGCACCTCGCGCGATACGCCACCCACGCGAGCCACCGAGCCCACACCGCGCACGTTCAGCAGCGACCGGGCCGCCTCGTTGTCGACGAACCACGACAGCGCCTCTTCGTCCATCCGGGTCGAGGACACGGTGTAGGTGAGGATCGGCATGCCGGAGATGTTGAGCTTGGAGATCACCGGATCGCGCAGATCGGCCGGCAGGTCCGCGCGGATACGGTTCACCGCATCGCGCGTCTCGTCCAGCGCCTCCTGCACTGGTTTCTCCAGACGGAACTCGACCGTGATGATCGCGATGCCGTCCTGCAGGTTGGAGTAGATGTGCTTGACGCCCTGCACCGTGGCCACCGAGTTCTCGATCTTGCGCGCGACCTCGGTTTCGAGCTGGCCGGGACCGGCACCTGGCAGCGAAGCACTGATGGTGATCGTGGGCAACTCGATATCCGGGAACTGCTGGATCTTCATCCAGTGAAACCCGGCCAGCCCGGCCAGGGTGAGCATCACGAACAGCATGACGACCGGGATCGGGTTGCGGATCGACCAGGCGGAAACGTTCATCGAATACCCCGGTTCGCGCGTGGACACGCTACTTCTTCTGCGCGGCGGGCGCGACGGGCGCGGCTGCTGCGGGCGCCTGAGCCGGGCGCTCGATCACGCGCACCGTGTCGCCATCGGCCAGGAAACCGACGCCGCTGCGCACTACACGCACGTCCGGGTCGAGCCCGCGCAGAATCTCGATCCGTTCGCCTTCGCGACGGCCGACGTCGACCTTGATCTGAGCGACCCGGCTGTTCTCGTCCACCCGGTATACATAGGTGAATCCCTCGCGCAGCAGCACGGCCGACTGCGGCACGGTCAGCGCGCGACTGGCGCCCAGGTCGATCTCGCCGCGCACGAACATGCCGGCCTTGATCGCTGCAGTGGAACCGCGCAGGTCTACATAGACCAACGCGTTGCGCGAGGTGCTGTCGACGGTCGGACCGACCATGCGAATCTGGCCCTCGAGCGGCTCACCCGAGGGCGCGATCACCCTCACCGGCTGACCGGTACGCAGCTGGTGCAACTGCGCCGAGGCGATCTCGGCACGCCATTCGAGGCGGCCCTGGCGGATCAGCCGGAACAGCTCCTGCCCGGGTTGGGCGACCGCGCCCACGGTGGCGCTGCGTGCCGAGATGATGCCGCTGTCGGGCGCCTCGATCCGGGTGTGTTTGAGCCGCAGTTCCTGCGCCTGCACCTGAGCGCGAGCGGCGTTTATCCTGGCCCGCGCGGTCGACTCCGCGGTCAACAGCTGACCGACCTGTTGCGCCGACAGTGCGCCGCTGGCCTGGATCTGCCGACCGCGGTCGGCGTTGGCACGCGCCTCGGCAAGATTCGCGTTGGCCTCGGCCAGCGCCGCACGCTGCAACGCCAGGTCGGCCAGCACGGTGTCGCTGGAGAAGGTGGCGAGCAGGGTGCCTGCCTTTACCACGTCGCCGACGTTGACCCGTACCTCGTTCAGTCGGAGCCCATTCACCTCGGCGCCGACGATGGCTTCTTGCCAGGCGGCGATGTTGCCGTTTGCGCTGATCCGCATGGCCAGTTCGATCGTCTCGGGCAGCACGGTCTCCACGGTCAGCGACGCGCGCGCCGCCTTCGCCGGATTGGCCGCCACTGGCGGAGACTTGGGGTTGGCTTTGGCGTCGCTCTGCGCGTGCGCGTCGCGCCCGGCTGGCATCACCGCCACGGCAACGATCGCACCCGTGGTCAGCGCAGCGATCGCGGCAAGCGCGATCCAGCGCGCCGGCACTGGGCGGGTCGGCGAGGGCGGGCGGCTTGTGACCGCCTGCGGTTCGTTTCTTGGGTTGCTCATGGTGATGCTCCGGATGATCCGCTCGGTCGTTCTGTGCTGCGTGCCTCTGTTGCCCGAAAGGGTCAGCGGCCAGTGGCACCAGCGATGGTTCCTGATGCGCCGGTTCCCGGGGTGCTGGTGCCAGTGATGCCAGTTCCCCTGGTGCCGGTCGCTGCGCCCTGGCTGGCCGCCTCCGCGGTCCAGCCGCCGCCGACCGCGCGATACAGCGAGACCCAGGCGCTCACCCGGTCGCGCTGGAGCTGGCTCAGCACGGTCTCGGCCCGCACTGCCTCCCGCCGCGCCAGTTCGAGGTCGATCAGATTGCCCAGCCCGGAGTCGAATCTGACCTGGGCGCCCTGCAGGGCCTCGCGGTAGCCATCGAGGGCGTCGATCGCGAACTGCTCGCGCGCGTCCGCACTGGCCAGTCGCACCAGTGCCTCTTCGACTTCGCGCACCGCAACCCGCACCCGTTCCCGATACGCCGATTCGGCGGCGGTATAGCGCGCCTTTGCGGCCACGACATCGGCGACCCGGCGTCCACCGTCGAACAGTGGCAGGGTCAGCGATGGGCCGATCGACCAGGTGGTTGCGTTCACCGTCAGGCCGTTGATGCTCGAGCGCAACGGTCCGACGTTACCGGTGAGCGACAAGGCGGGATAGCGGGCCGCCTCCGCCTTGCCGATGTCGGCGCTGGCAGCCGCGAGTTCACGCTCGAGTCCAGCCAGGTCTGGGCGCTGGCGCAGGACGTTGGCCGGCAACTGGTCGACCCGGAACATCCTCGGCACCGGCAGCCGCGCGGTGGATTTCGACAGGTCGACCCGCAGCGCCGGCTCGTCCCGGTCGGTGAGCACCACCAAGGACTTCACCAGCACATCGCATTCCGCGCGCTGCTGCAACAGCTGGTTGGCGGCATCGGCCGCGCTGGCGCGTGCCAGGGCCACGATGGCCGGCGCCTGAAGGCCAGCCCGGCCGGTCAGTTCGGTGAGCCGCGCGGTCTCGGCGCGCGAGCGCGCATCGGCCTCGGACAGATTGATCAGCCGCTCGCAGTGACGCAGGCCGACATAGGCATTGCCGACCTCGGCGGCGAGCGCAACCTGGGCGTCCTGGAACTGCGCCTGGCGGGCCAGCACTCGGGCGACGGCGCCCTCGCGGCTGCGGGCGATGCCGCCGAACAGGTCGATCTCCCAGGCCGCCTGCGCCTGCACCTGGGCCAGCGTACGCAGCAGAACAGGGCCGCCGAAGGTGATCGCGCTGCGGGTCAGCGCGGCCGAGGTATCCACGGTCGGCAGCGACCGCGCCTCGGCGCTGGTGAGCTCGCTCCTCGATTGTGCGATTCTGGCTGCCGCTTGCGCCAGGGTGTTGCTCGCGCCCTGTGCCGCGCCGATCAACTCGGCCAGCAGCGGATCATCGAATTGCTGCCACCAGTCGCGCAGGGCAGCCGCCGAGGCCGCGCGGTCCCCGGCACCGGGCGCGCTATCCGCGACTGCTTTCGGTGTCCAGCGGACCCGCCAGGCGGACGGTGTCGACACCGGCTGCTTTGGACCCGCATAATCCGGGCCGACCTTGACCAGTGCGCCACAGCCGGACAGTCCGGCAAGCATCAGCCCGGCCAGCGCCGGTCCGGCGGCCAGGTGGCGCACGGACACGGGTTTCATCGGCCGGCGCTTTCGGGGCATGTTGGTGCTGCCTGGCGCCGCACCCGCTCCGATTCGACCATCGCCACCGAGAAGCCGGCGAGCCTCTCGGCCAGTCGATCGATCGCTTCTGGCGCCGACAGGATCTTCGGCGCGATGTCGTTGACCACTTCCTGGCCGACGAAGAAATGGATTGCCATACCGAAGATCGCGAACACCAGCCGGGTCAGGTCGTCATCCGGTGCTGTCAGCCCGAACTCATGCGCCAGCAGCCGGGTCAGCGCTTCGTGCTGTGGCTTGATCTCGTTCTCGATCATCTCTGCCCACAGGCCGGTCGGTTCGACCATCTCGCGAAAGTGCAGGCGCATGACCAGTTGCACCGCCTCGCCCTGTCTGAGCGGCGCCAGGAACTCGGTGAAGAAACCCCGCATCAAATCCGCGAGCGGCACGCCGTCCAGCGGGAACTTGCAGGCGGCGGCAGCGCAGGCCTCACCCATCGGCTCGGTGAAGGCGACCCGGTACAGGCCCGCCTTGTCGCCGAAGTAATAGCCGATCGCCGAGACATTGGTTCCGGCAGCCTGCGCGATTTCGCGGATGCTGGTGCGTTCGAAGCCCTTTGCAGCGAACAGGCGCAGGGCTGCCTGCAGCAGCTTCTCGCGCGCCTGCGCGCCATCGGAACGGCTGGCTACAGCTGGAAAGACCACACGCACACCTTGACAGTTCAATCGGACGATCTAATTGTAGATCAAACGATTGACTTAAGTAAAGTCGAGGTCTTTCTCCAGGGTCGCGGTCCGTACATCCGCGGACTGAGGCGCGAGCCTGGAGGGCTAATCGGCTCGTCCTTGTACCAGGCCGATCCCTCCGCCACTGTGTCACCGCTCATAAACGCAGTGGCGCCAATGGGCCTGGGCCGAGCGCATCGGGTCGCCGCCTCCGCTCATGTCCCCCGGCGCCGGGCTTGCGCCCGGCCCCTCCGCCTTTACTTCGCTCCGGCGGCGACCCGATACGCTCGTCCTT
>JBBRCD010000059.1:0-25232 GCA_038205245.1 Burkholderiales bacterium
CGGCGCATCGCCGATCGCCTTGTGTACAGTTTCGCTGGCGCGTGCGATCAGCTCTATCTGCGCCTTGTCGGCCGCCGCCGGCACCCGCAGGCTGCCGCGCAGCTTGCCATTGACCTGCAGCATGAGTTCGATCTCGTCCTGTTCAAGCGCAATGTCGATAGGTTCGGGCCAAAGAGCGTCAAGAACATCGTCGCCATACTTAAGCTCCCGCCAGAGTGCATGAGCGATATGAGGCGTGATCGGTGCCAAAAGCCGAATCAATATCGATAGTCCTTCCCGCACTAACCAATCCCGTGATGCAGAGACGGCGGTGTGCTCGAAATTTAGACGCTGGTCAGCGTCGGGGCCTGCTCCCCCAACAGGACCCACATCAGCCATTTCCACGCCTGGGCTCTCAAGCACCTTCAGAATCTTCATGCATGCGGAGGCAACAGTGTTGAACTGGAACTTTCCGAAGTCGTAATTTGCCTGCTTCAGGTGCGTGTGAATCTCGCGTCTCGCGGTCTTTTGACGGCCCGTAAGCGGGCTTCCGGGCGTCTCGGGTTGGCCGTTCGGCTCGCGCGAATTCAGGGCGACTACCTGATCGTGCCAAACGTGCGCGAACGCCCACACCCGGCGCAGGAAGCGGTACGCGCCTTCGACGCTGGAGTCGTTCCACTCGAGCGTCTGCTCTGGCGGGCTGGCAAACATCATGTAGAAGCGCGCGGTATCGGCGCCATAGGTCTGGATCAGCGACTGTGGATCGACGCCGTTTCGCTTGGACTTGGACATCGTGCCCACGCCGTCATAGCTGACCGGCTGGCCGTCGGCGACCGCGCTGGCGCCGGTGACCTTGCCGGACGCATCGAGTTCGAGCTTGACCTCATCGGGCGCGAAGTACTGAATGCCGCCTTTGTCGGTACGCCGGGTGAAGATGTGGTTGAGCACCATGCCCTGGGTGAGCAGGTTGGCAAACGGCTCGTCGTAGGTCACCAGGCCAAGATCGCGCATCACGCGGGTCCAGAAGCGCGAATAAAGCAGATGCAGGATCGCATGCTCGATGCCACCGATGTACTGATCCACCGGCATCCAGTAGCCCACGCGTTCATCGACCATCGCGGTGTCGTTGCCCGGGCAGGCAAAGCGTGCGTAATACCAGGACGAGTCGACGAAGGTGTCCATGGTGTCGGTCTCGCGCCTGGCCGGCGCACCGCACCTCGGGCAGGCACAGTCGACGAAGTCGGCACGCTTTGCCAGCGGATTGCCGCTGCCATCGGGCACACAATCCTCAGGCAGCACCACCGGCAGCTGATCGTCCGGCACCGGCACGTCACCGCAGGCAGGGCAGTGGATGATCGGAATCGGACAGCCCCAGTAGCGCTGGCGCGAGACGCCCCAGTCGCGCAGCCGCCACTGCACCTGTTTGTCGCCCAGCCCTGCGGCCGCGAGGTCGGCAGCGATCGCATCGACCGCCTGCGCATGACCCAGCCCGTCAAAGCGACCCGAGTTGATGCACACACCCTGCGTCTTGTCGGCGTACCAGGCCTGCCAGGCCTCGGGCGAGAAGCGCTCGCCAGGCACAGTGATCACCTGGGCGATCGCAATGCCGTACTTCTTGGCGAAGGCGAAGTCGCGCTCATCATGCGCCGGCACGCCCATCACCGCACCATCGCCATAGCTCATCAGCACATAGTTGCCGACCCAGACCTGGATTGGCACGCCGGTCAGCGGATGGGTGACGAACAGGCCGGTCGGCATGCCCTTCTTCTCCATCGTCGCCATGTCGGCTTCCATCACCGAGCCGTGCCGGCATTCGTCGATGAAGGCGGCCAGCTCAGGATTGTCGCGCGCGGCGCGCGCGGCCAGCGGGTGCTCGGCGGCGACTGCGCAGAAGGTCACGCCCATCAGGGTGTCGGCCCGGGTGGTGTACACCCAGAGCTGTCCCGCCTCGCGGTCGAGATCGTACGGGAAGGAGAAGCGCACACCGCGGCTCTTGCCGATCCAGTTCGCCTGCATCGTGCGCACCCGCTCCGGCCAGCCAGGCAGCCTGTCCAGTGCCGACAGCAACTGTTCTGCGTACTTCGTGATCGCCAGGTAATAGCCCGGAATCTCGCGCTTCTCGATCACCGCGCCGGTACGCCAGCCGCGCCCGTCGATCACCTGCTCGTTGGCTAGCACCGTCTGATCGACGGGATCCCAGTTCACCACCTGGGTTTTCTTGTAGGCGATTCCGGACTCCAGCATGCGCAGGAACAGCCACTGGTTCCAGCGGTAATAGTCGGGTTTGCAGGTGGCCAGTTCCCGCGACCAGTCGATCGCCAGCCCGAGGGACTCAAGTTGTCCCTTCATGTAGGCGATATTGTCGTATGTCCATTTTGCCGGCGGCACCTGGTTCTGCATCGCCGCGTTCTCGGCGGGCAGCCCGAACGCGTCCCAGCCCATCGGCTGCATCACGTTGTAGCCGCGCATCCGGTGATAGCGGGTCAACACGTCGCCGATGGTGTAATTGCGCACATGCCCCATATGCAGCTTGCCCGATGGATACGGGAACATCGACAGGCAGTAGTATTTCGGCTGGTCCGGGCGCGCCGGCATCTCGCTGGCGAGAAACGACTTGCTGGCCGTCCAGAACGAGCGGGCTGCCTGCTCGATGGCTGAGGGTTGATACTGCGGTTGCATGGGAGACGCCGGTGGACGGTGGTGAGCAGGTGATTATAGCGGGCGCATCCAGCAGCATCGGGCAGGCGTATCGGTATGCAGGAGCCCTGACTTCGTCGTTGTGACTTTGTCGTTCCGACTTTCATCGTTCCGACTTCCATCGTTCCGACCCTCATCGTTCCGACTCTCATCGTTCCGACCCTTATCGTTCCGACCCTCATCGCCGCTCGGTTCTTGCGCCGGAGACCTCGTATGACCGCTTTGACCCGTTTCCCCCGATTGCGCGCCACCCTGATGCTGTGCGCCCTGCTGCTGGCGCCGGCCGCCTTCGCCCAGGCGCCAGTGCCGCGCGCCGATGCCTGGGTATCATCGGTGCAGATGCCTGCCTGGCTGGAACGCGCAGGCGAGCGCCAACCCCTGGTGCCAGCCACGGTGCTGCGGCCCGGGGACGCCGTGATCACCGGCGCCGGCGGACGGGCACAGTTGCGTATGGCCGAGGGCAGCACGATCAAGCTGGGCGAGTCCGGCCGCCTGGCGATCAGCGACCTGCGGGTCACCCGAGGCACTACGACGCTGCTTTCAGGACTGCTGGAAGTCGCGCAAGGCGCGTTCCGATTCACCACTTCGGCGCTCAACCGCACACGCAGCGAGCGCGACCTGCAGATCCGCATCGCCACCGTTACCGCCGGCATCCGTGGCACCGATCTGTGGGGCCGAGGCAACGCCGAGCGCGAGATCGTCTGCCTGATCGAAGGCCGGATCACCGTCACCCGCGGCTCGGATGCGCCGATCACGATGAGCGAGCCACTGTCGTTCTACATCGCTCCGGTCGGCGCACCTGCGCTGCCGGTGGCCGCGGTGGACCCGAAGCAGCTTGCGCAGTGGGCGGCCGAGACCGAACTGGTGCCCGGCGCAGGGGCGGCCACGATGGGCGGCCGCTTCCACGCCCTGGCCGCCACCCGCGACAACCAGGATGAGGCGCTGCAGGTCTACGATGCCCTGCGTACGGCTGGCTATGCAGCGGTGATCCGGCCGTTGAAGAGCGAAGCGGGATTGCGCTATGAGGTGCGCATCGCCAACCTGCCTTCAGCAACCGAAGCGAATTCACTTGCGAAACGAATCTCGACCCTGCCCGGGGTGGCGCCTGCGACAGCAGCGCGCTAGAGCACACGCCTGTCGCGCACACCGGTCGCACAACACCTGCCACGGTTACCTCGAGCCTGGACTGGCTTGCCTTCCGCGAAGGCTGTTCAGGGCGCAGACAGCACGAGTGCTCGTGGCCTTCGTGACTCCTGATCGCCAACCCCGATGGGTACAATGATCACCACCCTGACCCTATCGCTCCTGTTCGCACTGCCCTTGCTGTTCTGGCTGGCGGTGTGGGTGGCCTGCGTCAACGGCCCGGTGTCGCATCGCTTCTGGCGCGGTGAACGCTGGTACGGCTTCGCCTCGTTCGTTGCGCTGCTGGCCTTTCTGCCCGGATTCATCGGCCCGATGGTGTTTGCACCTGAGTCCAACCAGGGGCCGCTGCTTGGCCTGCTGTTTACCGGGCCGCTGGGCGTACTGCTCGGTGTGGTCTGGGGACTCGCGCGCGCTGCGGGCAGAGCGAAGTCGGCGCGATAGCGTGAGCTGCGGCGCGAGCCGGGCAAAAATCGACAACCAGCGCTAAAGATTCTGCATGAACTCTGCGCTGGCCAATCACGGCGCAGCTTCAACACAGCGCGCGTAGTACGTCATGCGGCACCGGCAGCCGCGGGCTGACCCGTATAATCCGCCGCTGCCATGCAAAGCCGCCTGCTCGAAAACCTCAACCCGGAACAACTCGCCGCAGTCACCCTGCCGCGCGAGTCGGCGATGATCCTGGCTGGCGCCGGGAGCGGCAAGACCCGGGTGCTGACCACGCGTATCGCCTGGCTGATCGAGACCCGGCAGGTCAATCCGCTCGGCCTGCTGGCGGTCACCTTCACCAACAAGGCCGCGCGCGAGATGCTCACCCGCATCTCGGCGATGCTGCCGATCAACACCCGCGGCATGTGGGTCGGCACCTTCCACGGTCTGGCCAACCGGCTGCTGCGTGCGCACTATCGCGACGCCGGCCTGCCGCAGACCTTCCAGATCATGGATACCGCCGATCAGGTGGCGCTGGTCAAGCGCATGCTCAAGGCCAACGGCGTCAATGAAGAACAGTTCAAGCCGCGCGATACCGCCTGGTTCATCAGTGCGCAGAAGGATGCCGGTCTGCGCCCATCGGCGGTGGAAGCGTTCGACGACCATACCCGGCAACTGGTCGAGATCTACCGGATGTATGACGCGCAGTGCCAGCGCGAAGGCGTCACCGATTTCGCCGAGCTGATCCTGCGCAGCTACGAGCTGCTCGCCAGGAACGAGGTGATCCGCGAACACTACCGCGCGCGCTTCGCGCATATCCTGGTCGACGAGTTCCAGGACACCAACCGCCTGCAGTTCGACTGGCTGAAGCTGATCGCCGGGTCGTCTAATGCGGTGATGGCGGTCGGCGATGACGACCAGTCGGTGTACAGCTTCCGCGGCGCCAAGGTCGCCAACATGCGCGACTTCGAGCGCGAGTTCAACGCGCACACGATCATCAAGCTGGAGCAGAACTACCGCTCGCAGGGCAACATTCTCGAAGCCGCCAACGTGCTGATCGGCCACAACCGGCAGCGGCTGGGCAAGAACCTGTGGACCTCGGAAGCACAGGGCGAACCGATACGGCTGTTCGAAGCCCAGTCCGACTTCGAGGAAGCGCAATTCGTGGTCGAAGAAGTGCGCGAGCTGCGCGCAACCGGCGTGCCGCTGACGGAAGTCGCGCTGCTCTATCGCTCGAACGCGCAGTCGCGGGTGCTGGAACATGCCCTGTTCTCGGCCGGCCTGCCCTACCGGGTCTATGGCGGGCTACGTTTCTTCGAGCGCCAGGAGGTCAAGCATGCGCTCGCCTACCTGCGCATGGTGGCCAACCCCGAGGATGATGCGGCACTGCTGCGGGTGATCAACTTTCCCACCCGCGGCATCGGCGCGCGCTCGATCGAGCAGTTGCAGGACAGCGCGCGAGCGAGCGGCGCGAGCCTCTGGCAGGCCGCCTGTTCGCGCGGCGGCTCGAAGGCGAGTGCTCCAGATACACCGAAGAAGGGTATCGAGGGTTTCGTGCTGCTGATCGAGCGGCTGCGCGCCGAATGCACCGGGGTAGCCTTGCACGAGATGATCGAAGCGGTGATCGAGCGCTCCGGCCTGCGCGCCCACTACGAGGCGGAGCGCGAGGGTGCGGATCGGCTGGCCAATCTGGACGAACTGGTCAGCGCTGCCGCCCAGTTCGCAGACGACCCGATGCGCGCGCTCGAGCTGGAAGCCGACCCCGCTTTCCGCGCCGCGGAAAGCGGGCGTGAACAAGCGCAGCCACAGGGGCGGAAACAGGAGCAGGGGCAGACGCAGGGGCAAGACCCAGCGCCGGCGAGCGCTACGCAGCCGCTCGCGCCGCCGGTCGATGGTGCGCCGGGCACCGCCGCAGACGCAGCCGAGACGCCTGCGGACCAGATGCTGATCCAGTTCCTGGCGCACGCATCGCTGGAAGCGGGCGACAACCAGGCGAACGCCGGCGACGATGCGCTGCAACTGATGACTGTGCATTCGGCAAAGGGGCTGGAGTTCCATACCGTGTTCGCCAGCGGCCTGGAGGAAGGCCTGTTCCCGCACGAAAACAGTCTGGACGATGCCGGCGGCGTAGAGGAAGAACGCCGTCTGATGTATGTCGCGGTGACCCGTGCCCGGCGCCGGCTCTACCTGACCTTTGCCCAGAGCCGAATGCTGCACGGCCAGACCCGGTACAACGTCGCCTCCAGGTTTCTGCGCGAGATTCCGGTCAAGCTGCTCAAGCGACTGTCGCCTACCTACGATCGGGGCGGTGGCTCGACCACGTTTGCACAGCCCGCAGGCGCGTCATGGCGCGCCGGGGCGCAGGCACCGGTTTCGGTGCGGCCCGCGCCGAAACAGGAAATGGCGGGCATGCCCTGGCGGATCGGACAGAGTGTGCGCCATGCGAAGTTCGGCACTGGCGTGATCATCGACGCCGAGGGACGCGGCACCGAAGCACGCGTCCAGGTCAACTTCGGTCGCGAGGGCGTCAAATGGCTGGCCTTGGCCTACGCAAAGCTGGACGCTGCCTGAGCTTCAGCATCCCGGATTCAGGGGTCAGGAGGCAGGGTCAGGAGGCAGGGTCAGGGGGCAGGGTCAGGGGGCAGGGTCAGGAGGCAGGGTCAGGGCAGCATGACCCGATCGGGCGAGGCTTCGTCCGGCTCGACACCCTGCGCGAACACATCGATGTACGAGGTGTAGATCGCAATGAAGCCGATCGGCGCCAGCACTGCCAACGCTGCGCCCATCCCGGCCAGCGCGAGCACCGGTCCTGCGAACGGGACAAGCGACACCACGGTCACGGTCAGGGATACCGCGATCATGATCGACAGCAGCGCAACGACATAGACCAGGAAGGCAACCCAGTTCGTCAGGCAGGCCCGCAGGCTCGCCCTGAGCGAAACCAGCAGCTTCTGCTGATGGAAGAACACCAGCAGCGGCGCATACCAGGTGGCCATCAACAAGGGCAGCAGCATCGCCACGCCGACGACCAAAGCCATGCGGACGCCACCAGTCAGCACCAGCGCCGCCTGCCCTGGTGGCCGCCCGCCAGCGGCCAGCAGTTGCTGGAGTTCGCGACCACCGATCGCAAGCATCACGCCCAGGATCACCAGCTGGCCGACCAGGTAAACCCCGCCAATGGCGACTAGATCGCTGGTCGAAGCGCGGAAACCGGCGAACAGATGCGGCACCTCGAGTACTTCGCCCCGGTCGACCACCCGTGCCGCCTGGGCCAGACCGGCGCTGAAGATCGGGAACATCAGGCTGAACGCGAGTGGCCCGACAAGGGGGATCAGGCTGGTCACGATCATCAATGCCAGCAGAATCAGCACCAGCAGCATCCATGTGCGCGGCGTGCGGCTGAACAGCGCGTAGGCGTTGACCAGCCATTGCGCGCCGCGCAACGCGCCAACCGGCCGGGAAAGGGGCATGCTCATGTCGATTCCAGACCTCCAGATGTCAGCAGCCAGGCAGCGCGATGCGCCCGGGATTGGCAACATGCCAGCACAGCAGGTTGCGAAAATGTGCCGGATCGTGGGCGTGCACAATGTCGCCCGGACGCGGCAGATGGAAATCGAACAGCCGCGACACCCAGAAGCGCAGTGCACCGGCGCGCAGCATCACTGGCCAGGCCGCGCGTTCGGTGTCAGTGAACGCGCGCGCATGCGCATAGCCTTCCAGAAGCGCGCAGGCATTGTGCGCGTCCAGCCCGGCCAAGGAATCGGCGAAATCGACCCGGCACCAGTCATTGACCGCGACCGCCACATCAAACAACAGCACATCGGTGCAGGCGAAGTAGAAGTCGATGACCCCACTGACCTCGGCTCTCGCGGCTTCTGAATTCGCGCCCGCGCTCTGTGAAGTCGCGCCCGCGCTCTGTCTATTCGCGCCCGCCGTCGGCACGGTCGCGCCCCCGGTCTGTGATGTCGCGCCCGCACTCTGTGCGGTCGCGCCGACGCTCTGGAACAGCACGTTGTCCCGGAACAGATCGGCATGGATCGGGCCGCGTGGAAGGCGATCCAGGCGATGGCTGGCCTGAAACCGTATCTCCCCGGCAAGCAGGTCATGTTCCGCCGCCGGCAGCACGCCGGACAGGCGAGGCGCCGTGGCGCCCCACCACCTGGGCCCGCGCGGATTGACCATCGACATCGGATAGTCCGCGCCGGCACGATGCATGCCGCCGAGTACGCGCCCGACTGCGCTGCACTGCCGCGTATCCGGCACGGTCACCGAACGACCAGGCAATCGGGCGACGATCGCCGCCGGTTTGCCGTTGAGTTCGCCCAGCCACTGCCCGTCGCAATCCACCATCGGACGCGGTGTCGGCACCCCTCGATCGGCAAGATGGGCCATCAGTCCGAGATAGAACGGCAGTTCCGCCGCCGACAGCTTTTCGAACAGCGTGAGAACGAACTGCCCGCCATTCTGGCTGCCGTCGGTCGTCAAGAAGTAGTTCGTGTTTTCTATGCCGCTGGCGATGCCGGCAAGCTCGACCAGTCGGCCGAGCCGATAGCGGGCCAGCCAGGCTTCGGCCTGGCTGGGTGTGACGGTCGTAAAGACGGCCATCGCGGGGCCGTGTCGCCGCTCGCGCCTGCGCCCCCTACCAGCTCCGGATCACCCACATCGGGACGCGCACCCCGGTGTCGATGGTCGCCATCCGCGCGAAGTTGCCGTCGCCGAAGTGATCCACCAGGTAGTACGGCACCCCGCCCGCCGGAGTCACCCGGATCATGTAGAGTTGACCGCCGATGCGGAACTCCTCGACCCTCTCGCGCTCGCGCTGGATGATGCGCACCTCGGGCTCCTGACCGGGGGCCAGGGGCAGGGTCGGCGGCGGCGGCGGCGGCAGGTCCGGCAGGGTCTCCAGGTTCGGCGGCCGGGTCTGCGCATGGACCGGCGACCCCGTCACGGTGAGGCAGGCGGCCAGCGCAAGCGCGCTGAAAACCATACGAGCGAGCGGAAAACGGAACACGGGGAAGGCGGCAAACTGTCGCATGACTGGGCTCAGGTGGATCAAGATACCCGCATTCTAGGCAACCTGAGGCCGACCCGCCATCGATTCTGGGTGTGCATTCACGGCGCTGCAGCACGGTCGCCCGGGCGAAATCCACTGCAAACCCCTTTTCTTCCTGCGTAGCATCGTTACACTCTCGCTGAGGCCTTCTGCGCAGCCTGGCGCTGAGGGAAGGTTTCAACCCAATCCTACGGAGATACCCTGAATGGCTGCCAAGAAGCCCGCCAAGAAAGCCGCTAAGAAGGTCGCAAAGAAAGTCGCAAAGAAAGTCGCAAAGAAGGCTGTACCGAAGAAGGTCGCCAAGAAGAAGGTCGCGCGCAAGCCGAACGCGGCATTCATGGTTGCCCTCAAGCCCAGCCCGCTGCTCGCCGCAGTGGTCGGGGACAAGCCTCTGTCGCGTCCGGAAGTCACCAAGAAAATCTGGGTCTACATCAAGAAGAACGGCCTGCAGGACAGCGTCAACCGCCGCAACATCAATGCCGACGCCAAGCTCCTCCCGATCTTCGGTGGCAAGAAACAGGTCACGATGTTCGACCTGACCAAGCTGGTGTCCAAGCAGCTGATCTCGATCTAGCCGCAGCCGCATTGAGGGCGCGGATCACGGTCAGGCCGCTCAGGGCCGACACGGATCGCGCCCGGCGCGGGGCAGCCGTTCCATCGCAACTGATCGAACGGCTGCGCCCCGCGGGTTTTGTCAAAGATTGAGCTGGATCTCGCGCTCCTTGGCAGACGGCGCGAAACCCCGGGACTCGTAGTGGTCGAAGATCGCAGTCGCTACGGCTGCCGGCTCGTCGATGATCTGGATCAGATCCATGTCCGCCGCCGAGATCATGCCCTCGGCCACCAGCCGCTCGCGGAACCATTCGATCAATCCCTGCCAGAAGGCACTGTGCACCAGGATGATCGGGATCGGGCGCGACTTGCCGGTCTGCACCAGGGTCAGCGCTTCGAACAATTCGTCCAATGTGCCGAAGCCGCCGGGCAGCACGACATAGGCCACCGCGAACTTCACGAACGCGACCTTGCGTGCGAAGAAGTGGCGGAACGTCTGGCTCACGTCCTGATACGGATTCGCGCTCTGCTCATGCGGCAGCTCGATATTCAGACCGACGCTCGGGCTGCGCCCGAAGTAAGCGCCCTTGTTCGCCGCCTCCATGATGCCCGGCCCGCCGCCGGAGATGACGGCGAAGCCGGCATCGGACAGGGTGCGTGCGATCTGCTCGGCCAGAAGATAGTAGGCATGATCATGCGGTGTGCGCGCGCTGCCGAAAACGCTGACTGCCGGAGCGATGTTGGTCAGACGTTCGGTCGACTCGATGAACTCTGACATAATCTCCAGCACCCGCCACGCTTCGCGGTTGGACTCGACCCGCCGCGCGAGTTCAGGCTCCACCGACGGGGTGACCAATACTGGTATCTTTTCACGCATCTGACTCTCCGATCCGCTTCTGCGATCCGCTTCTGCGATCCGCTTCTGCGATCCGTTAACTTCTTCGATCCGTTGCCCGGCACTGAAGGGTTCTGTGCGACCTGCACCGCGGCACCGACAATGAAAACTCTGCTGCTGGTCGACGCCTCATCGTATCTTTATCGCGCCTTCCACGGCCTGCCCGATCTGCGCAATCAGGGTGGAGAGCCGACCGGCGCGATCTACGGCGTGATCAACATGCTGCGCCGTCTCGCCCGTGAAGTGCCGGCGGATTATAGGGCGTGCGTGTTCGACGCCAAGGGCAAGACCTTCCGCGACGACTGGTATCCCGAGTACAAGGCCACCCGCGCGCCGATGCCGGACGATCTGGTGCTGCAGATCGAGCCGATCCACGCCGCGATCAGGGCGATGGGCTGGCCGATCGTGATGATCAATGGGGTCGAGGCGGACGATGTGATCGCCACACTGGCAGAACAGGCGCGCGTCCAGTCGATGCGCACCGTGGTGTCCACCGGCGACAAGGACCTTGCGCAACTGGTCGACGACACGACCACGCTGGTCAACACCATGAGCAACGAGACGCTCGACCCAGCCGCAGTCAGCGCGAAGTTCGGGGTGCCGCCAGAGCGTATCGTCGACTACCTCACCCTGGTCGGCGACACCGTCGACAACGTGCCCGGCGTGCAGAAGGTGGGGCCCAAGACCGCGGTCAAGTGGCTCACCCAGTACGGCTCACTGGATGGCGTGATCGAACATGCCGCGCAGATCGGCGGGGTGGTGGGCGACAACCTGCGCAGCGCGCTCGACTGGCTGCCGATGGGACGCAAGCTGGTCACCGTCAAGCGCGATGTCGAGCTGCCGGTCGGACCGGTCGATCTTGCGCCACAGGCGCCGGACGATGAAACGCTGGTGCAGCTGTTCGAGCGGTTCGAGTTCAAGAGCTGGCTGGCCGAAGTGCGCGCTGCCCGCCATCCGGAATCCAGTGCGAACGGCGCAGGACGCGTTTTCGCCACCGGTACATCCACTGAAGCCGCGTCTCCCATGCCGCCGGTAGCGGCACCGCTGAAGCGGACCTACGAATGCGTGCTCACCGAAGCCCAGCTCGATACCTGGCTGGCCAGGATAGGCACCGCCGCGCTGACCTCGCTCGACACCGAGACCACCAGCCTGGACCCGATGACCGCCGAACTGGTCGGCATCTCGCTGTGCGTGGACCCGGGAGAGGCGTGCTACATCCCGGTTGCCCACCGCTATCCCGGCGCGCCAGACCAGCTGTCGCGCGACCGGGTGCTGGAGCGCCTGCGCGCCTGGCTGGAGAGCGATGCGCATGCCAAGGTCGGCCAGAACCTGAAGTATGACGCCCATGTTTTCGCCAACCAGGGCGTGCGGCTGGCAGGCGTCGCCCACGATACGCTGCTCGAATCCTATGTGCTGGAGAGCCACCGCCGCCATGACATGGACGACCTTGCCCTGCGCCATCTGGGCGAGACCACGATCACCTACGCCCAGGTGGCGGGCAAGGGCGCGAGCCAGATCGGCTTTGACGAGGTGGCGCTGGATCGGGCGACCGAGTACGCCGCCGAGGACGCTGATATCACCTTGCGTCTGCACCAGACACTGTATCCCCAGGTCGCAGCGATCGAGCCGGTCGACCGGCTGTATCGCGAGATCGAGATCCCGGTGGCCCGCGTACTGTTCTCGATGGAGCGCACCGGCGTGCTGCTGGATGCAGCACTGCTCAACCGCCAGGGCAACGAACTGGGCGTGAAGCTGATCGAGATCGAGCGCCGGGCGCACGAGGTCGCCGGGCAGCCATTCAACCTGGGTTCACCGAAGCAGATCCAGGAGCTGCTGTTCGGCAAGCTCGGGCTGCCGGTGATCAAGAAGACGCCCAGCGGTGTGCCGTCGACCGACGAGGATGTGCTGACCGAACTCGCACTCGACTATCCGCTGCCCAAGCTGCTGCTGGAACACCGGTCGCTGTCGAAACTCAAGTCGACCTATACCGACAAGCTGCCGAAGATGGTCAATGCGCAGACCGGGCGGGTGCACACCAATTATGCGCAGACGGTCGCGGTGACCGGGCGGCTGTCCTCGAATGACCCGAACCTGCAGAATATTCCGGTGCGCACCGCGGAGGGCCGACGCATCCGCGAGGCATTCATTGCGCCCCCCGGATCGGTGATCGTGTCGGCCGACTACTCGCAGATCGAGCTGCGCATCATGGCCCACCTGTCTGGCGATCGTGGCCTGCTCGACGCGTTCGCCGCCGGCGAGGACATCCACCGCGCGACCGCTGGCGAGATTTTCGGCACGGCGCCGGCCGATGTCACCAGCGAGCAGCGCCGCTATGCCAAAGTGATCAACTTCGGTCTGATCTATGGCATGTCCGCGTTCGGGCTCGCGGCGCAGCTTGGCATCGAGCGCGCGGCTGCAGCGCAGTACATCGATCGATACTTCGCCCGCTATCCCGGCGTCGCTGACTACATGAAGCGCACCCGAGCGACAGCCCATGACGCAGGCTATGTCGAGACTGTGTTCGGCCGGCGTCTGTATCTGCCCGATATCCGCAGCGCCAACCAGCAGCGACGCCAGGGCGCCGAGCGCGCTGCGATCAACGCGCCGATGCAGGGTACGGCGGCCGATCTGATCAAGCTGGCGATGATCGCGGTAGACCGGCACCTGCGAGAAGCGAAGATGGCCAGCCGGATCATCATGCAGGTGCATGACGAACTGGTACTGGAAGTGACCGATGCAGAACGCGCAGAGGTGGCTGAATCGCTGCCCCGCCTGATGAACGGCGTGGCGCAACTGGCCGTACCGCTGCTGGTCGAGGTTGGCACCGGACCGAACTGGGAACAGGCGCACTGAGGCGCGGAGAGTGGGGACAGACCCTTAGGGTCTGTCCCCGGGGTCTGCTCCCTGGGCTCTGCTGAGCCGCGGATCGGGCGAATTGGGGACAGACCCTGAGGGTCTGTCCCCGCGGGAAGCTGGCCCAGCTCAGCGAATAAGCGTCTGTCCCGGCTTGACGCGGCTGAACACCACCGGGCGCGTTCCATAGTCGAACCGGCCCCCATCGATGCGCACGGTGGTGAACCGGGAGTTCTCGAGGTCGCGCACATCCGGATGGTCGTTCCGGTAATGCGCGCCGCGTGAGTCTTCGCGCTGCTCGGCCGAGCCCCGGATCGCCTGACTGACCAGCACCAGGTTCTTCAGGTTCAGCCAGTCGTGCCAGGTGAGGTTGAACGCGCGCTGGCCATCGGCCACCCCGGTCGAATCCAGTTGGCTGTCGAGTTCCTCCAGCGCGCTGCTGGCGCGCGACAGGCTCGCTGCATCTCGAAAGATACCCACATCGTCCCACATCAGGTCATGCAGCCGGGTGCGGATCGCCGACAGCCCCGGCCCCTTTCCAGTTGCCGAGAACGGCAGCGTGACCCGAGTTGCACCCTCGGCAATCGCCGCTTCGTCGGGCTCGTAGAAGACGCCGTTGTTCGCCACCCACTCGCCCATCGTGTCGCCAGCGATGCCGCCGTAAACTGTCGAGTTGGCCACCCCGTTGCCCCCGAGCCGGTTCGCGCCATGCACGCCACCGGTGTCCTCGCCAGCGGCAAACAGCCCGGAGAGGTCGGTCGAACAGTCGGTGCGAAACACCACACCGCCCATCATGTAGTGCGCCGTCGGCACTACCTCGACCAGCCCGGAGACCAGATCGAAGCCACAGTCGGCGCAGCGCTCGACCATGCCGGGGAACTCCTTCTTCACCATCGACGGGTCGAGATGGCGCATGGTGATGTAGACGCCGCCGTTCGGCCCGACATTGCCCTTCAACATCTGGTCGTACATGCCCCGGCTGACGATATCGCGGGTCGCCCGTTCATTGCGCGCGTCGTACTCGTGCATGAAGCGGTTACCCTCACCGTTGAGTAGATAGCCGCCGACCCCGCGCAGGCCCTCCTCGATGATGGTGCCGGTGATGCGCGTGCCCGCACCTGCCACCAGCCCGGTCGGATGGAACTGCACCATCTCCATGTCGCGCAGGGGCAGACCGGCACGCAATGCCATCGCCATGCCGTCGCAACTCTTGTCGCCGGAAGGCGTGTGATACTTGTACATCGTCGGCCCGCCGCCGGTGGCGAGCAACACTGCCTGTGCCTGCACGAACACCAGCTCGCCGGTGCGGATGTCGATCATCAGCACGCCCGCGATCGCGTCCCCCTTGCGGTTCTTCACGATCTCGATCGCACGGTGCTCTTCCAGCCGCTTGATGCCGCGCGCCCAGGTCTGCTCGGCGAGGCGATTGATGATCTCGATCCCGGTCAGGTCACCCTTGTGCACGGTGCGATCGAAGGTCTGGCCGGCGAACGCCTTCTGGTGCACGGTACCGTCCGGATTGCGATCGAAGAAGCAGCCCAGTTCGTTCTCGAGTTCATGGATGCGCTCGATCGCGACCTCGACCAGCTGCCAGGCCAGGTCCTGGTCGGGCAGCCACTTGCCGCCCTCGATCGTGTCCATGAAGTGGCGCTCGACCGAGTCTTCCTTGGCCAGCGCCACGTTGTAGCCGCCCTGCACCATGCGCGTGCAGCCGCTCTTGCCGAGCAGTCCCTTCACCGCGACGGTGATCTCGGCTTTCGGGTTTTTCTGGTGGGCATGAAGTGCGGCGAACAGGCCGGCGCCGCCAGAGCCGAGAATCAGGATGTCAGTCTTGATACGTCGCATCGCATGCGTCCTGTGTCGTTCGTTCAGTCGGATTGCTGAGCCGTGGTGCTGAGCCGTGGTGCTGACCCGTGGTGCTGACCGGGGCCATTCACCTGCACAAGTCACCCCGGAGTCAGTTCGTCACGCCGTCAGGTCTTTACCCCGAGCGAGGCAAGCACCGCCGCTCGCCGGTCACGCGCCTGGGCGTTCACGTCGGTGTAGAGGCTCGCGCCGTGGCTGTCCATGCTGACCAGCAACGGCCCGAACCCTCTGATTCGAAACTTCCACAGCGACTCGGGATTCAGATCATGCAGGTCGACATCCTCGATCTGCTCGATCCACGTCGTCTCCAGGGCCGCCGCCCCGCCGATCACCGCAAGATATACTCCACCCAGATCGCGAAAGGCATCGAGCGAGCCTTGTCGCAGGCCACCCTTGCCGATGATGATCCGCACCCCGTTCTGCGTCATCAGCGGGCGGGTAAAGCGTTCCATCCGGTCCGACGTCGTGGTGCCGACGCATACCGGCTCATAGCCGACTGGCGTCGCAGCGGTCTCGCCGACCCAGCGCACGTTTGGCGCGGTATGCACTACCGCATGACCGGTGAGATCGAACTTCGTCGTGCGGCCGCGGTCGAACATGTGGATCTGGGTTGCATCGCGGATGCCGTAGAGCGTGTCGTGCAGGGTCACGGTGTCGTTGACCCGCAGTTGCCGCACCTGCGACTCGGTGACTGGCATGTGAAAGTCGTAGTGCGCCATCAAGCTCCTCCGCCGAGCATGCCCTGCTTCAGGTGGTCCCGGATCGGGCGCGCGCCCAGCCAGATGCGCAGCAGCGCGCGATAGAAGTCGGCGCCCGGAATCGGCTCGCCGCGCACCTTGCCATCGACCACCACCCGCGTTCCCTGCCCGGGCACCCAGTCGAGCGCAATACGGCTGCCGCGCCCGGCCTTGCCGATCTCCTGCATGATCCGATCGACCGAGGCCATCCGGGGTCGCAGCTTCTCGACCTCGTCAGCCGGGTGGTTGTCTTCGATGCCTTCAGTGAGCGCCGCCGAGAGCTGTGCCGCGGTGATATCGCGCAACAGATGCATGACGATCCGCCTCGGGCCGTCTGCGCTGATCGCCGCTTCAGCCGACTTTTGCCGCTGCGCGAGATAGAGCGCAATCGCATAGACCTGAAAACCGAACAGCCGATGCAGCGCGACGCCATTAAGCACCATTTCGCCCGATGCATCGCCACCCTTGAGCATCGGCTCGAAACGGACGCCTGCAATCTCGGCCGCTGCCAGCGGACGCGCCGCCCCAGCGAGCAGCGCAGGCGCCATGACCAGCGGCATGACAAAGAGACGGGCGAAGCGGCGCCTGGACATCGCTAGAAGCCGTAGGCCAGACCCTGCGGCGACCAGGTCGCCCGCGCGCGCCGCGCCGAGTGACACTGCATGTTGACCGCCACTGGATTCATCGTGATGTGTGTCGCTGCCAGTTCGATATGCACAGCGAACGAGGTGGCATCACCGCCCAGCCCCTGCGGCCCGACCCCGAGCTGGTTGACCGCGGTGGAGAGCTGTTGCTCGAGCAGCGCCGCATCGGCATCGCTGCAGTGGCTGCCCAGCGGCCGGGTCGCCGCCACCTTGGCCAGATGCACACACAAGTCACCGGTGCCACCGATTCCCACGCCGACGATGGTCGGCGGACAGGTCTTGCCCCCGGCATCGAGGACGCAATCGATGACGAACGTCTTGATGGCGTCGATGCCGTCGGCAGGAATCGCCATGCGCAGGAAGGTGTTGTTCTCCGAGCCACTGCCTTTTGGAATCATCTCGATCGACAGGTGATCGGCGGCGTCGACGAAGTCGATGTTGATCGCCGGCATGCGCGGTCCGCAGGAGGTCTGTTCGTTCTTCCGGGTGAGCGGATGAACCACGGAGGAACGCAATGGGTACTCGGTGGTCGCCCGCTCGCAACCCTTGCGGATCGCCTGCTTCAGGGCGAAGCCGTCGAGTTCCAGGTTGCTGCCGATCTCCACGTTGTAGATCGGCAGTCCGGTGTCCTGGCACAGAAGGTTATCGGTCGACTCGGCAACGCTGATATTGCGGATCATCGTCGCCAGAACCGATTTTCCGGTGGCATCGGTCTCGCGCCCGGCCAGCCCCTGGAAACCCGCCTTGATGTCCGGGGGCAGAATCTTCAGCGCGCGAATGTAGAGTTCCTTCGCCGCGTCTTCCACCTGCTTGAGATCGATCTGCATGTCTGTCCCCGGACCCTGGCCCTGAACGCTGTTTCCGTACGCTGCGCCTGACCGCTGGCCGCGACCTCGCCGCTACAGGACGCTGATCTTGCGCTCGCGGATGATC
Source organism: Burkholderiales bacterium (assembly GCA_038205245.1). Taxonomy (GTDB): domain Bacteria; phylum Pseudomonadota; class Gammaproteobacteria; order Burkholderiales; family CAIKXV01; genus CAIKXV01. Next base: position 17,779 of record JBBRCD010000059.1, read on the forward strand.
CGGCCCCAGCGGACGATCTCTTCCCGGATGAACTTGTTGAACTCGTCCGGACGGTTGCCGACTGCTTCCATGCCCAGACCGGCCGCCCTTTCGCGGAACGTCGACCCGGCGGTGACCTTGGCGATATCGTCCGCCATCCTGTTGATCAGGTCGCGCGGGGTGCCGGTGACCACCGCGACACCGAACCAGCCCAGATTCTCGAAGCCGGGCACACCTGCTTCGCTGACGGTCGGCACATCAGGCAGCGACGTCGAGCGTTTGCCCGAAGTCACCGCCAGCGCCTTGAGTTTCTTGTCGCGGATGAAGTTGACCGAGGCACTCATGTTCGGGGCCGCCCAGTCGATCTGGCCGCCGATCAGGTCGGTAATGGCAACCACTTCGCCCTTGTAGGGCACATGCACCGAATCCATCTTGGCGAAGAACTCGAAACTCTCGGCCGCCAGATGAACCTGGCTGCCGATCCCGGCCGAGCCGTAGGTCAGCTTGCCGGGTTGGGCGCGCACCGCGTTCACCAGGTCCATCAGGGTGTTGAACTTCGATGCGGCGCTGACCACGATCACCTGCGGGCCGCTGACCACCAGCGACACGCCGGTGAGGTCCTTGCCCGGATCGTGGCTCATCTTCTTGTACATATGCTGGTTGGCGGTGAGGACGCTGCCGGAGGCGAACAGCAGGGTGTAGCCATCCGGGTTGGACCTGGCCACGATCTCGCTGCCGATCGAGCCCCCGGCGCCGGCGCGGTTCTCCACAAGCACGCTCTGTCCCCAACGCTCGGACAGCCCCTGCGCCAACAAACGGCCAGCCACATCGGTGCCCCCGCCAGCGACGAACGGCACGATCATGCGCACCGGCTTCACTGGGAAAGACTGGGCCACCGCCTGGGAGGCAGCAACCATCACACCGAACATCAGGATCAGTGCGCTCGCCACCGCACCGAACGTTGCAGTCATCTTCAACGACAGCCGTTTCATCGTGTTCTCCTAGAGCCTTGCTGATTTCGGGCCTGCACGCGCTGCCTGTTGGACCCGCAAGAGTTCAACCGAGATTCAACGCGAACAGCAAACCGGCGCCGACGCTTAGCGCCACTGAAACAGCGAACAGCGATTTCTGCCAGTCACGCCAAGGCAGAAACTCGAGCATCAACAGCCGCGCGCCACCCGCCAGATGCGCGGCGAGCGCTATGACCAGGCCGAACTCCGCTACCTTGACTGCAGCATTATCGGTCCAAACGATGAAACCCTGCAGGGTCGCCTCGCCGGTCAGTGCCTGGCCAAGCGCCCAGAAGTGCAGCGGGATGAACGCCGCCAGCAGCAAACCAGACACTCGATGGACGATGAACGCCCAGTATGCGGGATGGTTGCGGTTACGCCAGACCTTGCTGCTCATGGTTGCTCCGGGCGTCCGCCAGCCGTCCTAGGCCGCCCCGGGCGCGTAGACCGCCCAGACCGCGCGCAGGCCGAATACCAGAAAGAACCCGCCGATCGCCAGCACCAGCAGTTCCAGACCGCGTCCGCGCCAGGCGAAGGTTTCGGCCAGGATGTTGCGCAGCCCGATCGGCACATGCACCGCAACACTCAGCACGAAAAGGACGTAAAACAGCATCCACGGCGTATTGCCCCGGGTACGCGACAGGATCTCGGCGGCCGACAGTCCGTTGCGTACCGCATAGATCATCGTCGCCAGGTGGACCAGCACGAAGAAGCCGAGCAACCCTGCCGACAAACGCTGGGCGAACCAGAGGTATGCCTGTGCCCGGGTGTTCACAGCTCGCCCTTGAGCAGGGCGCGTGTGGTCGCCCGCTTCAGGCCGGCGATCGCCGCGGTCAGCGGCAGGTGCTTGGGGCAGCGCTCGGTGCAGGTCATGTGGGTGTGGCAGGCATGGCAGCCGGCGTCGCCGGCCACCGCAGCCAGCCGCTCGCGATTGGTCTGGTCGCGGGTGTCGTTGATCAGGGTCCATGCCCGGTTCATGGCTGCCGGGCCGAGGTAGTCCGGCTTCCACTCGACCACATCGCAGGACGAATAGCAGACGCCGCAGCCGATGCACTCGATGCCCAGATCCGCCTGCCGGCGTTCGGCCGACTGCGGCGAGACCACCTCGAACGGGTCATGACGGGTGCGGCTACCGGTGAACTGGCCGCGTGCCCGCGCCCACTTGTCGAAGAACTCGCTCATGTCGGTGGCCAGATCGCGGATTACCGGCAGGTTGCGCAGCGGCGAGATTTCGAGCCGGTCGTCCTTGGACACCTTGTCGACATGGGTGCGGCAGGTCCAGCGCGCCTCGCCGTTGACCACCATCGCACAGGAGCCGCAGACACCGACCCGGCAGGCGAAGCGGTAAGTCAGCGTCGGGTCGAGATGGCGCTGGATATGGGTGACCACATCCAGCACCGTCTGGCTGGGCGCGCGGGGTACTTCGAAGGTCTCGAAACGACCGTCGCCCGCGGCGACGCCGCCCGGGCCGCTGCTGCGCCATACCGACACCTGGATACTGCCGAGCGACTGGGGAGTGATCTGGTCCATGGTCTAGCGCACCGTGATCTGCAGAGTCTGAACCGTATTATTGCCCATGCCCGCGGTATTCCAGTCCGGTTCCATCGGTTGTACATCCCCGGCGGCGGTGCGTGCCCGGCATTGCAGCGTGTGCTCGCCGGGCGTGGCCTGCCAGGTGAAGCTCCAGCCGCGCCAGGCGTAGCGGTGCACGCCGGCCGGGGCCAGATCGGCCTCGCGCCACTGTCCGTTCACCCCGACCTCGACCCGCTCGACCGGGACACCAGCGCCCGCCCAGGCCCGCCCGCGCAACTCGACCGCACCGGCCTCGACCAGCCGCCGGCGGGTGTACCAGTCGGGAATTCCAGGCGGCACCATCAACGAACGCACCCGCATCGTGGTCACCGGCACGCCCGGATCGTCCGTGTTCTTCCGGTAGTGGTATCCGACCGCCTGCTGAAAACCGTCGAACGGCTTGTCCAGCACGTCGATGCGCGACAGCCACTTGACGCTTGCCATGCCGTACCAGCCCGGCACGATCAACCGGCAGGGATGGCCATGCTGGGGCAGCAACGGCTGGCCGTTCATCGCGTACACCAGCAGCACTTCATCGGCGAGCGCATGCGCCAGCTTCAGGCTGCGCCCGTAGGCGTGTTCCACGCCACGGTCGAACCCACGGTCCAGACCGAGGAAGGCAACCTCGCTCGCCCAGTCCGTCGGGCGGGCGCGTTCCAGCAGGTGGCGCAGCGGCGTGCCGGTCCACTCGGCAGTGCTGACCGCCTCGCTGATCCAGGGCATGCTCGGATAGCGCGGACTCATGCCGGCGCGCCCGTTGCCGGCACACTCGAGCGTCACCCGCAAGGTGCGGGTCGGGAATTGCATCAGTTCGGCGAGCGACACCGACTGGGCACTGGAGACGCAGCCCCCGATGGCCAGCCGCCAGCTGGCGGCATCCACCTCGGGCATGTCGAAGTGCGACAGCAGGTAGTGCAGCCCCGGCGGTGTGACCTCATAGCGCAACGCCTCCAGCGGCAGGCCGGCGTTGCGGTTGGCCAGAGCGACCTCTTCCCGCGAAAACGCCTCACCATCCACATGAAAGCGCGTATCGCCCCCGGCGAACGGATTACCCGGGGGCGGTGCCCATGACGACGCGCGTGACACGGCCGATCAAGCGCTCTCGAACAGCCGGGTCAGCACGAACTCGCGATGACCGAGCGCCTCGGCTGCGGTCAACCGGCCGTTGGCGGTGCGGAACATGCAGTCGAGCAGCGCGTCGCCCGCCTGATCCGGGTTCATCTCCTTGCGCAGCAATCCGGAGACGTCGACATCGATATGCTCGGACATGGTGCGCACCGTCTTCGGATTGGCACACAGCTTGATCACCGGCAGGATCGGGTTGCCGATGACATTGCCCTGCCCGGTCGGGAAGAAGTGCACCGTGTAGCCCGAGGCGGCACACAGGGTCACCATCTCGGCAGCCGCCGAAGACGAGTCCATGAACCACAGGCCAGGATGGGTCGGCATTTCACCCTTGTCGATGACACCGTCGACCAGGCACTTGCGACCGATCTTCTGGATGTTGCCCAGCGCCTTTTCTTCGATCGTGGTCAGACCCCCGGCGATATTGCCCTTGGTCGGCTGCGACTCGGACAGATCGTTGGTCTTCCAGCGGTTGATCATGTCCTGGTAGCGGTCGAACATGAACATGAACTTCGCGCGCACCTCCGGCGTGCGGCAGCGCTCGGCCACCAGCATCTCGCCACCGGTGATCTCGGAGGTTTCGCCGAACACCAGCGTGGTGCCGTGCGGATAGAGCTTGTCGAAAGCATTGCCCACGGTCGGATTGGAGCCGCAGCCCGAGGTGGTATCGGACTCGCCACACTTGGTCGACACCCAGAGGTCTTTCAGCGGCCGCTCTTCGCGCCGCTTCTCCGAGGCCCACTGCACATACTCGCGGGCAACCTTCGAGGCATGGTGAATGGTCTCGTGATCGCCATGGCCTTCGATGCCGAAGCCAGTGACCGGCTTGCCGGTGGCGGCAATCGCGTCGACGATCTTCTTGGTCCAGCCATCCTCGATGCCGATCACCACCACCGCGGCGACGTTCGGATTCGACCCGGTACCGATCAGGGTGCGGAAATGCAGATCGAGGTCGGCACCGAACTGCAGCCGGCCATACGGATGCGGCAACGCCATCGCACCCTTGATGTTGTTGGCGACCGCTTCGGCCGAGGCGTTCGACAGATCGTCGACCGGCAGGATGATCACGTGGTTGCGCACACCGACGCGACCGTTCTCACGCTTGAAGCCCCAGAAGGTGGCTTTGCTCAGATCCATGGCGGAACTCCTTGAAGACTTGGGTGGGCGTCCGCGGGCAGGCGAACGAGGCGGACCGTCTACCAGCGCTTGGTCTTGATGTTGTGCACATGGGCATGCTCGCCACGTCCGATCGGGGCGACCACCTTGCCGATGTCGACGCCGTACTTGATCACCGTATCGCCGGCCTTGTAGTCGGTCAGCGAGACCTTGTGCCCGATCGGGATGTCGCTCTTCGCGACCACCTTGATCTCGGTGTCCTGCTCCATGATCCAGCCGGTCATCTCGTTGCCCGACTTGATACCTTCGACGACCACCACACCGACGCCGTCACCTTCTTCGTGCACCACGAAATGAATCATCGCGCCTCCTGCCACTCGGGGAAAGGGTGCCAATCATAAGTAGCCTGCCCGGCCGAGTCAACCAACTCATCTATATGAATCGGCCAGCGCCCGGGACGCATCGGGTACACTTTGGTTGCCATGAGCAAGGACAGCCTGAAGACGCAGATGCTGACGGCGCTGGCGCCTGCCTCAGCGCGGACGTCAGTGCGGACGTCAGTGCGGACGTCAGCACGGACCTCCGCGCGTACCTCTGCGCGTACCTCCGCACGTACGCCCGCGCCTGCTTTCGCGCCGCCAGTGGTCACCGGCCGCACTGCAGCACCGCTGTACCGCACGCTGCAACGCGCACTCACCCGGGCACTGGCCGAAGGGCGCTGGAAATCGGGGCAGGCGTTGCCGTCAGAGTCGCGTCTGGCCGAACAGTACGGCGTGTCGATCGGCACCGTGCGCCGGGCCATCGATGAACTGGTGGCCGAGCGCATCCTGCTGCGCCAGCAGGGTCGCGGCACGTTCGTCGCCGCCCACACCCCCGATCGCCTGCTGTTTCACTTCTTTCATGTGGTGGCGCGCGCGGGTCGAAGCGGCATCCGCGCGGGCCACTCGAGCGCCGACACGCGCCAACCGGCCGGCGTGGTTCGCGAACTGCCCAGCACCCGCCTGCGTTCGTTCCGGCATGGCACGGCCGACGCCGAGGTCGCCCGCGCGCTTGGCGTGCGCACCGGCGCGCGCATCATCAGCATCGACAACCTGCTGGAACTGGGCGGCCGACCGGTGATCCATGACCAGATCCGTATCTCGGCGACCATGTTTCCGGGCCTCGATCGAAAGCGCTTCGAGACCCGCACCGGCACCATCTACGGCCTGTACCAGCAGCACTACGGCATCAACGTGGTCAGAAGCAGCGAGCGCCTCTCGGCGCTGCCCTGCCCGGCCGCGATCGCCCGCTCACTCGGACTGCGTGCGGGTCATCCTGTACTGAACATCCGGCGGGTGGCCTATACCTATGCCGACCGGCCGGTCGAGTCGCGGGTGTCGTGGGTGGATACCCGTGAGCACGAGTACCTGTCGGATCTATGGAAGAACGAGCAGGACGCGGGGCGCTGAGGCCATGGCGCCAATCGCGCGCACGCCTGCTTCGCCGCATCCAAGGCAGTACGCACAACCATCAGTGGGACGAGGCCATCGGGCGCTCACCTTCACTCGATCCGGACAGGGGCAGATCAACGTCGACCGGGCGACTCGTCCTGGTCGTACGCGGGCGGCGCATCAGCAGATACATGGCCGGAATCACGAACATCGACAGCAGCGGCGCGGTGATCATGCCGCCCACCATCGGCGCGGCGATGCGCTGCATCACCTCGCTGCCGGTGCCGCTGCCCCACATGATCGGCAGCAGACCGGCCACGATCACGGCCACCGTCATCGCCTTTGGCCGCACCCGCAGCACCGCGCCTTCGCGGATCGCGTCCAGCAAATCCGCCGTGCTGGTCTGGCCTTGCGCCAGGCGCGCATCCCACGCCGTCTTCAGGTACAGCAACATGATCACGCCGAACTCGGCCGACACGCCGGCCAGCGCGATGAAGCCCACTGCGCCCGCCACCGACAGGTTGTAGTCCAGCAGGTAGAGCAGCCAGATGCCGCCGATCAAGGCGAACGGCAGCGTCAACATCAGCAGCAGTGCTTCGTCAATGCGGTTGAAGGTGAGATACAGCAGCACGAAGATGATGAGCAGCGTGAACGGCACCACCACTTTCAGCTTGGCCGTGGCACGCTCAAGAAACTCGAACTGCCCCGACCAGGAGATCGAATACCCCGGCGGCAGCGCGACGTCCCTGGCCACCGCGCGCTGCATGTCCTGCACAGCCGAGCGCAGGTCGCGCCCACGGATATCCACATACACCCAGCCCGACAACCTGGCGTTCTCGCTGCGCAGCATCGGCGGACCGTCGGTGATGCGCAGGTCCGCCACGTCGCCGAGCAACAAGCGCTGGCCGCGGTCATTGACGATGGCCAGCGAGCGCAACTTCTCCAGAGAATCGCGCGTCTCGCGCGGATAGCGCACGCTGATCGGGAAACGCTGCAGGCCTTCCACCGTCTCGCCGACGTTCTCGCCGCCCACGGCCGAGGTAATGACGGACTGCACGTCAGCGATGTTCATGCCGAAGCGAGCCGCGTCGTCGCGGCGGATGTTCACGTCCACATAACGGCCGCCCGTCAGGCGCTCGGCCAGCGCGCTGCTGACACCGGGCACGTCCTTCAGGGCCTTCTCGATCTCGCCCGTCACGCGGTCGATCACCGCCAGGTCGGC
>JBBRCD010000060.1:0-24714 GCA_038205245.1 Burkholderiales bacterium
GCCCGCGCCATGCCCAATACCCCGGCGCTGGTCGGGCAGGGCGTGGCCGGACTGTATGCCGGGCCCGCCCTGGAGGTTGCCGACCGGGCGCTGGTGGAACGCATCCTGGGCGCGGTCGGCAGCGTGCTTTGGGTCGACAGCGAGGCGCTGGTCGACGCGGTGACCGCAGTTTCTGGCAGCGGGCCGGCCTATGTGTTCCTGTTGATCGAGGCGCTGGAGGCGGCAGCGCTCGATGTCGGTTTCGACGCCGCACAGGCGCGGCAACTGGCTCTGGCGACGTTCGCCGGCGCGTCTACCCTGGCGGCCACCGATACCGAGCCGCCTGCGACGTTGCGCGGCCGGGTGACGTCCCGGGGGGGCACCACTGAGCGCGGCGTAGCGGCGCTGGAGGCCGGCGGGGTGCGCGCGGCGATGGTGCAGGCGGTCAGGGCGGCCCAGCAGCGTGCGCTCGAGCTGGGCGAAGAGTTCGGTCGGTTGGAATGACGTCAGGTGGAATGAACCACACCGTTGGCCGCTACACTTGCTGGTTGCCGTCCCGGTGCAAAGGCCCGGGCGCAGACCCGGATTCGACTCAGCCCCATGAAGTGATGCCCCCAAGATGATTGCCCAGGCCCTGGCCTTCCTTGTCGACACTCTGGGCACCCTGCTGCTGGTCGCGCTGCTGCTGCGCTTCTGGCTGCAGGCCGCCCGGGCGCCCTACAACAATCCGCTCTCCGGGTTTCTCGCCAGCCTGACCAACTGGGGCGTGAAGCCTTTGCGCAAGCTCGTGCCCGGGCTCTGGGGGCTCGATCTGGCGACGCTGGCCTTGGCCTGGCTGGTGGCCTGGCTGGTCGAGGTCCTGCTCGGTTTCGCGGCGGGCTCGGGAGCCGGCCTGGGCATCTCGGCGCTGGTTGCGCTGGTGCAGTTGGTGCGCCTGTTTCTGTACATGCTGATCGTGGCGGTGATCGTGCAGGCGGTGCTGTCCTGGGTCAACCCCTACTCCCCGCTGGCGCCGCTGCTGACGTTGCTCACCCAGCCGTTCCTGAGGCCGATTCAGTCCCGGATCAAGCCGGTGTCCGGTGTCGATCTGTCGTCCCTGGTGCTGCTTATTGCCTGCCAGCTTGCGCTGATTCTGGTGGTGGGCGGCCTGCAACAGACTGTTCTGATGCTGAAATGATGTCGGCAGCCTGATTTTCCGGAGGGCGTGGCTCAAGAACCGGCGCCGGTCGCCGTCAATGTAATTGTGGCGGAGCCGGGGGCGGCCGTACACGCCGGCCATGGAGGTGCCCGGGGCGAGCCGCCAACCGCTGTCTTTTGGCGGCGCTCCCGATCAATGTCAGGATCGCAGGCCAACACCAACCCATGTCCGCAGCTTTCCAGCTGCAACCTTCACCTCGCAGGCGTGATGAACAGTTCCCTCGAACAGGACGTGCTCGATTTCCAGCGCTGGCGTGATCGCCTGATAGACGCAATCGAAACCTTCCGCGCCCGACTCGATACCAGCAAGCAGGTCAATGTCGAGCAGTCGCTGCGAATGTACGACCTGATCGAGAGCCTGCGTACCGATCGCATGTTGCTCGCGTTCATCGCCGAGTACTCGCGCGGCAAGACCGAACTGATCAATGCGCTGTTCTTCTCCAGCTACAAGCGCCGGCTGCTGCCGTCGGACATCGGTCGTACCACGATGTGTCCGACCGAGATTTTCCATGACGGGGCCGAGGCACCCTACCTGCGTCTGTTGCCGATCGAGACCCGCGAAACCGATGAGAGCGTCTCGGTGCTCAAACGCAAGCCGATCGAGTGGATACGCATCGCACTCGACCTGGATGACACCGAAGAACTGGCGGCGACCCTGGCGAAGGTGGTCGAGAGCAAGTCGGTCACCGTCGAGCACGCGCGCCGGCTCGGGCTTTACAACGATACGCATCCGGAGTTGTCTGCGGCCCAGGGCGCTGGCGAAGGCCGGGTTCTGGTTCCGGCCTGGCGCCATGCGCTGATCAACTTTCCGCATCCGATGCTCAAGGCGGGACTGGCGATCCTTGACACGCCCGGCCTGAATTCTCTGGGCGTTGAGCCGGAGCTGACCCTGTCGATGATCCCCAGCGCGCACGCCGTGCTGTTCCTGCTCGCGATGGACACCGGCGTTACCCGCAGCGACATGGAGCTCTGGCAGCGCTATGTGCAGAACAACGGCACCCGCTCGGTGGCTGTGCTGAACAAGATCGACCTGATCTGGGACGACCTGAAGAGCGACAGCGAGATCGCCCATGCGATGAACAGCCAACTCGAGGCGACCGCCCGCATCCTGAACCTGCCGCGTGCGAATGTGCTGCCGATGTCCGCCCAGAAGGCGCTGATCGCGCGGATCAAGGACGATCCGGTGATGCTCGAGAGAAGCGGGGTGCAGGCGCTCGAGGTGCTGCTGGCGAAAATGATTCCCGAGCGGCGCAGGATCATCGCCGAGCGGGTGTCGCGGGAGTTCGGCGTTCTGGTCGATGCCTCCTACGAGACGGTACTCGCCAGGCTGCGCTCTACACGGACTGAACTGGGCGAACTGGTGAGCCTGCAGGGCAAGAATCAGGGCATGGTCAAGACCATGGTGGTCAAGCTGGAACAGGACCGTGCCGCCTACCAGCATACGGCCCAGAATTTCCGCAACACGCATTCGGTGGTGATGAAGCAGGGCCAGATCCTGCAGTCCAACCTCGACCCCCAGATCATCGAGACGATGTGCGAGGACTACCGGAAGAGGCTGAGCGACCAGCTGTTCACCGTCAGTCTGATGCGCCTGATGCAGCAGCTTTTCGACCACTTCGACAAGGAAGCAAGCAAGATCATGGGCTTTGGCAGCCAGATCAAGGGTCTGGTGGACACGGTCTATGCGAGCTTTCATGACAAGTACGGCTTCGCCAAGCTGTCGCCACCACCGTTCTCGCTCGAGCGCTTCAGCGAGGCGATGGTTCTGCTCAAGCAGCGTACGGTCGCGTTCTGCTCCAACCCGACCACAGTCATGCAGCCGCAGGGCATAGTGATTCGCAAGTTCTACGACCTTCTGGTGGTCGAGGCGAAGACGATATTCAGCGACCTGGCGAGCGAGATCGATTCCTGGCTGGAACGTGCCCTGTCACCGCTGACCATGCAGTTGAAAGAGCATGAGGAAATGCTCGACCGGCGGCTGGAGAGCCTGCGCAAGGTTACCGATAACGTACGCTCGCTCGACACCCGGATGAAGGAGCTGGAGCGCCTGCAGATATCGTTGCGGCGGCATGTCGACGAGCTCGAGCAGGTGCGCGGGGCGCTGCTGGCGCCGGCTGAGGAATCCGCCCCGGTTGCTCAGTCGATGGTCGCCTGACTACTTCAGGATCACGTCGTACTGCTCCTGCCCGTAGGCTGTTTCGACCTGCAGGGAGATCGGCTTGCCGATGAAGTCGCCGAGCATCGCGAGGCTGTTCGACTCCTCGTCGAGGAACATGTCGATCACAGCTTGCGAGGCGAGTATCCGATACTCGCGCGCGTTGAACTGGCGCGCTTCGCGCAGCAGCTCGCGCAGAATCGTATAGCAGATCGTCTGCGCGGTCTTCACCTGGCCCCTGCCGGCGCAGGTCGGGCAGGATTCGCACAGCACATGGGGCAGGCTCTCGCGGGTGCGCTTGCGGGTCAACTCGACCAGTCCGAGGCTGCTGAAGCCGCTCACCGTGAGGCGGGTGCGGTCGCGGGCGAGCGCCTTGCCCAGTTCGGCCAGCACTGCATCGCGGTGTTCGGCGTTGTCCATGTCGATGAAGTCGACGACGATGATGCCGCCGAGGTTGCGCAGCCTGAGCTGGCGGGCGATCGCCAGGCAGGCTTCCAGGTTGGTCTTGAAGATGGTGTCGTCGAAGCTGCGTGCACCGACGAAGCCGCCGGTGTTCACGTCGACCGTGGTCATCGCCTCGGTCTGGTCGATGATGAGATAGCCTCCGGATTTGAGGTCCACCCGCCGCAGCAGGGCGCGCTCTATCTCCGCTTCCACGCCGTAGACGTCGAACAGGGGGCGCTCACCGAGATAGTGTTCCACCCGCGGGAGGATGCCCGGCATGAAGCGCTCGGCGAACGCGCTCGCCCGCTGGTAGGTCTCGCGCGAATCGAACACCACGCGACGGGTATCGTCCTTGAACATATCGCGCAACACGCGCAGCGCCAGGCTCAGATCTTCATGCACCAGCGAGGGTGCGGCTGCGGTCTTCGCTGACTCCTGGATCGATTGCCACAACGCGCGCAGGTAGGCGATGTCGTCGGCCAGTTCACGCTCGCCCGCGGTCTCGGCCACGGTACGGATGATGAATCCGCCTGGCTCATCGGCTGGACGGGCCCGCTCGACGATCGCGCGCAGGTTATCGCGTTCGGCTGCATCCTCGATACGCTGGGAAATGCCGATATGCGGGTCCTGCGGCAGGTAAACCAGGAGTCTGCCGGCGAGCGACAGTTGCGTGGAAAGGCGCGCGCCCTTGGTGCCGATCGGGTCCTTGATCACCTGCACCAGCAGCGGTTGCCCCTCCTGCAGGATCTTCTCGATCGGTCTGGCCGGTTCGCCCGGGGCGCTGGCATGCCGGTAGCCGAAGATATCGCCCACATGAAGGAACGCGGCCCGCTCCAGCCCGATGTCGATGAACGCCGACTGCATGCCGGGCAGCACACGAACGACACGGCCCATGTAAAGGCTGCCGACCAGCCCGCGGCTGCGCGCGCGCTCGATATGGAGCTCCTGGACGCTGCCCTGCTCGATGACTGCGACCCGGGTTTCCTGAGGGGTCACATTGACCAGGATGTCTTCTTTCATGCGATCGCCGCTCGGGAGTGTGGGTCAGGGGTCAAGGTCACGGATCAGAGTCACGGATCAGAGTCAGAGGCCAGAGGTCAGAGGCCAGAGGTCAGGGAAGCTCGAAGCCGGCGAGGCGCAGAAGCTCGGCGGTCTCGAACAGTGGCAGGCCCATCACCGCCGAGTAGCTGCCCTCGATGCGGGTGATGAACATCGCGCCCAGTCCCTGGATCGCATAGGCGCCCGCCTTGTCCACCGGTTCGCCGCTGGCCACATAGCGCCGCACTTCAGTCGCGTCCAGTGGTCTGAGTTCGACCACGCTGCGCGCCATCCTCAGGTTGATCATCGACTCGCTGGTCGCCAGGGCAACCGCCGACAGCACCTCATGCGTCCGGCCGGACAGACGGGTCAGCATCTGTGCCGCGGCCGCCGCGTCGCGAGGCTTGCCGAGTGCTTCGCCGTCGATGACGACTTCGGTATCGGCTGCGAGCACCACACCCGGGGTCAGCCCGCGTTCCCGCGCCCGGATCGCGCCGATCTGCGCCTTCTCTCGGGTAACCCGGCTTACATAGTCGATTGCGGCTTCGCCGGGAAGCGGGACCTCCTCGACATCGGTGCCGCGCAACCGGTCCGAGCGCAGCAGCAGGGTCTCGAAGCGCACGTTGATCTGGCGCAACAGTTCCCGCCTGCGCGGGCTGTGAGACGCAAGATAGAGCAGGGGCCGGCCGTTTCCGATCATTCGATACTCACTTGGCAGTCATTCGCGATGATAGGGATGATGCTCGATCAGCGAAACACAGCGGTAGAGTTGCTCGACCAGCATCAACCTGGCGAGTGCATGGGGCAGGGTCAGTGCCGACAGCGCCAGGGTCATCGACGCGCGCGAGCGCAGTCCGGGGTCCAGCCCGTCTGCGCCGCCTATCCAGAATGCCACACCTGGCGCCTGTAGCCGCCATTGCTCGATCGTGCCGGCCAGCGCCCGGGTGTCCAGCGAACGACCGTGCTCGTCCAGGGCGACCCGGATGAAGCCGTCCGGAACCGCAGACTCCAGGCGCTCCGCCTCGGCGGCCATCAGCACCGGCACCGGTTTGCCCTGGGTACGCGGACTTGCGCGCACAGCAGTCACTTCCAGCCTGAACGTGCGCGGCATGCGGTTGCGATACTCGGCGATGCCAGCTTCGATCCAGTCTGGTACCCGCTGCCCGATGGCGATCACGAGAAAACGCAAGGCTGCGCGCCATCAACTGCGGGCTCAGCCCGCAGTCTCGGCCGCGGCGCTCTTGCGCCGGCTGCGCGGCGACGGCGCCCACAGCTCCTCGAGGTTGTAGTGCGCGCGGACCGCGGGCTGCATGATGTGAACGATCACCTTGCCCAGATCGACCAAAATCCATTCGCCGGAGGCTTCGCCCTCGACGCCGATGACCTCCGCGCCCGCTTCCTTGAGCTTGTCGCGCACGTTGTTGGCCAGGGCCCGGGTCTGGCGGTTCGAATCTCCGGAGGCGATCACCACCCAGTCGCACAGCGTGGTCATCCGGGTCACGTTGAAGGCGACGATATCTTTCGCCTTCACGTCTTCCAGCGCGTCGACCACCGCGCGCTTCATCGTGTCGATTCTCATGCGCAGCCCGTCATTGGTCTTGAAACTCCTTCATCGTCGATCATGGGCAGCGGCAAGCAACCGCTGCCGCGGGTTCGCTCGTCAAAGCGTGTGCCTTGCGCGCACCATGCGTCACCTGAGGGGAACGCCACCTAAGGGGTCTCCTCCGGTTGTCTGTAGATGCCGTGCGCTTGAATGTAGTCGAGCACCGCCGGAGGCAGCAAGTAGCGCGCGCTCGACCCATGGGAGATCAGCCCACGGATGCGGGTGGCCGAGATCTGCAACACGCTGGTCGGTGCGAGGTAGATCGCCCCCGCAGGCTGCGCGGCCAGCATGCCCACCTCCGAGACTCGCCGCGCGCGCAGCTCGGCGGCAAGCGCCGGGTCGAGTGGCGCGGTGGCGATCGAGGCATGGCCGCCGCGCTCAGCCACGGCAAAATGCGCGAGTTCGAACAGGTCACGCCAGCGGTGCCAGCGATGCAGCCGGGCGAAGGCATCCGCGCCCAGCATCAGGCAGATCGGGCGCTGCGCTCCGAACTCGGCGCGCAGTTCGGCCAGGGTGTCCACGGTGTAGCAAAGCGAGGTCTTGGCGACCTCGCGCTCATCGGCGATCAGCCGCGGATTGCCGGCGATCGCCAGCCGCACCATGTGCAGCCGTTCCCTGCCCGGAACACCGGGCGCTGTGCGCAGCGGCGGCAGGTTGGCTGGCATCAGCCGGACTTCATCCAGATCGAGCGCATCCCCGAGCTCCTCGGCGATGCGCAGGTGACCGTAATGGACCGGATTGAAGGTTCCGCCGAGGATGCCGATCGGCTTCAAGACGTGGCCTGCTCCCTGAGACTAGAGCAGCAATCGTCGCACATCGGCGAGCAGTCCGTTCAGGTGGGTGATGAAGCGTGCGCCCAGGGCGCCATCGACCACCCGGTGGTCATAGGACAGCGACAGCGGCAGCATCAGCCGCGGCACGAATGCGCCATCGACGAACACCGGCCGAATCGTGCTGCGCGATACCCCAAGTATCGCCACTTCCGGCGCATTGATGATCGGGGTGAATGCGGTGCCGCCGATCCCGCCCAGGCTGGAGATCGAGAAGCAGCCGCCCTGCATGTCGGTCGCCTTGAGCTTGCGCTCGCGTGCCGAATCCGAGAGCGCGGCCAGCTCGCGCGCGATGTCCGAGACGCCCTTGCGGTCGCAGTCCCGGATCACCGGCACCACCAGCCCGTCCGGGGTGTCCACCGCGACCCCGACGTTGAAGTACTGCTTGAGCACCAGGCTGTCGCCGGCGGGCGACAGCGAAGCGTTGAACGTCGGAAACTCGCGCAGCGCTCCAGCCACCGCTTTCACCAGGAAGGCGAGCACTGTGAGGCGCACGCCCTGCTTCTTCAGCGCTTCGAGCTGTGACTTGCGAAAGGCTTCCAGTTCGGTGATGTCCACTTCGTCGAACTGGGTGACATGCGGGATGCTCACCCAGTTTCGAAGCAGGTTCGGTCCGGACAGTTTCTGGATGCGCGTCAACGCTCGCATCTCGACCGGTCCGAATTTGGAAAAGTCGATATCCGGCAGCGGCGGCAAGCTGAACGGCAGACCGCCGCCGGCCACCGGCGCCGCGGCGGCAGGGGTGGCGAGCGAGCGCTTGACGAACGCCTGCACGTCTTCTTTCAGGATGCGGGACTTGGGGCCGCTGGCGGTGACCAGGCTCAGATCGACACCGAGTTCTCGTGCGAAGCCGCGCACCGAAGGCGAGGCATGGACGCCTGAGGCGGATGACTGGTCATCGAGCGAGGCGGTCTGGATGGCGGCCAATTCAGCCAGCGGCGCGGAGGCGGGTTTGAAACTGGGCGGCGGCGGGGCGGCGCTGACCGCCACCGCCAAGGACGCAGGTACCGCCGCACTGACCGGCGTGCTGACTTGTGCGCTTACTGGCGTGCTCAGTGGCGTGCTCACTGGCGTACTCACTGGCGTACTCACCGGCGTGCTCGCTTGCGTACTGATCGGCGTCGTCGTCCCGGCGCCAGCGGGTGGTGCTGCAGTTGCTGCGGCGGCTTCGTCCTCGACCGACAGGATCAGCACCAGCGAGCCCTCGGACACCTTGTCGCCTATCTTCAGCTCAATCGACTTCACCGTGCCCGCAGCCGGCGACGGCACCTCGATCGTCGCCTTGTCCGACTCCAGCGAGATCAGCGGGTCTTCCTTCTCGACTCGCGCCCCCGCCGCGACCATCAGCTCGACCACCGGCACGTCCTTGAAGTCGCCGATATCCGGAACCTTCACTTCCATCGTTTTCATTGTCATCATCGCTGCAGTCATGATCGCCTGGCGGGTGCTGCCTAGACCGTCGCCGGATTGGGTTTGCCGCTATCGATGCCGTAACGATCTATTGCCTCGGCAACTTTCTCCACCGAGATCGTGCCCTCGTCCGCGAGCGCCTTGAGAGCGGCCACCGCGACATAGTGCCGGTCGACCTCGAAGAAGCGGCGCAGGTTCTTCCGGGTATCGGACCGGCCGAAACCGTCGGTGCCGAGCACGACATAGCGGCCGGGCACGTAAGGACGGATCTGGTCGGCGAAACTGCGCATGTAGTCGGTCGCGGCGATCACCGGACCGGTTCTGTCCTTCAGGCAGCGCTGCACATGGGATTCGCGGGGTGTCTCGACCGGGTGCAGAAGGTTCCAGCGCTCGGTGTCGATACCGTCCCGACGCAGCTCGTTGAAGCTGGTCGCACTCCAGATGTCGGCCTTCACGCCGAAATCCTTCTCCAGCAGGTCAGCCGCGGCGATCACCTCGCGCAGGATGGTGCCGCTGCCGAGCAACTGGACTTTCGGCGACTTGTCGGTGCCGGCCCGCTTCTTCTGGGCACCGGCTTCGCGCAGCAGGTACATCCCCTTGAGGATGCCGGGCGCCGCACCATCCGGCAGTGCCGGATGGGTGTAATTCTCGTTCATCACGGTGATGTAGTAGAAGACATCCTCGCGATCGACATACATGCGCCTCAGCCCGTCCTGGATGATCACCGCCAGTTCATAGGCAAAGGTCGGGTCGTACGAGATGCAGTTCGGGATGGTCGCCGACATCAGGTGGCTGTGTCCGTCCTCATGCTGCAGGCCCTCGCCGTTCAACGTCGTGCGCCCGGCGGTGCCGCCCAGCAGGAAGCCCTTGGCCCGCGAGTCTCCCGCCGCCCAGGCCAGATCGCCGATCCGCTGGAAGCCGAACATCGAATAGAAGATGTAGAACGGGATCATGGTGACCCCGTGCGCGCTGTAGGCGGTTGCCGCGGCGATCCATGAAGACATCGCCCCGGCCTCGTTGATGCCTTCCTGCAGGATCTGACCCTTCTTGTCTTCCTTGTAGAACATCAGCTGGTCTGCGTCCTGCGGCTTGTACAGCTGGCCGACCGACGAGTAGATGCCAAGCTGGCGGAACATCCCTTCCATGCCGAAGGTGCGCGACTCGTCCGGCACGATCGGTACGATCAGCTTGCCCAGCACCTTGTCGCGGACCAGGGTGCCCAGGATGCGCACGAACGCCATCGTGGTCGAGATCTCGCGATCCTCGGTGGACTTGAGCATCGAGTCGAAGGCGGTGAGCGCAGGCACTTCCAGCGGATCGACATGCCGGCGGCGTTGCGGCAACGAACCGCCCATCGCGGCGATGCGGCTGCGCAGATACTTCATCTCGGCGCTGTCCTCGGCCGGTCGGTACAGCGGTACCTCGTCCAGTTGGTCGTCCGGGATCGGAATACTGAAGCGGTCGCGGAAGGCGCGGATCGATACCGTTCCCATCTTCTTCTGCTGGTGGGTGGTGTTCTGGCCTTCGCCGGACTCGCCCATGCCATAGCCCTTGATCGTCTTGGCCAGGATCACCGTTGGCTGGCCTTTGTGCTCGGTCGCCGACTTGTAGGCCGCGTACATCTTGTGCGGATCATGGCCGCCACGGTTGAGGCGCCAGACATCCTCGTCCGACATGGTCGACACCATCGCGCGCAGCTCCGGGTACTTGCCGAAGAAATGCTCGCGGACATAGGCGCCGTCCTTCGCCTTGAACGTCTGGTACTCGCCGTCGACGCATTCCTCCATGCGTTTCAACAGCAGCCCCGACTTGTCCTGCGCGATCAGCGGGTCCCAGTAGGAGCCCCAGATCACCTTGATCACGTTCCAGCCGGTGCCGCGGAAGTTGGCCTCGAGTTCCTGGATGATCTTGCCATTGCCGCGCACGGGCCCGTCCAGTCGCTGCAGGTTGCAGTTGATCACGAACACCAGGTTGTCCAGGCGCTCGCGCGCGGCGAGCGAGATTGCCCCGAGCGACTCCGGTTCATCCATCTCGCCATCGCCCATGAACGCAAACACCTTGCGACCCTCGGTGTTGGCAAGCCCCCGGTCATGCAGGTACTTCATGAAGCGCGCCTGATAGATTGCCTGCAACGGCCCCAGCCCCATCGACACCGTGGGGAACTGCCAGAAGTCGGGCATCAGCCAGGGGTGGGGATAGGACGACACCCCCTTGCCCCCGACTTCCTGGCGGAAATTGTCGAGTTGCTCCTGGGTGATACGGCCCTCCAGGAAGGCACGCGCATAGACCCCGGGTGAGGAGTGACCCTGGAAGAACACCAGGTCACCGCCATGGTTCTCCGAGGGCGCGTGGAAGAAGTGGTTGAAGCCCACATCGTAGAGTGTGGCGGCCGAGGCGAAGCTCGCGATATGGCCACCCAGCTCCGAAGACTGCTTGTTCGCCCGCACCACCATCGCCATTGCATTCCACCGGATCATCGAGCGGATGCGATGCTCCATCTCGTGATCACCTGGCGACTTTGCCTCCATGTGTGGCGGAATGGTGTTGATGTAGGCGGTCTGCGCGCTGAACGGAAGGTAGCCGCCGCTGCGCCGGGCGACATCGACCAGCTTCTCGAGCAGGAAGTGCGCGCGCTCCGGGCCTTCGTTGTCCAGCACGCTCCTCAGCGCATCGATCCATTCGCGGGTCTCGGCCGGGTCGCTGTCTTGGGTGGCGCCTGGCTGCATATCCTTCAGATCCATCGGGGTGGCCTTGGGTTCGGGTTGAACAAGGCGTACCGCGCAGGCGCGGGTAGCGCGCGCGGTGCCGCGGCGGGCCTCCTCCAGCCCGTCTCCTCGCGTTCGAGTATAGCGCCTGCTTTTTCGGGTTCTGAAGCAGCAGGCGTGCCGTGCTGGAAACGATCTCGTGACCTGAGGAGACATGCTGCGTCGCGTCATCGATACTTTGCATGAGTGAGTTCCTCGTCGTTCAATTTCTGTGTGGCACTGCGGAAAAGGTCTGCGCGATCCAGTCGACGACCCGGCGCGCGACCTCGTCCTCGCGGCCGCGATAGAAATGATCGCAGCGCTCGACGAGCGACACCGTGCATTGGCCGCGCGCGCGGGCCGCAAACGCCTCGGCCGGGTAGAGGTCCGCCGGTTCGCTGTCGCCGCGCAGATAAAGGCTGGGACACTGCACCCGCGGCGCCAGTGCCAGCGTGTCGGGCAGCGCGGTCATGCGGTCGAGAAAGCTCTCCGCGCTGGACACGTACCACCAGCCAGGCAAATGCATCAGCTCGCGGCCGCGTCCGGCGGCGACCATCGCGCGGGCGGTGTCGGCGACCGTCTCCAGATCCATGCCGTCGAGCGCGCCGGCGGCTGCGGCATGGCGAATCATCGCGGTGCCGCCGCACTGCGCTGAGAGCAGAACCAGACCGGGTGTGTCCGGATGATCGGCGACATGGCGAACCGCCAGCATGCCGCCATTGCTGTGGCCGATCACGATCGGTGCCGGCAGGCCGCGATCGGCGAGCCAGCGCGAGGCGAGCCGGTTGTCCTCGATCGCCTCATGGGTCATCTGGAACGCCGCACCCTCGGCCTGGCGCGAGTCGCGGATGCTCAGCACGTCATGGCCGCGGCGGTTGAACGCGAGACAGGCATAGCCGAGGCGGGTCAGCACCGGTGGCAGGAAGCGCGGCGCGCCCCACAGGAAGCTCATCCGGTTGCCGTGGAACAGCAGCACGCTTCCGGCGATCGGACCCGGGTCAGGCGTATAGAAGGCGCCATCCAGGGGCGTGGTGTCGGTGTCTACGGAGATCAGTTCAGTGCGCATCGCCTCTATACTCCGTCAAAGAACGACTCGGTCAAGGGCCGTGTCGCGAGTCCTGAAAAACGGAGGAAATCAGGTGAACCGACAGAACATCCCGTGTGCGTTGTCCATTCTGCTGGAAAATTTGCCGGCTATCCCGCTGGCCAATCCGCTGCGACGCAGCGGCCTTGCCGCCGTTGGGCGAGCCGTGCTGCTCGCCACGCCGCTCGCCGCACTTGTCACCGCACTTGTCACCCCTGGCGGCCTGCTCGCCCAGAGCGGTGACGCCGCGTTCCCGGTGAAGCCGATACGGATTCTCGTGCCGCTCGCCCCGGGCGGGGGCAACGATGCGATTGCGCGCATGGTCGGCGCGCGCCTTCAGGACCGCCTCGGGCAGTCGATCGTGGTCGACAACCGTCCGGGTGCGGGCGGCGTGGTCGGCACCGAGATCGCCGCGCGCGCCGCCCCCGATGGCTACACGATGATCGTGGTCAACAACTCGCATGTGGTCATGTCCGCGTTGTATTCGAAGCTGTCGTTCGACCCGATCCGTGACTTCACGCCGATCTCGCTCGCCGCCGCCTCGCCGTTGATGGTGGTGGTGCATCCGTCGCTGCCGATCAATACGGTACCCGAGCTGCTCGCCTGGACTCGCGCCAATCCGGGCAAGATGAACTATGGCACCTCAGGAGTCGGCAGTCCGCCGCATCTGGCCGGCGAACTGATGGCCCAGATGGGCAAGGTCGAGATGACCCCGATCGTGTTCAAGGGCATCGGGCCGGCGCTGACGGCGGTTCTGGGCAACGAGATTCCGATGACCTTTCCCAACACGCTGGTGGGCATCCCGCAGATGAAGGCTGGACGGGTGCGTGCGATCGCGATCACCAGCCTCAAGCGTTCCGAGGCGCTGCCCGATATGCCCACCGTGGCCGAATCCGGCATGCCGGGCTACGAGGCGATCATCTGGTTCGGCTTCCTTGCGCCTCAGGGCGTGCCCCGACCGCTGGTCGACCGGCTGAACCGCGAGATCGTCGGCGTGTTGAAGATGCCCGAGGTGCGCCAGCAGATCGTCGGCATCGGCGCCGAGCCGATTGCGAGCTCCGTGGCCGAGTTCGCTGCGGTAATGAAGGCCGATGGCGAGCGGCTCGGGCGGCTGATCAAGGAGCGTGGCATCAAGGCGGAGTAGCGAAAAAAACGGGGACGACCCCCGCCGTCCCCGTTCCACTGCGACCGGTGCAGCCCCCGACCCCCGAAGGTGGCGGCACCGGTTTGCTGCCAAGAAGAACCAGGCAGAATCAGGCAGAACCACTCGATCTGCACAGCGAAGTTAGACGAAGCCGAAGGCTTGGTGTGTGATCTATTGCACGCGTTTTTCGCGGGAGTAGTCCTTTCGGACTAACGCGTGGGTCCTTTCGGACCCATCTTTCCGGCCAACCCGCCACTGTCGGCCAAATCCCGCGCCAAGGTCATCGACCGCGGAAGGCCGCTGGCCGCTTTTCCAGGAAAGCCTGCATGCCCTCTTTCTGGTCTTCGGTGGCGAAGGCGAGACCGAAAAGATCGGACTCGATCGCGCATGCCTGGGCGAGGTCTAACGATTGTCCCCGACGCCACGCCTCCTTCGCCAGGCGCACCGCGACCGGACCCCGGGATGCAATCAGTGTCGCCAGCGCGAGGCCGCGCGCACGCAGTTCTGCCTGGGCGACCTTCTCGTTCGCGAGACCGATCGCCACTGCCTCGTCTGCCTTGACCTGCCGCCCGGTGAACAGCAGCTCCAGCGCCTTGCCTGGCGCAATCCGACGCGGCAGCCGCTGGGTGCCGCCGAAGCCGGGCGGGATGCCGAGGTTCACTTCGGGTTGTCCGAACAATGCATTGTCGGCGGCGACGATCCAGTCGCAGGCCAGTGCCAACTCGCACCCCCCGCCCAGCGCGTAGCCGTTGACCAGCGCGATCGCCGGCACCGGCAACGCTTCGATATCGAGCAGCAGTCGGCTCGCCGTGGACGAGAACGCCCGCGCGGCCTGCGGCGAGAGCGACTGCATCTCGGCGATATCCGCGCCGGCGACGAACGACTTCTCGCCGGCACCGGTGATCAGCAGCGCCCGGGCATCCTGGTCGGCAGCGATGCCGGCAATCACGCAGGCAAGTTCCAGCAGCGTCGCGCCATTGAGCGCGTTGAGCGCCTTCGGCCGGTTAATGGTGACCAAATGGATGCCCGGCTCGGGCTGCTCGTGGAGCAGGTTCTGGTAGATCACGCTGCTCATCGGTGTCTGACCTTCTCTGTGGCGGCGAACGTCACTTCGCCGGGTAGCTGAAGAACCCCTGTCCGCTCTTGCGGCCAAGCCGCCCAGCGTCGACCATTTCGATCAGCAGTGGACAGGGCCGGTACTTCGAATCGTTGAAGCCCTCGTACAGCACATGCATGATCGCCAGCACGGTGTCGATGCCGATCAGGTCGGCCAGCGCCAGCGGTCCCATCGGATGATTCATGCCGAGCTTCATCACGGTGTCGATCTCTTCGCTGCTGGCCAGCCCCTCGTAGCGGCAGAACGCCGCCTCGTTGATCATCGGGATCAGGATGCGGTTGGCGACAAAGCCCGGGCTGTTCTTCACATCGACCGGGGTCTTGCCCAGCGTGCGGGTGAGTGTGTCGATCGCCTCGAAGGTCGCCGGCGAGGTCTGGAGCGCCCGGATCACCTCGACCAGCGGCATCATCGGCACTGGATTCATGAAGTGCATGCCGATCACCCGCTCCGGGTGGGTGACCACTGCTGCCAGCCGGGTGAGCGAGATCGACGAGGTGTTGCTGGCAAGTATCGCGTCTGGCCGACATACCGCCGACAGCTCGCGGAAGATCGTGGTCTTCACCGCCAGATTCTCGGTCACTGCCTCGATCACCAGGTCCACATCGGCCAGCGCCTCGGCCGAGGTCGCCACCTCGATGCGCGCAAGCGTATCGCTTCTCCCCTGTGCCTGAATGCGACCTTTGGCGAGCAGGCGGTCCAGGCTCGACTCTATGGTGGCGCGCGCCCGCGCAAGCGCGGCCGGATCGAGATCGCGCAGCACCACCGAAAAGCCCGCCGCTGCGCAGACCTGGGCAATGCCGCTGCCCATCTGACCCGCACCCAGGACGGCGATCCGGTTCATCTTCCACCTCGGGTTGCCGGCACCGGCTCGCTGCTCAGCCTCACATAGGCGCCCGGCGCGTCCTCGATCGGGGGATGCGAGGCGCTGCCTGGGGAGCGCCTCGCGACTTCGCCGTTACCGTAGCCGGCGGCCACCCATTGGTGCCAGTTCGGCCACCACGAGCCCGCCTGCTGGGTCGCCTGTGCCAGCCACGCGTCCGCAGGCATGCTGACCGGCGCCGCACTGGTCCAGTGGCCGTACTTCTTCGCCGCTGGCGGGTTGATCACGCCGGCGATATGCCCCGATCCGGCCAGAGTGAACTGCACCGGGCCGCGCAACAGGGCAGCCCCGGCGTAGGTCGACTTCCAGGGCGCGATATGGTCCTCCAGCGTCGACAGGAAGTAGGCTGGGGTGTCGATCGTGGTCACGTCGATCGGAACGCCATCGAGGGTGATGCCGCCCGGGCGGCGCAGCAGAT
The DNA here is from genome assembly GCA_038205245.1 of Burkholderiales bacterium. Taxonomy (GTDB): domain Bacteria; phylum Pseudomonadota; class Gammaproteobacteria; order Burkholderiales; family CAIKXV01; genus CAIKXV01. Next base: position 16,044 of record JBBRCD010000060.1, read on the forward strand.
TCTTAAGGTACATGTTGCGCAGGTAGAAGCCGTGCATGGCCGCTGGCATCCGGGTCGAGTCCGAGTTCCAGTACAGCAGGTCGAAGGGGAACGGATCGCGGCCCATCAGGTAGTTGTTGACCACGAACGACCAGATGAGGTCGTTGGCCCGCATCAGGTTGAAGGTGGCGGCCATCTCGTGGCCTTCCAGGTAGCCGCGCTCGGCCATCTTGCGCTCCAGATGCTCGAGTTGCTGCTCGTCGATGAACACGCCGAGTTCGCCCGGTTCCGAGAAGTCGATCATCGCGGTGAAAAAGGTGGCGCTTGCCACCCGGGCCGACTCGCCCTTCGCCTTCAGCCAGGCAAGCATGCTGGCGAGAAGTGTGCCGCCAAGGCAGTAGCCGATCACGTTGGCGTCCGGTTCGCCGGTGATCTCGCGCATCGCGTCCAGTGCAGCAAACGGGCCCTGCTTCAGGTAGTCGGCGAACCCCTGATCGGCCAGCTTCGCGTCCGGATTCACCCAGGAGATGACGAACACGGTATGACCCTGGTCCACCGCCCACTTGATGAACGAGTTCTTCTCGCGCAGGTCCAGAATGTAGAACTTGTTGATCCACGGCGGCACGATCAGCAGTGGCCGCTTGAGTACTTTGGCGGTGCTCGGCGCGTACTGGATCAGCTGCATCAGCGGCGTCTGCAGAACCACCTTGCCCGGGGTCACCGCGATGTTCTGGCCGAGCTTGAACTGGCTGCGGTCGGTCATGCTGATGCGAAGCTTCGAGCCGCCGCTGCGTTCCAGATCGCTCAGAAGGTTGTCCAGCCCTTTCAGCAGGTTCTTGCCGCCGGTGTCCAGCGTCTCGCGCACCACTTCGGGGTTGGTCAGCGCGAAGTTGGTTGGGGCGAGGGCGTCGATGTACTGACGGGTGAAGAACTCGACTTTCCTGCGCGTGGCCTCGTCCAGCCCCTCGACACCGCTCATCGCGCCATGGGTATGCCGGGCGGCGATCAGATAGGACTGCTTCAGGTGGTTGAAGACCAGGTTGTTCTCCCAGTCGTCATGCTTGAAGCGCTTGTCGCCTGCGGTCGTCTCTGCGACCGTTGCCCCCGGCATGCCCATTGCCTTCATCCAGGTCGACTGCCACAGGTTCATGTAGTCGCCCCACATGTTCATCTGGGTCTGCATCAGCTTGACCGGGTCGCCCCAGAGCTTCTGGAATGCCTCGCCGAAGGCCTGTTGTACGCCCATCTCATCGGTACTTTGGGCACCGGCGCTGTTGGTGGTGCGTTCGAAGTACTGCATCACCAGCTGCGCGCTGCGCTGGGACAGGTCGGTGAACTGGCGCACAAGCTCGGCCGGATCGTGGGGGGCGGCAGTGCTGGCTGCAGCGCTGGTGGTCGCGCTGGCTGCGGCGCCAGGCGCAGCGGCGGCGCTGGGGGTCGGTCGGGATTCGGCCATGTCTGGGTCCTGCCTTCTCGGGTTCTGGGGATGGTCCGGCTTGACCGCGTTGCCTGGAACCGCCGGCCGCGGTTGCATCGGGGCGCAGCGAATTGTCCGGGGGCTCGGGGGGGCGTATATTAAGCCCCCCTGCTGCAGGGCACAAACGCCGCCCCCCAGAGGCACGCTAAAACGGCCGGCTGAATCGGCAGGCCACATCGGCAGGCCACATCGGCAGGCCGAATCCAGTCAAGAGGAGCATTTCAGCATGAACGATCCGGTCGTCATCGTCGGTGCAGCGCGCACGCCAATGGGCGGGTTTCAAGGTGATTTATCGAACGTGAGCGCGTCGATGCTTGGCGCGGCGGCGATCCGGGCAGCGGTCGAACGCGCCGGCATCAAGCCCGGGGACGTCGATGAAGTGATCATGGGCAACGTGCTGATGTCCGGCCAGGGCCAGGCGCCGGCACGTCAGGCTGCGCTGGGCGCCGATCTGCCGATGGCCACCCACTGCTCGACCATCAACAAGATGTGCGGCTCGGGCATGCAGGCGATGATGTTCGCGCGCGACCAGTTGCTCGCCGGCACCAACAAGGTGATGGTGGCTGGCGGCATGGAGAGCATGACCAACGCGCCGTATCTGATCCCCAAGGCCCGCGGCGGCATGCGCCTCGGGCATGGCGAGATCAAGGACTCGATGTTCCTGGATGGGCTCGAGGACGCCTACGACAAGGGCAAGCTGATGGGTGTGTTCGCTGAAGAGACGGCGACCAAGTACCAGTTCACCCGCGAGGCACAGGACCGGTTTGCCATCCAGTCGACTACTCGCGCGCAGGCGGCGATCCAGGGTGGCGCGTTCGCGGCCGAGATCACGCCGGTGACCCTGAAGACCTCGAAAGGCGAAGTCGTGGTGAGCCAGGACGAGCAGCCGATGAAGGCGAAGATCGACAAGATCCCATCGCTCAAGCCGGTGTTCAAGAAGGACGGCACGGTGACACCGGCCAACTCGAGTTCGATTTCCGACGGTGCGGCGGCGCTGGTGATGATGCGCAGGTCGGAAGCGGACAAGCGCGGGCTCAAGCCGGTGGCGACGATCGTCGCCCAGGCGAGCCATTCGCACGAGCCGCAGTGGTTCACCACCGCGCCGGTGGGTGCGATGCAGAAGCTGTTCGCTGCCACCGGCTGGAAGGTCGAGGATGTCGACCTGTTCGAAGTGAACGAGGCGTTCGCGGTGGTGACCATGGCCGCGATCCATGACCTGAAGCTGCCCGAGGACAAGGTCAACGTGAATGGCGGTGCCTGTGCGCTTGGCCATCCGATCGGTGCCTCGGGTGCGCGCATCGTCGTCACCCTCCTGGCCGCATTGCAGAAGCGCGGCGGCAAGCGCGGCATGGCGACGCTTTGCATCGGCGGTGGCGAAGCGGTGGCGATGGCGATCGAGCTGGTCTGATCGCCATGGCAGAGCCGTCGGCTGCGCCCGCAGCGATCGAGTTCTATTTCGACTTCTCGTCGCCTTATGGTTATTTCGCGGCGCATAGAATCGATGCGCTCGCGCAGGCTCACGGGCGCACAGTCGACTGGCATCCGATCCTGCTCGGGCTGGTGTTCGAGGTCAGTGGCGGCAAACCGCTGCCGAGCATCCCGATGAGGGGCGACTACGCCCGGGTCGATGTGCCGCGCAGTGCGCGCTTCCATGGTGTCGCCTACCGCCCCCCGTCGAAGTTTCCGGTGAGCGGGCAGGCGCCCTGCCGTGCGTTTTACTGGCTGGCCCGGCAGGATCGGGTCAAGGCGAACCGGCTGGCGCTGGCCCTGTTCCATGCCTATTTCGCCGACGACCGCGATATCTCCACCCCGCAGGTCACGGTTGAAGTGGCGGCCGGGATGGGCGTATCCGGGCCTGAACTTGCGGCTGCGTTGGCTGACCCGGCGGTAAAGGAACTGCCACGCGCTGCAACCCAACGGGCAATCGAGAAGGGCGTGTTCGGATCGCCGTATTTCATCATCGACGGCGAACCGTTCTGGGGCAATGACCGGATCGATCAGATCGAACGGCGGCTCGCCTCGGGTCCGTTCTGACCGCTGCGGCAGGCCACTCGCAGTTCGTTGCAAAGCTGCTGCGGGGGTCGCCAGCGACCGGACGCGACATTTGCCCTGACATTTTGGACAGTTCAGGGCTAGACTCCGGTCCCCGGCTGCAAAGGCGGTCCAGTGCTGTGAACCAAACGTAGACCAAACGTAGACCAAACGTAGATGCCGGTGTTCAACGGCACGCGCTCAACAAGCCAACCCGCGCCGGGTCAGGGGACCCGGCACCCAATGGTGGAGGAAGAATCATGATCAAGCCTGTCGCCCTTTCTATGGGTATTGTTTCGCTGCTGCTGGCCGGCGCTGTAGGCGCGGCCGAGTTTCCGACCCGCCCGGTGTCGGTCATCGTGCCGTTTGCTGCGGGTGGCCCGACCGACACCATGGCCCGGCTCATGGCACAGCAGTTCCAGGCGGTGTTGAAGCAGACCGTAGTGGTCGAGAACGCCCCGGGTGCGGGCGGGACCGTTGGCGTCGACAAGGTCGCGCGCGCCTCACCCGACGGCCATACCGTGCTGCTGATGCATATCGGCATGTCCACCGCCCCGGCGCTCTACAGGAGGTTGCCGTTCGATCCAGTCAAGGACTTCGAGCCGATCGGCCAGATGGCCGATGTGCCGATGACGCTGATCACCCGACCCACGCTGGCGCCGAACAACCTGAAGGAACTGATCAGCTATCTCAAGGTCAACCGCGACAAGGTGAGCATGGCCAATGCCGGACTGGGCGCGGCCTCGCATCTGTGCGGCCTGCTCTTCATGAGCACCATCGGCATCGACCTGACCACCGTACCGTACAAGGGCACCGGCCCGGCAATGAACGACCTGCTCGGCGGTCAGGTGGACATGATGTGCGATCAGACCACCAATACCGTGCAGCAGATCAAGGCCGGCAAGGTGAAGGCGATCGGCGCCACCTCGCCAAAACGACTTGCACAATTGCCGGATGTACCGACGCTTGCCGAGCAGGGGCTGTCGGGCTTCGAGCTCGGTGTCTGGCATGGACTCTACGCGCCGCGCGGCACGCCCAAGGCGGCGCTGGACCGCCTCAATCAGGCGTTGAACATCACCATCAAGGATGCCAGCTTCAACGCCCGCCTCGCCGAGTTCGGCGCAGTGACGGTGAGCCCGTCGCTGGCCACGCCGGACGGACTGCGCAGCCATCTGATCAGCGAGATCGCCAAGTGGGGTCCGATCATCAAGAAGGCGGGCATATTCGCTGACTGATCATCCCGGGGCGGGTGCGGCACAATCGCGGCTTTCTACGGAGCACATTCCATGGCCTCAGCCCGTCCCCCTGCCTTCAGCAGCATCCGTGTCCTGGTGGATGCCGACGGCATTGCCACGGTGACGCTGGATCGGCCGGAAATCCACAATGCGTTCGACGACCTGATGGTCGCCGAACTCACCCGCGCGCTGCGTGACCTGGACGCCTCGCCCCAGGTGCGTGTGGTGATCCTGGCCGCCAGCGGCAATAGCTTCTCCGCCGGAGCGAATCTGAACTGGATGAAGCGCATGGCCGGCTACTCCGAAGCGCAGAACATGAAGGATGCGCTCGGGCTGGCCGAACTGATGCATACGCTGTACACGCTGTCCAAGCCGACCATTGCGCGGGTGCACGGGCCGGCCTATGCCGGCGGGCTCGGGCTGGTTGCCTGCTGCGATATCGCGATCGCCACCCGCGAGGCGACCTTCTGTTTGTCCGAGGTGCGGCTCGGCCTCGTTCCAGCGGTGGTGGCCCCGTATGTGATCGCCGCGATCGGTGAGCGCCAGGCGCGGCGCTATTTCCTCACTGCCGAGAAGTTCGGCGCGCCGGAAGCTTTTCGTATCGGACTGATCCACGATCTGGTAGAGGAAGACGAACTCGGCCCGGCGCTGAACGCGCTGGTGACCCTGTTGTTCATGGGCGGACCCAAGGCGATCGCCGAGTGCAAGGACTGGATCGCCACGGTGGCGCAGAGTCCGACCGACGAGAAGCTGGTGGCCGAGTCGGCACGTCGCATTGCCCGCCTGCGGGCGAGCAGCGAAGGGCGCGAGGGCGTCTCTGCGTTCCTGGAAAAGCGCGATTCGACCTGGGTCGCAGCGGCGAAGTCAAAGGCAGGCGGCGCGAAGGCAGGCAGCGCCGCGGGCGGGAAGCTGCCAGTCGCCACGGCGAAGGCGGTCCGGGCTGCTTCCGCGAAAGCGCCCCCCAAAGCGCCCCCCAAACCGACTCCAAACGCGACCCCGACCGCGGCTGCGAAAGCCGCGCGCAGGCCAGCCGTCAGGCGCGCACGCTGAACCCGGTGGCTGAGCACGGTCACCGGCCGGACGCGCTCGCAGCGCGGATGCAAGGCCGTCTGCCGCCCTCGGTGCGCGTGGTCGAGGTCGGACCGCGTGACGGACTGCAGAACGAGTCGGTGCCGATCTCGATAGCGACCCGCATCGGTCTGATCGATCGTCTTGGTGCGGCCGGTCTGACGATGATCGAGTCCGGTGCGTTCGTGTCGCCGAAGTGGGTACCGCAGATGGCGGGCACCGCCGAGGTGCTGGCGGGCATCGCACGCCGGCCCGGCGTGGTTTACCCGGTGCTGGTGCCGAACATGAAGGGGTTCGAGGCCGCGCTCGCGCTCGAGCGCTCCGGCGTGCCGGTGGGCGAGATCGCGGTGTTCTCGGCGGCGAGCGAGACCTTTTCGCAGAACAACACCCATTGCTCGATCGACGACGGGCTGACCCGCTTTGCCGAGGTGACCCGGCATGCGCTCGGCGCCGGCTGGCGGGTGCGCGGCTATGTGTCGGTGGCTTTCGGTTGCCCGTACGAGGGGCAGGTAGAGGCCAGCGTCGTCGCCTCGGTCACCCGTCGGCTGCTTGAACTCGGCTGCTACGAGGTGTCGATCGGGGATACTACCGGGGTGGCGACCGCCGGCGCGGTCCGGCGTGTGTTCGACCCTCTGTGTACGAAGATTCCTGCCGGGCAACTGGCCGGGCATTTCCACGATACCTGGGGCCAGGCGCTGGCCAATACGCTGGCGATGCTAGAGTTCGGGGTGTCGACGGTAGACACTTCGGTGTCCGGTCTGGGCGGGTGTCCTTATTCGCCCGGGGCGACTGGCAATCTGGCGACTGAAGACATGGTCTACATGCTGCATGGGCTGGGCATCCACACCGGCATCGATCTGGACCGCCTGGTCGATGCCGGCAGCTATATCAGCGCAGTGCTCGGCCGACCGGTCGGATCCAGAGCGGCGCGGGCAAGGCTTGCACAGCGCGAGCGCGCCGAAGGGCAACATCGATCCACACCGGGCGGCAGGGCGAGGAAGGTTGCGGATGAATGAATCGAACGATGTAGATGATCTGGTGGCCTCGCCCTGTGTGCTGGTCTGTCTCTATGACAAGGGGCTGGATGCCTGCCGCGGCTGCTACCGGACGCTGGACGAGATTGCCCACTGGTCGATCTACACGGGCGATGAACAGCGCGCAGTGCTTGCCCGGGTCGCCGTCCGCCGCGCCGAACTGGGGCGGCTCACCGCAGACTGAGGTTTTCCCGCATGCCGCTCACGCCATCCGCGCCGCGCACACCGATCCATACCCGGCGCATCGAATGCCAGGCGTTCGTGCGCGACGACGGCCTGTGGGATATCGAGGCGCACATGACCGATGTCAAGGCGCATGCGCACCAGCGCCGCGACGGCGGCCGGATGCGCGAGGCCGGCGAGCCGATTCACGAGATGCGCATGCGCCTGACCATCGACCTGGATTTCGTGATTCATGACTGCGAAGCCGTCACCGAGGCCGGCCCCTACGCAGGTTGCGGGCAGATCACGCCGAACTTCAAGGCGCTGGTCGGGGTGCAGATCGGGCCGGGCTGGCGGCGCAAGACGCTGGAACTGCTCGGCGGCACCCGGGGCTGCACCCATCTGGTCGAACTGCTCGCGCCGATGGCGACCACTGCCTACCAGGCGACCGGCCGGGCCCGCGCCGAGCTCGAGAAGCAGCAGCCGAGCCACAAGAAGCCCTACCAGATCGATTCCTGCCACATCTACAACAGCGACGGGCCGGCGGTGCTGGAGCGCTGGCCGGACTGGTATACCGGACCGGCCAGATGATCACCTGAACGGCCAGATGGTTACCTGAACGGCCGGATCATTACCGGAACGGCGAGACGCCGATCAGCACCCGGTGCAGCCAGAAGGCAAACGCCGCCCAGGCAATCACGCCGGCCGCGACCGTCATGGCGGTGGCTGCCAAGGTGCCACCGCTCCGCACCACCCCGGCTGCCCGGTCGCGCCGGCGCGACGAGATGAAGTCGGCTATCGCCCACGCGAGGAAGCTGCCGAACAGCAGCACATCGGCCAGCATCCCGTTGGCGATCAGGTGCGAGAACGCCCACAGCTTCACTCCGGCGACCATCGGGTGGCCGACGGCAGTCTTGATCCGGTTGCCCGGCACATAGGCGGCGGCGAGCAGGATGAAGGCGGGCAGGGTCAGCAGGGATGCGACATGACGCGTCCATACCGGCGGCTGCCACAGCACCACCGGTTCGCCACGCGCCGCGCCGTAGCCGATGACGATGAGGACGAGACCGAGCAGGGAGACCACCGCGTGGGTGCCCTTCCAGCCGTTCTCGCCCAGCCGGCCGATCATGGTCGAGCGCCAACCGTCGGCAAAGATCCGGATGGAGTGGGCGCCGAGGAAAACAATCAGGCCGAGTATCAGCAGAGTCATGGGATTACCTCAAGAAGGGGACGGTAGTGGACGTTACTGTGAACAAAGCCACACCTGGGTGCCGGGGGACCGGTAGCGGACCAGAAACCCGGCAGCGGCCCGTAAAAGTTCGACTCAAGTTTAGCTTTATGATGCATCCTCAGGAAAAGACTAAAGAATTTCCTTTCTCAGCCGTTTGACAATCCTCCAAAGGTTCAATACCGTGCAGTCACCCTCAGACACAAACGCGGGTGGTTGCGTCTGGTTTTTGAATCGACTCCCCCCTCAACGGTCGTCAGCACGACTACCTCAGCGTCGCGGATACAACACATTGCTGTTCAAAGCCAGACAGAAACCAGGATGGCTCTCGCTTGCGGTCAACGGCGACCGGGTGGATATCGCCCATGTGTCCCGCTCGGCCAGTGGGCGCCCGGTGGTCGGCCTGTGCGAGACCTATCGTCGCGAGGGGTCCCTGGAACATACGATGACACGCCTG
>JBBRCD010000061.1:0-24101 GCA_038205245.1 Burkholderiales bacterium
TGCTGCAGCTCGGCGCCGAACTGTTCGGTCATGCGACCGTGGCCAGTGACATCGAAGTGCAGCAGCTGATGCTAAAGGCGCTGGCTGCAGCCGGGGTGGTCGGGGTGCATCTGGACCTTGGCCATGTCGGCGTGTTCCGCGCGCTGGCTAAACGCGCCACTATAGACAGTGGGCTCGAATCGCAGCTGTTCTCGGCACTGCAGGCGAAGGACGTACCACGCGTACTGGCGCTGACCGAGGCTGTTGCCTCGCCCTGGCGCGAGGCGCTGCGCCTGCTGCCGCAGTTGTACGGCGACCAGCAGGTGCTGGCTGCAGCGCGCGCGCAACTGCCGACGTTGCCCGAGATCGCCAGTGCACTGGACGACCTCGAAGCGATGGCGGCGGCCACAGCAGCTGGTGCCGCCACGCTTCACTTCGACCTTGCCGAGTTGCGCGGATACCATTATCACAGCGGGGTGGTGTTCGCCGCCTACACCGCCGGTCACGCCACTGCCATCGCGGCCGGTGGCAGGTATGATCAGGTCGGACGGGCGTTCGGGCGTGCCCGACCAGCCACAGGCTTCAGCCTGGATCTGATCGAACTGTCGACGATCGTCGGCGCCGAGCGCTCACCTGGGGCGGTTCTGGCTCCTGCCAGCGGTCCGGCGTCGCTTGGGGCGGCGATCGACCGGTTGCGGGAAAGCGGCACGGTCGTGGTGATCGACCTGCCAGGCAGCGAACGGCCGGTGGCCGAACTCGGCTGCGACCGGGTTCTGGTCGAACGCGACGGCGATTGGCGGCTTGAGGCTCTCCCTGGCGGTCGACTCCAATAGCGCAGTGCGAACTTCGGGACGAAACGAGATGGGCAGGAATGTCGTAGTCATAGGTTCGCAGTGGGGCGACGAGGGCAAGGGCAAGATCGTCGACTGGTTGACTGACCATGCGCAGGCGGTCGTGCGTTTCCAGGGTGGCCACAACGCCGGCCACACGCTGGTGATCGCCGGCCGGAAGACCGTGTTACGGCTGATCCCGTCCGGCATCCTTCATGCCGGTGTCGAATGCTTCGTCGGCAACGGCGTGGTGGTCTCGCCCGAGGCCATCCTCAAGGAGATCGACGAACTCGAGGCGGCTGGCGTCGATGTGCGATCGCGGCTGCGCATAAGCGAGGCCTGCCCGCTGATACTGCCGCATCATGTGGCCATCGACCAGGCGCGCGAGGCTGCGCGGGGCGAGAACAAGATCGGTACCACCGGTCGAGGCATCGGGCCGGCGTACGAAGACAAGGTCGCGCGCCGTGCGCTTCGTGTTCAGGACCTGTTCTATCGGGAACGCTTCGCCGCCAAGCTCGGCGAGGTGCTCGATTATCACAACTTCGTGTTGAAGCACTACTTCAAGGCGCCGACCGTCGACTTTCAGCAGACGCTGGATGACGCCATGCTGCGCGCCGAGCGGATCAAGCCGATGGTCGCCGATGTGCCGCGCATGCTTTACGACGCGCACCGTGCCGGCAAGAACCTGCTGTTCGAAGGTGCGCAGGGCACGCTGCTCGACGTGGATCACGGGACCTACCCCTATGTCACCTCGAGCAACTGCGTCGCCGGTGCTGCCGGTGTGGGCTCGGGCATGGGGCCGCATCTTCTGCACTATGTTCTCGGCATCACAAAGGCCTACACCACGCGTGTCGGCTCAGGGCCGTTTCCGACCGAACTGGACGACGACGTGGGCCGGCAGATCGCCGCGCGCGGTAACGAGTTCGGTTCGGTCACCGGACGACCGCGCCGCTGTGGCTGGTTCGACGCGGCGGCGCTCAAGCGCTCGATCCAGATCAACGGGCTGTCCGGGCTGTGCGTGACCAAGCTCGATGTGCTGGACGGCATGGAGACGCTGCAGATCAATGTCGGTTACCGGATCGATGGCCAGGAAGTCGACATCCTGCCGTTCGGCGCCGAGAACCTCGCGCGCTGCGAGCCGATCTATGAAGAGGTGCCGGGGTGGACCGAGAGTACCGTGGGCATCCGCAAGTTCGATGCGTTGCCGGCGCCGGCGCGCAACTATCTCAAGCGCATCGAGGAGATCTGTGGCGTGCCGATCGATCTGATCTCCACCGGGCCGGATCGCGACGAAACCATCGTGATGCGCCACCCGTTCAGCGCCTGAGCGGCACGATCGCGTCCACAGGCCACCGGCGATGGCAGATCTCTACGTCTCCTGGGACGACTATCTGAGGGACAACGAGCAGCTCGCACGCGATGTAGTGCGCTCTGGCTGGACGTTCGACCAGATCGTATGCATCGCGCGCGGTGGCCTGCGTATCGGTGACACCCTGTCGCGGATCTTCGATATCCCGCTGGCGATCATCTCGACCCAGTCCTACGGTGGCGAGGCGGGCACGGTACGCGGGCATATTCGCGTGGCCGAGCATCTCACCATGACCACCGCCCGGTTGGGCACGCGCATTCTGCTGGTCGATGACCTGGTCGACTCCGGCATCACGCTCGATGTGGTGAAGAAGCATCTGGAGGCGCAGTTCGATGCGACCGAGGAAGTACGCACCGCGGTACTCTGGTACAAGGCGGTGTCCATCGTGAAGCCCGATTACTTCGTGCACTACCTGCCGGAGAATCCGTGGATTCATCAGCCGTTCGAGAAGTACGATCTGATGGACGCGGACAGCCTGCTCGGCGCGCCTGGCTAGCCAGGGCTCAGGGCAGCGGGGCAGCAGGGCCGGATTCGGTTGCCGCGCCGGAGGGCGCCAGCCAGAGGGCAGCCGAAGGCCAGCTCAGTCGATGTCGGCGAACAGTTCTGCGGATGACAGTTCGACGCCGATCGAGCCGAGTTCCAGCCGGCCGGCCGGTGCAGTCACCACCGGCTGCAGGCTTCCTTCACCGCTGCGCGCGAACAGTTCCAGCGAGCGGCGTTCCGGGTCGATGATCAGACACTCGGCCAGACTAGGCAGCGATTCGTAGGCTGCGAACTTCTCGCGCCGGTCGAACGCGGCGGTGGATGGAGACAGTATCTCTGCAATCAGCACCGGCTCGGTGGCAGCGTCCCTGGCCTGGCGGTCGATTTCACTGCAGCAGACCATGAGGTCCGGGTAGAAGACCGCCTCGGTGGCCGCTACGCGCAGCTTCATATCGAGCAGCAGCACGCGGCAGGGGGGTGCCTTGAAGCTCGCGGCGCAGCGCGAACCCTAGATTGGTTATCACCAGGTTGTGTTTCTGGGTGGCCCCGGTCATCGCGAATATCCGCCCGCCGATGAACTCGTGGCGCTCAGCCTGGTTGTTTTCCCAGGCGAGATAATCTTCGTAGGTGATCTTCTGGTCGAGCAGCGCAGTGGTCATGAAGCGACTCCGGGACGATCCGACTCGTCACGATCATACCGAAGTCGCTGCGCGAATCGCGCTGCCGGGAAAAACGGGCTGGCGCGCGAAACCTGCAATGGCAGCAGACAAGGCGTAGCGCGCCAGCAACGCCGCCCCATCCTGCCGGGCGACGGCGCCGGAAATTCAGCGAAGACCGGGCAAGGTGCGCATCAGGCAAGCTCCATTGCGGCGATGATGCGATCGCGGGTGAGCGGCAGATCGCGTACACGCACACCCAGCGCATGCGCGACCGCGTTGCCCAGCGCGGCAGCGGTCGGCCCGGTCGGCGTTTCGCCTGCACCCAGGGCCGGCTCGTCGCGCCGGTCGATCAGATGCACTTCGACCGTCGGCACTTCGCTGAAGGTGAGCACCGGATAGGTTTCCCAGTCGCGCGAGGTGATGCGCTCGCGATCGAACTGCACGGCTTCCTTGAGCGTCCAGCTGAGCGACTGCAGGATGCCGCCCTCGGTCTGGTTGATCACGCCGTCGGGATTGATCGCCATGCCGACATCGACTGCCGCCACCGCACGGGTGACCCGGAACTCCGGCTCCATCGCCACTTCGATCACCACGGCGATATAGCCATAGCCGTTCTTGTACTGCGCAAAGCCGATGCCGCGCCCGCTGCTGCCGTCGCTGAGCGCGTTGGGCACCCAGCCGGCCTCTGTTGCCGCCCGCTCGATCACCGCGCGCGCGCGCGGATTCTTCATGTGGCGCAACCGGTACTCGACCGGGTCGGCGTTGGCGGCGCGCGCCAGATCGTCGATGAACGACTCGATCGCGAACACGTTGGCATACGCACCGAGCGCGCGCAACGTCGACACTCGCAGCGGCAGTTCCTCCACCTTGTGCGCAGTCACCAGCTTGTTGGGCAGGTCATACAGCGGCTCGCCGTTGCGCGCGATGCCACCGCCGCCGGCCATTGCCGGGTCGCCCTGGGGGATGCGCGCGATCGGTGCAGCAAGGTGCCATGCGGCGAGCAGTGACGAGGTGGGCACCGTGCTCACCGAGGTGCCGGGACGCTGGGTGTGACCATTGCTCCAGATGTCGGTGCTCCAGTCGACGATGTTGCCCTGCGCATCCAGACTCGCCCGTGTCTTGACCACCATCGCCGGACCGAGCGGCTCCCAGGCAAACTCGTCATCACGCATCCACTGCAGCAGCACCGGCTGCCCGGGCACCGCGCGCGCGAGCAGTACGGCATCGAGCGCGGCATCGTCGGCGCCATTATGGCCATAGCAGCCGGAACCATCGACGTGATGTGCGATCACCGATTCGACCGGCAGGTCGAACACTTGCGCGAGCTCGCGTTGCAGCGGATATACGCCCTGGCTGTGCGTCCACACCTCGATGCGTTCGGCGCTCCAGGTGGCCAGCGCGCAAGACGGGCCGAGCGACGCGTGCGCCACATACGGTTTGGTGAAGCGTGCTTCGAAGGTCTGTGTGGCGCGTGCGCGTGCAGCCGGGTTTTCGCGCTTCATGATCACCGTGTCGACAGTGGCGCGGGTCTCCAGGTACCGGTAGATGTCATCGGCATCAGTGGGCAGACCAGGCTCGCTCCAGCGCGCCTGGCCAATCATCGCCTGGCGCGCCTTGACCGCCTGTTCTTCGCGCTGTGCAATGACGCCGAGGAAATTCCCATCACGCACCAGCGCGACCACGCCGGGCAGCGCGCGGACCGCTGCCTCATCCAGACTCAGCAGCGTGGCGCCGAACGACGGTGGGCGCACGATGCGCCCGTAGCACATGCCGGGCAGATCCATGTCGGCGACAAAGCGGGGCCGGCCGGCGATCTTGTCCGGAATGTCAAGTCGCGGCTGATTGCGGCCGACCACGGTGTAGCGCACCACCGGCTTCACCTGCGCCTGACCGGTGGCTTCGCGCGCCAGCAGCTCGCGATGTGGCAGCGACCAGTAGCTCACTTCGCGGATGCGATCGGCGCCGGTGATGCGTCCGTTTTCGACCACAAGTTGGTTCACCGGGATGTCGAGCTGGCGCGCCGCCTCGGCAAGCAGCACGGCGCGCACTTCGGCGCAGGCCATGCGCAAGGCCGGTCCGCCCTCGGGCGTGGAGCGGCTGCCCGAGGTATGGCCTTCATCGGGCGTGAGTTCGGTGTCGGCATCGATCACGCGCAGCTGGTCGACGGCGAGGTCGAGTTCCTCGGCGGCGATCTGCGCAAACGCCGTGACGATGCCCTGGCCGAGTTCGCAGCGACCGGTAAAGATGGTCGCGATGCCATCCGCATCGAAGCGCACCCAGCGATCCAGACGCGGGTTGGCCGCCAGGTACTGCGGCAGCTTGGCCGGGGCGCTCATCGTGCGACTCCGGTGTCGGCGCCGGCATGCGCCGCGCGCTCGACTGCGCGCAGGATGCGTGCATGGGTGCCGCAGCGGCACAGGTTACGATCCAGCGCGCTGCGGATCTGCGCCGGGGAAGGCTGCACATTGGCGCGCAGCAGAGCGCTGGCCGACATCAGCATGCCGCTGATGCAGTAGCCGCATTGCACTGCCTGCTCGTCGACGAACGCCTGCTGCAGCGCGCTCAACCGGCCGTCGGCGGCCAGTCCCTCGACCGTAGTTACCCGCTTGCCGGCCACCGACCACAGCGGCGTGTCACAGGCGTTGATCGCGTGATCGTCGAGCAGCACCGTGCAGGCGCCGCACTGACCCAGGCCACAGCCGAACTTCGCGCCCTTGAGCTTGAGATCGTTGCGCAGGATGTACAGCAGCGGCGTGTCGGCTTCGGCCTGCACCGTGCGGGGGGCACCGTTGACTTCGAAGGTGATCGGTTCGTGAGAATCTGGTTGGTGAGAAATCATCTGGCAGGCGTGCGTGGGCTCGGTAGGGGGGCGAACCCCAAGCGTAAACGGTTTGGGCGGAAACGCCACCGTCCAGGCGGCGGGCGCTCGGATCGGCGCGACGTTGGTCCCGGGCTGTGCCGGCGCCCGGGTGGCTGGCAGCCCCAGGGGTGCAAGCGTAGGACAGGCGTGCGACACTCCACCGTTAATTCATGCCCGGCTGCCGGATCAGCGAGGCAACGCCACCAACCGACCGAAACGGCCTGAGGGCCTACTCAGGGCTCAATCAGGGCTCAATCAGGGCTAAATCAGGGCGTACGCCGGTCGGACACACCGGCCGCTGCGGGTCTTCAAATCTGGTGCCGAGAAGAGGACTCGAACCTCCACAGTGTTGCCACCGCCAGGACCTGAACCTGGTGCGTCTACCAATTCCGCCATCTCGGCATGGGCCGCGAAATGTATTCAACCAGCAGGGCTTTGTCAATTGACCTATCCGCGTCGTCGTTCCTCCGGCCTTCGGCCAAGCAGCGCTAAACCCGTATTCACCACCATTGTCCCCGATCGCGAGCACATCCTCGAGGCTCTGCGTGAGGCAGGCGTTCCGCTGGAACCCGCCCGGCTCTCCGAGTTGCTCGATGTCGCGCCTGAATCCGAAGAAGGCTTCTCCCGGCGCCTGGCGGCGATGGAGCGCGAAGGCGAGCTGATCGCCAACCGCCGGGGGGCGCTCGGACTGCCGTCCAAGATGGACCTGATCCGGGGCAAGGTGCAGGGGCATCCGGATGGCTTCGGCTTTCTGGTGCCGGAGGATGCAAGCGGTGACCTCTTTCTCGGGCCCGGCGAGATGCAGAAGGTGCTGCATGGCGACCGGGTGTTGGGTCGCGAGGTGGCGGCGCCGCGCCGGGGCAAGCGCGAAGCGGTGGTGGTCGAGGTACTGGAACGCGCCAACCGGCGGGTGGTCGGCCGGTTGCAGATCGAACATGGCGTGCGCTTCGTCGTTGCCGAGGAGCGCCGGGTCAGCCAGGACATCCTGATTGCTGCCGACGACCCGCATCCTGCGAAGGCGGGCGAAGTGGTGGTGGCCGAGATCATCGAACAGCCGTCGCGCCACACCCAGCCGATCGGTCGCATCGTCGAGGTACTCGGCAACTATGCCGACCCGGGCATGGAGATCGAGATCGCGCTGCGCAAGCACGATCTTCCGCATGTGTTCAGTGCCGAGATCGAGAAGCTGGCGGCAAAGTTTCCGACGGTGCCGCGCAAGACCGATCTGCGTGGCCGGGTCGACCTGCGTGAGCTGCCGCTGGTGACCATCGATGGCGAAACTGCGCGTGACTTCGACGATGCGGTGTATTGCGAACCGGTGCTGCCGGCTGCCGCGCCGCTCCCCGGGGCGAAGCGCGCCCGGCGCTCGATCGCGCAGACGGTGTCCGACATGGTTAGCAGTGCGACCGGGGGCGGCTGGACTGGGGTCCCTGCCGCGGGCACCGGCGCCAGCGGGCGCCCGTCGGTGCCGGACGCGGCGTACAAGCTGTTCGTCGCGATCGCCGATGTGAGCCACTATGTCAAGCCGGACGATCCGCTGGACATCGAGGCGCTGGCGCGCGGCACCTCGGTCTACTTCCCGCGGCGGGTGATTCCGATGCTCCCGGAGGCCCTGTCCAACGGGCTGTGCTCGCTCAATCCCCTGGTGGATCGCCTGTGCATGGTGTGCGAGGTCGATGTCGGCGCCGACGGCAGCCTGCTGCACTTCCAGTTCTACAACGCGGTGATGAACTCGAAGGCGCGGCTTACCTACACCGAGGTGGCGGAGATTCTTGGCGGCAGTCCGATGGCGCATGCGAAGAACTATCGCGATCTGGTCCCCCACCTCAAGGCACTGGAATCGGTGTTCCGGGTGCTGCTCAAGGCCCGCGCGCAGCGCGGGGCAATCGACTTCGAGTCGTCCGAGACCCGGATGGAGTTCGACGACCTGGGCAAGATCAGGCGTATCGTCCCGGTGGAGCGCAACGATGCCCACCGGCTGATCGAGGAGTGCATGCTGGCCGCCAACGTCTGCGCCTCGCAGTTCCTGGCCAGCCATGCGCATCCGATGCTCTACCGAATCCACGCCGGACCGAAGAAGGACCGGCTGGAGGCGCTGCGCGAGTTCCTGCGCGGGTTCGGACTGTCCATCGGGGGCGGCGACTCTCCCCATGCGCGCGACTATGCCCGGGTGCTGGACCAGATCAGGGATCGCCCGGACCGGCAGCTGTTGCAGACGGTCATGCTGCGCTCGCTGGCGCAGGCGGTGTACAGCCCGGACAACATCGGGCATTTCGGCCTGGCCTACGACGGCTACGGGCATTTCACCTCGCCGATCCGCCGCTACCCCGACCTCTCGGTGCACCGGGCGATCAAGGCGGTGCTGCTCAAGAAGACCTACACGCCCTCGGGTCTGAGCTGGCTCCAGCTCGGCCAGCACTGCTCGCAGACCGAGCGCCGTGCCGACGATGCGTCGCGCGAGGTCGAGTCATGGCTGAAGTGCTACTACATGCAGGATCGGGTCGGGGAGAGCTTCGGCGGCACGGTGAGCGGCGTCACCTCGTTCGGCGCCTTCGTCACCCTGGACGATCTGTATGTCGACGGCCTTGTGCATATCTCCGAACTGGGCAGCGACTACTTTCATTTCGATGCCGTGCGTCACCAGTTGCTCGGCGAGCGTACCGGCCAGCGCTACCGCATCGGCGACCGGATCGGCGTGCAGGTGGTGCGGGTCGATCTGTCGACCAGCCGCATCGACTTCGTGCTCGCGCCCGGCACCCAGCTCAAGGGGCCGCTCGCTGTTAGTGGGGCGCGTGCCGGCAGCGAGTCCAAGGCGGGTCGTGCTGCGCTCAAGGCGCCCCCAAGCGGCAGCAGCCAGAAGGCGGGGAAGAAACGGCGATGAGCGCGCCGCTGCGCACCCTGTTCGGGCTGCATGCAGTGACGGCGCGGCTGCGCGCGGCCCCACAGTCGATCCGCGAGCTTTATGTCGATGCGAAACGTGCGGACGGCCGGACCCGGGATCTGCTGGCGCTGGCCGCAGAGCGCTCGGTGCGGGCGATGGCGGTCGATGCACTGCGTCTGGATGCGCTGGCCGGTGGGTCGGCGCGGCACCAGGGGGTGGTCGCCCGGGTCGACAGCGACAGCCGGCGCAGTATGCACTTCGACGACCTGGTCGAGGACCTGCCCGAGACCGCGCTGCTTGTCGTGCTCGATGGGGTACAGGACCCGCACAACCTGGGCGCGATCCTGCGCGTGGCCGATGCGATGGGGGTGGATGCGGTGATCGCACCCAAGGACCGCGCGGTGGGCATCACCGCCACGGTCGAGAAGGTGGCCTGCGGGGCGGCGGAAACGGTGCAGTACGTGACGGTCACCAACCTGGCCCGGTCGATCGATGCGCTGAAAGCACGCGGCATCTGGTGCATCGGCGCCGACGAGACGGGGCAGGGCGACCTGTTCGGCACGAAGCTCACCGGCCCGCTCGCCTGGGTGCTCGGGGCCGAGGGCGAGGGTCTGCGCCGGCTGACCCGCGAACGCTGCGATGAACTGGTGCGCATCCCGATGTTCGGCGTGGTCGAGAGCGTGAACGTCTCGGTCGCCAGCGGCATCTGTCTGTTCGAGACGCGTCGTCAGCGTGCAGCAGTTCCGGCAAAGGGCTCTGTTGCCGGGGTGTAGAGGGCGGGCAACGTCTGCCCCCTGCCGAGGGCCGGCTCGGGGACGGACCCTCAGGGTCTGTCCCCAGCTGCGCGGCCCCCCGCTGACTTCAGTTGCTTGCTGAAAAGACCCGGAACGGAGATAATCAACGACTTGTCATGGAATTCTTTCATGGCACCCGAAAACATCCTTGCCTCACCGGCTTCGCATTCCGGGAGGCCCCGCCGGCAGCGGTCCAGCCGGCACCACAGCCCACAAGGAGAATCGATGCGACATTACGAAGTGGTATTCATCGTCCATCCGGACCAGAGTGAACAGGTCCCCGGTATGGTCGAGCGCTATAGCACGCTGATTACCAGCAAGGGCGGCATCATCCATCGCAAGGAAGACTGGGGACGTCGCCAGCTTACCTTTCCGATCCAGAAGATGAACAAGGCGCACTACCTGCTGATGAACATCGAGTGCGACCAGGCAACGCTGGATGAACTCGAGCATTCGTTCAAGTTCAACGACGCGGTGATTCGCCACATGACGGTGAAGATGACTGAAGCCGTCACCGTGCCGTCGGCGATGCTGCGCGAGCCAAAGCCCTCGGCAGAAGGCCGTGACCGTGACCGTGACCGGGGCGATCGTCCGAGACGGGACAGCGCGCCGCGTTCGCCGGATGCGGCCCCTGTCGCAGGTGCAGTGCCGGCAGCGGCAGAGCCGGCAACCGCAGAGCCGGCAACCGCAGTGCCGGCGGTGGCCTGAGCGTCCGATCCCAGTTCGAATCCCAAGTCGAATCCCAGGTCGAATAGCGTCGGGCGCGGAGGCGGGCACTGAACCGGATCGTCATTTCGGGGCGGATCATGGAGCGCGAGGCGCTGCGCTACACCCCGGGCGGCCTGCCGCTGGTGCGCTTTCGCATCGACCACCAGTCGATGCTGAGCGAGGCCGGCAGTGAACGCGAAGTGACCTGCAGGGTCAATGCAGTGGCCATCGGTGACATTGCCCGGCAGATTCCCGCCGGGGACGGGGACGCAGTGGTTGCAGTACGCGGTTTTCTCTGCCGCGCCGGAATGAATGACGATCGCCTGGTTCTGCATGTCGACGCATTCAAGCCGGTGGTAGCCGCCGGTGCAGGCAACGCAGACAACTCAGACAACGTTTGAATCCATCACTTTCGGAGTAACCATCATGGCATTCGGAGCCCGTGGCAAGGGTCGTGGCAAGGACGACAAGAAGAAGAAAAAAGGTGGCCGGTCGCTGTTTCGCCGTCGCAAGTTCTGCCGCTTCACCGCGGAAGGCATCAAGCAGGTCGACTATAAGGACATCGAGTTGCTGAAGGACTTCATCAACGAAAATGGCAAGCTGATTCCGGCGCGCATCACCGGGACCAAGGCTCATTTCCAGCGTCAACTGTCGGTCGCGGTCAAGCGCGCGCGTTTTCTTGCGCTGCTTCCGTTCACCGACCTGCACTGAGAGGCCCGATATGCAGATCATCCTGATGGAAAAGATCGCCAACCTCGGCCAGCTCGGCGACGTGGTGAAGGTGAAGGACGGCTTCGCGCGCAACTTCCTGATCCCGCAGGGCAAGGCCAAGCGGGCCACCCAGTCGAATCTGAAAGAGTTCGAGGTGCGGCGGGCGGAGCTGGAGCAGGAGTTGACTGCCCTGCTGGCTGCGGCCCAGGCGCGCGCCGAGAAGCTCGAGGGTCTGGCGGTGCAGATTGCCCAGAAGGCCGGCGTGGACGGCAAGTTGTTCGGCTCGGTCACCAACGCCGACATCTCCGAAGCGCTGAAGAAGCAGGACTTCATCGTCGAGCGGTCGCAGATCCGCATGCCGGATGGTCCGTTGAAGACGATCGGCGAGTTTCCGATCACCGTCGGATTGCACACCGACGTGCATGCGACGATCAACATCACGGTCGTGGCGGAGTAGCGCGCCCGGCGCGTAACGCTCCGCGCGGCGGGCGATGGCGCCGGTCATCTCCGGTAACCCGCAGGACAGCGAACTCGCTGCCTTGCGGCATGCCCCGCACTCGATAGAGGCGGAGCAGTCGGTTCTCGGTGGACTGCTGCTCGACAACACCGCCTGGGAGCGGATCGCCGACCTGCTCGGTGAAGGCGATTTCTACAGCGCAGATCACCGGACGATCTACCGGCATGTCGTCAGGCTGATCGACGAGTCACGTCCGGCCGACGTGATCACGGTGGCCGAGAGCCTGGAGCGCAACGGCGATCTGGCCAAGGTGGGCGGACTGGCCTACCTGTCGGCACTTGCCAACAACGTTCCGACTGCGGCCAACATCCGCCGCTACGCCGAGATCGTGCGCGAGCGCGCGCTGATGCGCGAACTGGCGCGGGTCGGCACCGAGATTGCGGAGTCGGCCTATGCCCCAAGCGGGCGCGCAGCAAGAGTATTGCTGGACGAGGCAGAAGCCAAGGTTCTGGCGATCGCCGAGGCGGGCAAGCGCACCTCGCAGGGCTTCCTCGACCTGAATGCGCTGGTGGCGCAGGTGGTCGAGCGGATCGACCTGCTGCATGCGCGCGGTGACAGCGATGTGACCGGTGTGCCGACCGGGTTCACCGATCTGGACCGGGACACCTCCGGGATGCAGGCCGGCGATCTGGTTATCGTCGCCGGTCGGCCGAGCATGGGCAAGACCGCGCTTGCGCTGAACATTGCCGAGCATGTGGCCCTGGTCGAGAAACTGCCAGTGGTCATCTTCAGCATGGAGATGTCCGGTACCCAACTGGTGCTGCGCATGCTTGGCTCGAGCGGCCGTCTGGACCAGCAGCGCCTGCGTACCGGCCGCCTCGAGGATGCCGACTGGCCGCGTCTGACCACGGCGATCGGCGCGTTGACCCAGGCGCCGATCCTGATCGACGAGACCGGTGCACTCACGGCGCTCGAACTGCGCTCGCGCGCGCGCCGTGCCGCGCGCGGCTTTGGCGGCCGGCTCGGGCTGATCGTCATCGACTACCTGCAGTTGATGAGTGCAAGCGGACAGGGCGAAAACAGGGCGACCGAGATTTCTGAAATATCCCGCTCCCTCAAGGCGTTGGCGAAGGAACTTCAGGTTCCAGTGGTGGCGCTTTCACAGCTGAACCGAAGCCTGGAACAGCGTCCGAACAAGCGACCGGTGATGTCGGATCTGCGCGAGTGCGTCACCGGCGACACGCGCGTCTGGTGCACGGATGGGCGCCGTGTGCCAATCCGGGACCTGCTCGGCAGTCAGCCGGACGTTTGGGCGGTCGATGGGGAAGGGCGTATCGTCAGAGCGTCTTCCGATGCCGTGTGGTGCACTGGTGAGCGCGACGTGGTCGATGTCTGGCTCGCCAGTGGACGGCGTCTGCGCTGTACCCCAGAGCACCGCGTGCTGTCCGGTTCGGGCTGGCGGACCATCTCCGAGCTTGCCGTCGGCAGCCGCGTCGCGTTGTCGCGTCGGGTGCCGGAGCCAGCCCAAGTGATCGATTGGACCGATCACCAGATCACCCTGCTTGGCCATCTGGTCGGCGACGGTAGCTATCTGCCGCATCAACCGCTGCGCTACACGACAGCGAGTGAGGCCAATAGTGCGGCGGTAGCCGAGGCCGCTCGGGCGATGGGCGCTACGGTCAACCTGCATGCCGGCAGAGGCGCCTGGCACCAACTCGTGATCTCCGGCAATGGCAATCGCTGGCACCCGGCCGCCGTTGGCCTCTGGCTGCGCGAGATCGGCATCTTTGGGCAACGTTCGCACCAGAAGCACCTGCCTGAAGCGGTGTTCAGCTTCTCCGATCGCGCCGTCGCCATACTGCTTTCGCATTTGTGGGCAACTGACGGCTGCATTTCCGTGCGCCGACCGGGAAGCAAGGGGGCGCCACGCGTTTACTTTTCGACTTGCAGTGGACGGTTGGCTGAAGATGTCGCGGCACTGCTGATGCGCCTGGGTATCGTTTCGCGCACGCGGCAGGTTGTACAAGGCGCGCACCGCCCGGTTTTCACCGTCGATGTCTCTGGCGGCATCGACCAGCGGCGGTTCGTCGACCGGGTGCCTGCGTTCGGCCCCCGCGTCGCACCGGCAGCGGCGCTTCGCGCGCAGCTCGATGCTCAGAGAACAGCGACGAACGTCGATACGCTGCCGATCGAGGTATTTGACGATGTGCAAGCGCGCATGCGTGAACTGGGCATCACGCAACGCGGCATGGCGGCGATGCGCGGCACGTCGTACGGGGGTACTTCGCACTTCTCGTTCGCGCCGTCGCGCCAGGTCGTAGCGGATTACGCCCGGCACCTCCAGTCGGATTCGCTTGCGCGCAGGGCAGAGGACGATCTGTTCTGGGACACGATCGTATCCATTGCCCCAGCAGGCCGCGAGGCGGTCTATGACCTCACCGTGCCTGGCCCTGCCTGCTGGCTCGCCGACGGCATCGTGACGCATAACTCGGGCGCGATTGAGCAGGACGCAGACGTCATCCTGTTCATCTATCGCGACGAGGTCTACAACCCCGACTCGGCCGACAAGGGGACGGCCGAGGTGATCATCGGCAAGCAGCGTAACGGCCCGATCGGCACCGTCAAGCTGACCTTCGTCGGACGGCACACCAAATTCGAGAACTTCGCGGCAACCCCGGGAAGGTTCTAGGCCGGTGGGGACAGACCCTCAGGGTCTGTCCCCCAGTCGGGTCTGTCCCCGCTTTGCGCTATAGGCGCTCGCCAGTGAAGGCGGCATTCTTCCGTTGTCGAAGCGATCAGTCGAAGCCGCCCTGCCGGTAGTAAAGATGGCAGCAGTCGCTGCGGATCCACGACTGGCGAATCTCGATCGGCGACCCGTCCACCGCCTGTGCCACGCGATCGATTCGCAGCAGTGGCGCGCCCACGGGCTGTTCCAGCACGCGCGCGACGCGTGGCGGGCAGCGTACCGCTCGGACTCGATCCTCGGTCCTAACCACCGTGACAGCGTACAGTCGCTGCAACGCTCCGTAGAGGGTCGGCGCGGCGTCCTGCAGGGTGCCGCGGGACAGCCTGGGAAACTGGCGCATCGGCAGGGTGATCGCCGCGGTTTGTACCGGCATACCGTTCATCACCAGCACGTTGCGAATGCGCCAGACGCGCCGGTCGGATTCGCGCGCACCGAGGCCGAGCGCCGCCACCTGCTTGTCAGTCGCAGAACCGGCACTGAGTCCAAGTATCCGGCTGATCGGCAGTTCCCGCATCAGGTGATCGGGATGGACCTGGAAGAATCGGTACACGCTGCCCGCCTCGTCGCGAGGCGAGATGAACGTCCCCTTGCCCTGCCTGCGAACCAGTACCTGCGCCGTGACCAGTTCCGCAACCGCTGCACGGATCGTCGACACACTCACGCCGAAGCGCTGCGCCAACCGGCCCTCGCTTGGAAGTGCAGTGCCTGGCGCCCATTCCGCTGCGGCGATCCTCGCAGACAGCGCGCGCTGCACCTGGCGAAACAGCGGTTCGTCCCCCTCCAGAGTGAGCCGGGTTTCGTCGGTAGGGGTGTCCATGCGAGGAAAGGCTAACACATCATTTCGGCGTCGGTTGACTGCGCGCTGGATGAAAGTTAAAGTCATGCGACTCATTCGAATGATGGTGGAGACAACATGTATGCACACGACTCTCTCCTGGGTGCAATACTGCGCCGCGCAGTGTCAGGTTGTGCCGCTGCAGTAGCGCTGGCAGTGGCTGGCAACACCTTCGCGCAATCATGGCCTTCCCGTCCGATCACGATGGTCAATCCGTATGCTGCCGGCGCAGGAGTGGACCCGGTGGCTCGTCTGGTGGCGCAGCGACTCGGCGAGCGGCTGGGGCAGCCGGTGATCGTTGAGAACCGAACGGGTGCTGCCGGCATGATCGGCGCCGCCTCGGTTGCCAAAGCCCGACCGGACGGATACACGATCATGATGTCTGCTGCCGGCGATATCGCCATCAACCAGCACCTTTACAAGTCCATGACCTATGACGCCGAGCGCGATTTTGCGCCGATCACACTCGCGGTACGCCTGCCGTTCATGTTGGTGGTGCATCCCTCGGTACCGGCAAAGACGGTGCGCGACCTTGTTGATCTCGCCCGCGCCCGACCCGAGCAGCTGACATACGGATCCGGTGGATCCGGCTCCCTCCAACATCTGGCTGGCGCGTTGCTCGCTGCGCAGGCTGGGGTAAAGTTGGTGCATGTCCCTTACAAGGCAGTGGCGCCTGCGGTGAGTGACCTTCTTGGTGGCCAGATCGGCGTGCTGTTCGCCGGCGTGCCTGCCGTGCTCCCCCACGTAAAGAGCGGCAGGCTGCGTGCACTCGGGGTCACCAGCGCGAACCGGATCGCGCAGGTCCCCGAGGTGCGGACCGTGGCCGAGCAGGGTTTGCCCGGCTTTGAGATCATGCAGTGGTTCGGGGTCTTTGCCCCGGCGAAGACGCCTGTCGAAATCATCGACAGGCTGCATCGAGAAATCGCCGCCGTCCTTGCCACGCCCGATGTCGTCGAATCGCTGCGTGCGCAGGGCGCGGAGCCGGTCGGCAGTTCGCCTGCGGAGGTTTCGCGCTTCATACGCAGCGAGATCGCCCGGTTCGGTAAGTTGGTGCGCGAGGCCGGCGCGACCGTCGATCAGTAGCGCTCAGAGCGGAGGCAGACCCCATGGATGCCATGTGCGTTGTCGACAGACGGCCAGTCGAGAGGTTGGATTGCGACGTGCTTGTGGTTGGGGGCGGGGCCGCCGGGGTGGCAGCAGCCGTCACTGCAGCGCGGCTTGGGTCGAAGGTAGTGCTCCTCGAGCGCTACGGCTTTTGCGGGGGGGCTGCTGTAGCCGGGATGTCGGGCACCCTCTGCGGGCTCTACCTTGCCAGTCCCGGTGCCGCGGGGAGTCCGGAGCAGGTGGTCCATGGTTTTGCGGGGGAGTTCGCTCGGGCTCTGGACGATCGGGGAGGACTCACCCCACCGGTACGCTACGGCGACACCTGGACCAGGGTCCACGATCCGATGATATGGCGGGATACAGCAGACGCCCTGCTCGGCGCGGCAGGCGTGCGTGTCGTGTTTCACGCAGTTGTTACGGAGGTGCATCTGGAAGGCCACGAGCGGGTGGCTGGGGTTCGCGCCTATACCAAGGCCGGAAAACTCGATGTATTCGCATCGACAGTGATCGATGCATCGGGGGATGCCGACGTCGTCGCGATGGCCGGCCTTGGCACCACCCTTGGCGACGATGGCAGGGTGCAGAATCCAACGATGATGTTCAGGCTCCAGGGCGTCGATGTAGAGCGATTCACTCGCCGCTACGGGCCGGACACCATACTGGCCCGCGATGTTGAGCGCCTGATCGAAGCCGAGCAGGCGCGCGGGGAGGATCTGCCACGCCGCAAAGTGTTCCTTTTTCCAACGCCAAGCCCAGGGCAGTTGCTTTGCAACGCGACGCGAATCATCGGGGGTGACGGTCGGGAACTAGTGCCGATCAATTGGCGCGATTTGACTGAGGCCGAGACTAGGGGGCGCGCGCAGGCGCGTGCGTATGCACGCTTCTTCCAGCGCCATCTGGAAGGATGCGCGGGGGCGTGGTTGGTCGATACCGGGGTGCAGGTAGGCGTGCGTCAGACGCGCCAGATCGACGGTGTCGAACAGCTGCGCAACACGGACGTGACCGAGGCGCGCAAGCGTCCTGATGGCATTGCCCGTTCGCCGTGGCCGATCGAACTGCACAGCGGCGAGAGGCCGCACCTCGCCTGGAGCTACCACGACTTCTACGAAGTACCTTATGGCTGCTTCGTGCCACGTACTGGGGAGTCAGTTCTGGTCGCCGGGCGATGCCTGTCCGCAGAGCATGAGGCTATGGCCTCAGCCCGGGTGACGGGTCCCTGCTTCGCTTACGGACAGGCGATCGGGCTCGCGGCCAGTCTGTGCGCGCGCGAGGGCATCGCGCCTCGGAGCATCGACGGCGCCGCGTTACGCGCGGAGCTGCGGCACCTCGATGCGGGGCTGGACTGATGAATCGTCCACCGCAACCGGGTGCGCCCGCAGCCGTCGCTGTGCGCGCGCTCGATCAGATTCGGGTCGAATCGGTCACGACCCAGGTTGTGACCCGTACCTTCGATCGCGCGCAGTGGAACCCCCGAACACGCTGGGACCGCAAGAACGTGGTGCTCGCACTTTTGCGCACCCAGGACGGTTGCTGCGGTGTGGGCGAAGCCTACTGCGACGGTGGCGATCCGTCTGCGGTGTGCGCTCTGATCGAGCGCGATCTTGCGCCACTGGCGGTCGGCCGAAGTCTTGCCGAGCTTGGGTCGATCGCCACTGCCATGAGGCAGTCCATGATCGTGAGCGCCCGGGGTGGCGCGGCCTGGGCGGCTGCGAGTGCGCTGGACATCGCCCTGTGGGATGCGCTTGGACGCACACTCGGGCTCCCGGTGGCGTGGCTGCTCGGCGGGCAGCGACGGCGAGTACCGGCCTATGCCAGCGCTGGGCTGTATGGGCACGGCAAGACGACTGACGACCTCGCGCTCGAGATGCGTAGCTATGTGGATCGTGGATTCCGGGCGGTCAAGATCAAGGTCGGCGGCGCGTCTTTCGCCGACGATCTGGCACGTGTGCGAGCGGTGCGCGATGCGATTGGTCCGCAAGTCGGCTTGATGGTCGACGCGCTCTACGCGCTGGACGTCTCGCAGGCCCGCCGAATGGCCGAGGCCCTGGCCGCGTTGGACGTGGTCTTTCTTGAAGCGCCAGTGCATCCCGAAGATGTCGATGGCCTCGCGCGGGTTGCTGCAGGAAGTCCAGTTCCGATAGCGGGCAATGAGTTTTCCTTCGGCCTGGATGGTTTTCGTCGACTGCTGCGTCGCGATGCGGTTGATGTCGTTCATCTGGATGCGATCCTGTGCGGCGGCGTGTCTGAAGCGATGCGCATCTGCGCACTCTCATCGGCGCACCATCGGAAGGTGTCTTTTCATGCAGCTTCGTCGGCGGTATGCTTCGCCGCGAATCTGCAGGTTGCGGCGGCAGCGCCTGACGTGCATTCCATCGAGTATCACATGCTGCACGACCTGCTTTTCGACAAGCTCCCGGCGGGCACCTTCCGGCTGGTCGATGGCGAAGTCGAACTGCCGTCTGCCCCGGGGCTCGGGCTGGGTTTCGATCCCGCGCAGCTTGAAGCGTCGTTGGCAGAGTAATGCGGTGCGCCACAAGCCTTTCTGCTGTCGTGCCGGTCAATGTAGGGGACAGACCCTCAGGGTCTGTCCCCGGTTCGCGCTACAGCCGCTCGCCGGCGAAGTCGGCCAGCCGCGATCGCTCGCCGCGCGCCAGAGTCACATGCCCGCCATGCGTCCAGCCCTTCATCCGGTCGACGACATAGCTCAGGCCTGAACTGCCCTCGGTCAGATACGGCGTGTCGATCTGCGCGATGTTGCCCAGGCAGACCACCTTGGTGCCCGGGCCGGCGCGGGTGATCAGGGTCTTCATCTGCTTCGGGGTGAGGTTCTGTGCCTCGTCGATGATCAGGAACTTGTTGAGGAAGGTGCGCCCGCGCATGAAGTTGAGCGACTTCACCTTGATGCGCGAGCGGATCAGGTCGCGGGTGGCGGCACGCCCCCAATCGCCGGCGTCGTCGTCGGTCTTGTTGAGCACATCGAGGTTGTCCTCGAGCGCGCCCATCCAGGGGTTCATCTTCTCTTCCTCGGTGCCGGGCAGGAAGCCGATGTCCTCGCCCACCGGCACGGTGACCCGGGTCATGATGATCTCGGTGTAGAGCTTGTCCTCCAGGGTCTGCGCCAGTCCGGCGGCAAGGGTGAGCAGGGTCTTGCCGGTCCCGGCCTGGCCGAGCAGGGTGACGCAGTCGATGTCCGGGTTCATCAGCAGGTTGAGTGCGAAGTTCTGCTCGCGGTTGCGCGCGAGCACGCCCCAGATGCTGTTCTTCTGGTGCGAGTAGTCGCGGATCGTCTGCAGGATCGCGGTCTTGCCGGACTGTTCCTTGACGATCGCATGGAACGGCCGGTCGGCTTCCAGCCACACGAACTCGTTCACCGCCAGAGTCGGGCAGAGCGGTCCGCGTACCCGGTAGAAGGTGCTGCCGGCCTGTTGCCAGGACTCCATCTCCTTGCCGTGCTTGTCCCAGAAATCGGCCGGCAGTTCGCGCACGCCGGTGTACAGGAGGTCGGTGTCTTCGAGCACCTTGTCGTTGAAGTAGTCCTCGGCAGCGAGTGCCAGCGCACGCGCCTTGATCCGCATGTTGATGTCCTTGCTGACAAGGATCACCTCGCGCCGCGGATTGCGCTCCTGCAGCGCCTTCACCACCGCCAGGATCTGGTTGTCGGCCTTGGTGCTCGACGGAATCGACGAGGGCAGGGTGCCGTCATAGGCTTCGGTCTGCA
Source organism: Burkholderiales bacterium (assembly GCA_038205245.1). Classification (GTDB taxonomy): domain Bacteria; phylum Pseudomonadota; class Gammaproteobacteria; order Burkholderiales; family CAIKXV01; genus CAIKXV01. The sequence continues at coordinate 20,135 of JBBRCD010000061.1, forward strand.
GCAGCAGGTTGCCGGTACCCTGCTTGATGCCGGTGTCCGCGAGCGGGATACCGGCGCCGAGGTCGACGCCCGGCGAACGGCCGATGATCTCTTCCAGGTAGCGGCTGGTCTGCCGCGCATTGCGCGCGACTTCCGACATGCCCTTCTTGTGGTCGTCCAGTTCCTCCAGCGTGATCATCGGCAGGAACACGTCATGCTCCTCGAACCGGAACAGGCTGGTCGGGTCATGCATCAGTACGTTGGTGTCGAGCACGAACAGCTTGGTCGCATGCAGTTTGGTGACGATGGACTGACCTGCCGGCTTGGTACGCTGGATCATCGACGCTCCTGGGTAGAAGGGCTGAACTGCGAACAGAAACCACTGCGGGGCACTGCACAAGCACCGCGCCCCCAGCGACAGGGCCGTGGGGGCGCGGGAGAATCCGGGGCCAGGGCGTTGCCGCGGCGGCGGGCAAGGCGTCTGATACGCACACCGCGGGGGTGGGGTCGCCGGGGGGCAGGAAGAGAGTGCCGCCGTCGGGTGCGAGGCGTTTGCTGGATGATCAGGTGAGTCTGATCGAGTGACTCTGATCGGGTAGATCGAACCTGCTGCATCGACTCTCCGGCTGACCCTGCTCTATTTACTCTACGCGAGCGTCTTTACGAACGCCAGCACCTCGTCGACATGTCCAGGCACCTTCACGCCGCGCCATTCCATGGCAATCGTGCCGTCGGCAGCGACCACGAACGTACTGCGCTCGACTCCGCGTACCTGTTTGCCATACATGTTTTTCATCTTGATGACGTTCCACGCCTGGCAGGCTGTTTCCTCGGCGTCCGACAGCAACTCGAACGGCAGTTCCAGCTTCTGCTTGAACGAAGCATGCGATTTGAGGGTGTCGCGCGAGATCCCCAGGATGGAAGCGCCGGCCTTGCGAAACGCCTTGTAGTGGTCCCGAAACTGGGCGGCCTCGGTGGTGCAGCCCGGGGTGTTGTCCTTCGGATAGAAAAAGATCACCACCGGTGCGCCCTTCGCGCCTGCCAGGCTGAACAGCGTTCCGTCAGTCGAGGGGAGTTCCAGGGCGGGTGCTCTCGGGTGCGGCATGACGGCTCCAGTCAGCGGTGGTTCGGCAGGTCAGTTGGTAGGCGCTGCGGAGGGCGCGGTGGCTGGTGCGGTGGCTGGTTCGGCGGTTCGCGCTGCCGCCGCGCCCGGGATTTGTGGCAGGGCATGCTGGGTGATCACCGAGCGATCCCGGGTCCACCGGTAGTCTGGTGGGGCCTCACCCGGGCCCAGGAACTCCGGCCCCTGCAGCGCGAGCCGGCCGCTGCGACCCGGCACTTCGCCGAATACGATCTCATGGTGCGGCAAGCGTTCCAGCTCCAGTCCGTCGCAATAGTCGCGCAGCGACAGCAGTTCATAGCCCTGGGCCTTCCACCCGGCCAGCAGTCGCTCGAACACCGGTAGCAGCTTCTGGCCCTCGAGCTCGGCATGCAGGGTATAGACGTGTCCGCTGGGCGGTGGCTCGTTCCCGGTGATCGCCAACAGATGATCGGCGACGGTGTCCACCGTGATGCCATCGCGCCCGATCAGCTCATCGAGGGTAGGCAGCGTGGTCGGAATCTGCGGGCAGGCGATCAGTTCCGCGTTGCAGGTGGGCAGGAACGGGTGGCTGCCCCGGGTGTCCGAGCTGTAGCCGAAGCTCAGGCGCTGGGTGCTGCGCAGCGCATGCAGATTCATCTGCCAGCCAGCGGCCCCATGCGCACGCGCACGCACGCCGAATATCTCGTCGAACCGGTCGTAGGCTCGCTGCATCTCGCGCTGCGTCCAGTTGGCATCGGCAAGAGCCAGCTGGTCCTGCCAGCGGACATGGTCCCAGGCATGGATGCCGCACTCGAAACCCGCATCGCGCACCGCACGTAACTGGTCGCGACAACGCATCCCGATGTCCGGGCCGGGCAGCAGCGTGCCATAGAGCAGCGTGCGCACGCCGTAGTGTTCGATCACCGAAGTGCGCGACACCTTGCGCATGAACCCGGGGCGGAACATGCGGCGGATCGCTCGCCCGGTGTGGTCCGGCCCGAGGCTGAACAGGAATGTGGCGCCGGCGTCTTCACGCCGGAGCAGCTCGACCAGACGCGGCACGCCCTCGCGGGTGCCGCGAAAGGTGTCCACATCGATCTTGAGCGCGAGTTTCATCGGTGGCGGCTTGCGCTCAATCTATCAGTTGGCGTGCCTGCGCGACATCCGACCGATAGGCGTCGAATATGCTGGACAGTGCGTGCGCCATATCGACCTTCGGTGACCAGTCGAGTTCATCCCGGGTGTTGCCGATATGCGGCACCCGGGCCTGCACATCCTGGTAACCGTCGCCGTAGTAGGCGATCGCCGTGGTGTCGACCAGCCTGACCTGCCGCGCCGAGTTGGCATACTCGGGGTACTTCATCGCCAGTTCGAGCATCATGGTGGCCAGTTCGCGCACCGAGAAGTCGTTGGCCGGATTGCCGATGTTGTAGATCTTGCCGCTTGCGACGCCACCCGGGTTGTCGATCACCTTCATCAACGCCGCAATGCCATCATCGATGTAGGTGAACGCCCGGCGCTGGCTGCCGCCATCGACCAGCATGATGTCCTCGCCGCGCACGATATGGCCGAAAAACTGGGTGATCACCCGCGAACTGCCCTCCTTGGGCGTATGGATGCTGTCCAGACCGGCGCCGATCCAGTTGAATGGGCGAAACAGGGTGAAGTCGAGCCGTTCGGCCCCGCGTTCGGCCATGCCATAGGCCCAGATCACCCGGTCCATCAGCTGCTTGCTGCATGAATAGATCCAGCGCTGCTTCTCGATCGGGCCGAGAACAAGATCGGAGGTCGATGCGTTGAACTCGGCGTCGCCGCACATGCCATAGACCTCAGAGGTCGACGGAAACACGATGCGCTTCCTGTACTTGACGCAGTGGCGCACGATCGGGAGGTTCGCCTCGAAGTCGAGCTCGAATACCCGCAGCGGCTCCTTCACATAGGTCGCCGGGGTGGCGATTGCGACCAGCGGCAGCACGACATCGCATTTGCGGATGTGGTACTCGATCCACTCCTTGTTGATCGTGATGTCGCCGTCGAAGAAGTGAAAGCGCGGATGCCCGATCATCTCGGCCACCCGTTCGCTCTGCATGTCGATGCCGTGCACCTCCCAGTCGGTGTCGGCGAGGATGCGCTTGGAGAGGTGGTGGTCGATGAAGCCGTTGACGCCGAGGATGAGGATCTTCTTCACAATTGCACGGTGCCATGGCGCGAGGCGAACTCGCCCGCCGACACCCCTTTCCCGTTGACTTCGAGTTCGAGGATTTCCAGTACCTGCCCGTCGGCACAGCATACCTGCAGCCGGTCGTCGACCACCCGCAGCAGGCGATCTCCTGGCAGTCGGCCTGGCGTTCGGCCCGGCCCCAGCGCTGGGCACCGGGTACGCAGGATGCGCGCAGGCTGTCCGCCGAACTCGGCAAACGCACCCGGATACGGTGGCGCGACTGCGCGCACCAGATTGTGGATCGTCGCCGCCGGCTGCGACCAGTCTATCCGGCCGTCCTCCGGCCTGCGCCCACCGAAATAGCTGCCAGCCCCCAGCTCGAGCGGCGTTCGCGGCGCGGTGCCGGCAAGCAAGCCCGGCAGCGTACGTTCGAGCACCAACTCGGCGGCGACGGTCACCTTGCGGAGCACATCGCCTGCGGTGTCCTCGGGCAGGATCGGCACCGGCATCTGGTCGACCAGATCGCCCGCATCCGGGCTGGCCACCATGTAGTGAAGACTGGCCCCGGTCAGACGTTCACCGTGCAGCACCGCCCAGTTGACTGGCGCCCGTCCGCGATATCTGGGCAGCAATGAGCCATGCATGTTCAGCGCACCGCGGCGGGCGAGATCGAGCAGCGGCACCGGCAGCATCGAGCGGTAGTAGAACGAGAACAGGAAGTCGGGCGCGAGCGCGGCAACCTGGCC
>JBBRCD010000062.1:0-23777 GCA_038205245.1 Burkholderiales bacterium
ACCCGGGTCAGTGTATCGGCATCGTCGAACGGACCCAGGCGAACCCGGTGCCAGGTCCCCTTGTCGCCGAGATTGGCGGTCTGGATGATGGCTTCCAGTCCGAGCAACGCAAGTCGTGCCTTCAGGTTGTCTGCATCCTGCGCATTCTGGAACGCGCCTGCCTGCAGGAAGAAACGCTCCTGCACCGGCGACTTCGCATCGGCCTTGCGGTTGCGCAGGTCCTGCTCGGTCGCGGTCTGTTCCACGCCCGGCAGTATCGTGTAGAAATCGAAGCGCGGCTTGCCCTCGGTACCTGTCTTGCCCGGGTCGGCCGCTGAGTCGGTACCCGACATACTCGTTCCAGACGTACTCGTACCAGACGTACTCGTACCGGCCGCCCAGGTGCCACTCGTGCCGGGCGGGGTCACTGCGGTGCCGGGCGCGCCCTTGGCCGGGGCGGTCGTGGCGGCCGGCTTGTCGCGCGCCGCGAACGGATTGGCCGCGCGATTGAGGTAGAACGCGATTGCAAGCGCGGCGATCAGGCCGAGCACCAGACCGACGAAGATGCCAAGCATCATCGCACCTGTGCGTCCTTTCGGTTCTGGCTTCTTGTAGTCGCGGCTCATCCGGGTCTACATCCGGACCGGTGCACTGACGCCGAGCAGGTGCAAGGCATTGGCGAGCACCGTACGTACCGCATCCAGCAGGGCAAGCCGCGCGAGGCGCGTGGGCCGCGCTTCGACCAGCACTTTCTCGGCGTTGTAGAAGCTGTGGAAGTCACCGGCGAGATCTTTCAGGTAGAAGGCGATGCCGTGCACCGATAGCTCGGAGGCGGCGAGTTCAAGTGTCTCCGGCCATGCGGCCAGCCGGTCGATCAGCGCCAGCTCATGCGTCCCGTCCAGCGGCGACAGGTCGACGCCGTCCAGGGCCGCGAGGCCGCCCTCGGACGTCCATTGTTCGAACACGCTGCAGATGCGCGCGTGGGCGTACTGGATGTAATAAACCGGGTTCTCGTTGGAACGCGATTTGGCCAGGTCGAGGTCGAAATCGAGGTGCTGGTCGCTTTTGCGCAGGACATAGAAGAAGCGTGCCGCATCGTTGCCGACCTCGGCGCGCAGTTCGCGCAGGGTGACAAACTGGCCCGAGCGGGTGGACATCGACACCTTCTCGCCGTTGCGATACAGCACGGCGAACTGCACCAGCGCCACGGTCAACCGCTGGGCGTCTGCCCCGCTCGCGCGCAGCGCGCCGGTCACCCGCGCAATATAACCATGATGGTCGGCGCCCCAGACATCGATCGCGCGGTCGAAGCCGCGTTCGAACTTGTCCAGGTGATAGGCGATATCCGATGCGAAGTAGGTAAACGCACCGTTCTCGCGCTGTACGACCCGGTCTTTCTCGTCGCCGAAGGCGGTGGAACGGAACCATAGCGCCCCGTTGTCGCGGTAGAGGTGACCCGCCGCCTGTAGCCCCTCGACTGCGCGCGCGACCGCGCCACTGTCGAACAGCGATTTTTCCGAGAACCAGCGATCGAAGGTGACGCCGAAGCCGTCCAGGTCGTCTCGGCCGTCGGCGAGCTGGGTGTCCAGCGCATACTGATGCACGATCCGGTAGTCGTCGCAGAGCAGCCGCTTCGCGGACTCGATCAGGGCATCCAGGTGGGTCTCGCGTTGCGCCTTCGCTTCGGCATCGTCGCGCCCGGCATCCGGCAGGCCGGGTGTACCGGCCAGCACCTCGGACGCCAATCGAGTGAAGCGCGGCCCATGGCCGGCGGTTAGCGCCATCGCCATGTCGCGCACATAGTTGCCCCGATAAGCGTTCGGCGGGAACTCGACGGTCTGTCCAGCCTGATCGAGATAGCGCAGCCAGGTGGACAGGGCCAGAATGTCCATCTGCCGGCCGGCATCGTTGACGTAGTACTCGCGGCTGACCTCGTAACCGACCGCGGTCAGCACGTTGGCGAGACTCGCGCCATACGCGGCCCCGCGCCCATGACCGACATGCAGCGGGCCGGTCGGGTTGGCCGAGACGAACTCGACCTGCACCTGCTGCCTAACGTCGAGGGTACTGTTGCCGTAGCGATCACCCTGGGCGCGCACCAGCGCGACCACAGCGCGTCTGGCCGCGCGCGACACGGTAAGGTTGATGAATCCCGGGCCGGCGATCTCTGCGCGCTCGATGGCGCCGGATTGCGGCAGTGCGGCGATCAGCTTCGCCGCAACCTCGCGCGGCGGTTGCCGCAAGGGCTTGGCCAGCTGCAAGGCGAGGTTGCAGGCGAAATCGCCGTGACTGCGCTGTTTCGGCCGCTCCAGCTGCACCGACAGACCGCTGTCCGGGGCGACCACGGCCAGCGCCTGCTCGAGCAGGGCGGTGCAGATTGATTTCAGATCGGTGGCGGCCATCGGTTCCGGGTCGTGAGGCAGGCGAGGCAGCGGCCCATTGGGGTGTTGCATCGCGCGAAGGTGGCTAGCAGAAATAGCCCACTGCGGTGGCTAGCTCAGGGGGCTGGTTCAGGTCTCTAGTTTACTTGGCCCGGGCGAGGCTGCGGGCCGTCGCTGCCGCTGGCGGTCGCGATCGATCGGGCGCCGGCCCATCGATGTTGCCCGGCTCAGAGTTCCAGCGGATCGACATCCAGTATCCAGTGCACCCGCGACGCCCGCTGTGCAGCGATCTGCGCCCGCCAGATCGACAGGAAACGCTGGAAGCGACCCCGGCTTCTGGACTGCACCAGCAACTGGGCCCGCTCGCGTCCGGCGCGCCGGACCAGCAGCGCCGGCACCGGATCGTAGAGCGTGATCGAGGCATCGACCGCCGTGGCCTGGCGCGCCGCCTCGGTCAGGAAGGCGAGCGCGTCGGCCAGCGCGAGCGCGTCGGCGCGCAGGATCGCCTGGTGCGAGAACGGGGGCAGTCCGAGCCTGCGCCGCTCGTCCAGCAATTGGCTGGCGAATGCGGTGTAGTCGTGCCTGGTCAACGCGGCGAACAGCGGATGCTGCGGCACCGCGGTCTCGATCAGTACCCGACCGGCCAGATCGGCGCGTCCGGCACGGCCGGCAACCTGAGTCAGCAGTGCGAACAGACGTTCAGGCGCGCGAAAGTCGCTGCTGTACAGGGTCTGGTCGGTATCGACCACGCCGACCAGCGTCAGCCGGGGGAAGTCATGGCCCTTGGCCAGCATCTGGGTGCCGACCAGGAGGTCGACCTCCCCCCGCTGGATCTGCTCGCGGGCATGCGCCCAGGCTGCCGGGGTGCGCATCGAATCGCGGTCGATGCGCAGCATGCGTGCGCCCGGCAGCAGCCGGGCCAGAGTCTCCTCCAGGCGCTCGGTACCCAGCCCGAGGGGGGTCAGGTCCGGGTTGCCGCAGGTGGGACAATGCTGCGGTGGACGCTCGAACAGCCCGCAGTGGTGACAGCGCAAACCGCGCTGTCGCTGGTGCAGCACCAGGCGGGCGCTGCAGCGCGGGCAGCCAGCCACCCAGGCGCAGCTGTTGCAGCGCAATACCGGGGCATAGCCCCGGCGGTTGACCAGGACCAGGCTCTGCTCCCCGCGCTCGAGCTGGGCGGAAAGCGCGTTCAGCAGCGGCTCGGACAGCCCGGGATTGTGCGCAGCATTTTTCGGGTAACGGCGCAGATCGATCAGCTCGATCGAGGGCATCGGACCGGTCGGTCTGGTCGCCAGCTGCAGCAAGCGGTAGCGTCCGGACTGGGCGTTGTGCAGCGTCTCCAGCACTGGCGTGGCGCTGCCCAGCACCACCGGCACCTGCCTGGCTCGGGCGCGCCAGACCGATATGTCGCGGGCATGGTAGCGCAGCCCTTCTTCCTGCTTGAACGAGCCGTCATGCTCCTCGTCGACGACGATCAGCCCGAGCCGTGGCATCGAGGCGAATACCGCGAGGCGGGTGCCGACCACCACGTCGGTCTGACCGGTGGCCGCGGCCTGCCAGCGCCGCCGACGCTCGGCTACCGGCAGCCCGCTGTGCAGCACGACGATTCGCGCGCCCGGCAGTTCCGCGCTCAGGGCGGACTCCAGCTGCGGGGTGAGATTGATCTCCGGCACCAGCATCAACGCCTGGGCGCCACGGGCGAGGCACTCGCGCATGCAACGGGCGTAGACGGTGGTCTTGCCGCTGCCGGTCACGCCGAACAACAGGTGTACCCGGAACTGGTCCAGCGACGCCTCGAGCGTTGCGATGGCGGCGGCCTGCGCCTCGGTCAGCGCGAACCTGGATGGCGGTAACGGCGACTGCCCGGGAGGCGATACGCCGACGGAGGCCTCGGCCGACATACCCTCGGCCAGCATACCCTCGGCCGGTATAGCCCCGGCCGGTACACCCCCGGCCGGTACACCTTCGACCCAGCCATGCTGCAACAATTGTCGCAGCATGACGCGCGTGGAACCCTCGCGCGGACCGCAGTTTGCCAGCTCCGAATCCGGCAGCACCACATGGGCGGCCAGAAGATCGAGCAGGCGCTGCTGGGCGGGTGCCGGTCGCGTCCTTGTCGCGCTCTGGCGCACGCGTCCTGCGTCCGTCAGGCGCCAGCCTTCTGGCCGGGCAGCGCGGGTGGAACCTGCCGCTGATGCTGCAGGCGGGAGTGCAGCAAAAAGCGCGGCGCCGAACGGGTGCTGGTAGTAGCTGCTGGCGAAGCGCAGCGTCGCGATCACGTCCGGAGCGATCGGTTCGATCGAACGATCGACAGCGCCGATCGGTTTGAGTTGCCCGGCGGCCACCTCGCTCGCCCCAGCCAGCCCGACAATGATGCCAGTGGCCGAATCCCGCCCGAACGGCACCTCGACCCGCCGGCCAATGTCAGCCCTGCCTGCGCCCCGGTTCCAGTAGTCGAACAGCCGGTCCAAGGGAAGGTCGAGTGCGACCTGAACTACGGTGTGCAGCGCTTCCTCCCCCTCGGCTACAGGGGTGTCTGGCTTGTGGATAACTTTGTCGATAGTTTTCGTCAAGGTGACTCAGGCAGCCGCCTGGATCCAAGGCGATCCTCAAGCTGTCGCTCTGCCAGTACTAAATACCAGTGTAAACAATGACTTGCATATTAATCGACAGAATCAGCAGAGAACTGGCAGAAATCCCCATGAAACAGCAAGTTGTGAATAAGCGCACCCTGCCAATGCCGCAATGCGGGCGAGCCTGGCGCCAACCCGGCCCGGATTCACTCAGCAGTCGCTCAGCGGTCCAGGTGGAACCGCTGACTTCGCCGATGGACGGCATCGACCAGGACCCCGACATGTTCCGGCGGCGTGAACCGGGTGATGCCATGACCGAGGTTGAATACATGTCCGCTTCCGTGCCCGTAGCTGGTCAGGATACGCTCCACCTCGCTTTCGATCGTAGCCGGATTGGTCAGCATGACCATCGGGTCGAGATTACCCTGCAGCGCCACCCGGTCACCCACCCGGCGCCGCGCTTCGCCGATATCCAGGGTCCAATCCAGGCCGATCGCATCGGCGCCGATCGCCGCGATCGACTCCAGCCAGACGGCACCGCCCTTGGTGAACACGATCACCGGTACCCGTCGGCCGTCAGCCTCGCGCCGAATCGAGCTGACGATCTGCTGCAGATAACGCAGCGAGAAGTCGCGATAGCGATCGGCGGCCAGCATGCCACCCCAGGTATCGAACAGCATCACCGCCTGGGCGCCCGCTTCGATCTGCGCGTCAAGGTAAATGCTGATCGCGCGCGCGTTGATCTCGAGCAGCTTGTGCATCGTTGCCGGGTCGCTGTACATCAGCTGCTTCACCCGGGCAAAATCGTCGCTGCCGCCACCTTCGATCATGTAGCAGGCCAGGGTGAACGGGCTGCCGGAAAAGCCGATCAGCGGCACCTTGCCGGCCAGGCTGCGGCGGCACTCGGAGACTGCATCCATCACGTAGCGCAAGTCGGTTGCCGGGTCGGGCAACCGTAGCGCCGCGATCGCCTGGGGATCGCGCAGCGGCCGCTCGAAGCGCGGGCCTTCTCCCTCGGCGAAATACAGGCCCAGCCCCATCGCATCCGGCACGGTCAGGATGTCCGAAAACACGATCGCCGCGTCCAGATCGAACCGCTCGATCGGTTGCATGGTGACTTCCGCCGCCATCACCGGTGACTTCATCAGCTTGACGAAGCTGCCGGCACGCGCGCGTGTCTGGTTGTACTCGGGCAGGTAGCGTCCGGCCTGGCGCATGACCCAGACTGGGGTCCGATCGACCGGCTGGCGCAGCGCGGCGCGCAGAAAACGGTCATTGAGAAGCGTCGATGGAGACATGGGACGTTGGACCTCGGTGTTTCAAGTGATTTACCGGCCGGGAGTGGCCTGCCAGTGCGGTCACGACATGCAGCGCACGACCGCTCCGGCACAGCCGAGTATAGGAGAGTTCACCGCGCGCCTGACGCAGCAGACATCTACCGCGCCTGCGTCCGCCCCGGCTCGAGCGAGGCGCGTCCCGGGCACGGAACGTCTCTGACACGTTACGTCAGCGCGGCAGGTTGGAGCAGCCCATGAGGAACTCGTCGACCGCGCGGGCGCACTGCCGTCCTTCACGAATCGCCCAGACCACCAGCGATTGTCCACGCCGCATGTCGCCTGCCGCGAACACCTTCGGCGCGCTGGTGGTGTAGCAGCCGGGGCCGTCGGTGGTTGCCTTCGCGTTGCCGCGCGCATCCCTGGACACAGCAAACGCGTCCAGAACCGTGCGCACCGGGCCGACGAAGCCCATCGCAAACAGCACCAGGTCGGCCTTGATTTCGAATTCCGACCCCGGGATCTCGATCATCTTCATCTGACCACTCGCCGCATCCTTTGCCCACTCGACCCTGGCCCCGACCAGCGCAGACACATTGCCCTGACCGTCGTCCTTGAACGACTTGGTGGCGACTGCCCAGTCGCGCTCGCAGCCCTCCTCGTGCGAGGACGAGGTGCGCAGCCGGATCGGCCAGTACGGCCAGACGAGTGGCTTGTTCTCCTCCTCGGGCGGCTGCGGCAGCAACTCGAACTGGGTAACCGAGACCGCGCCATGGCGGTTGGAAGTACCCACGCAATCCGACCCGGTGTCACCGCCCCCGATCACCACCACATGCTTGCCGGTGGCCATCAGTTGTCCGGAGACGCTGTCGCCGGCGACCACCCTGTTCTGCTGCGGCAGGAAGTCCATCGCATAGTGGATGCCCCGCAGATCGCGCCCGGGGACCGACAGGTCGCGCGGCGTCTCGGCCCCGCCAGCGAGCACGACGGCGTCATACTCGCGGGTCAACTGCTCGGGCTCGACGGTCTTGCCAGCCAGGTCGCTTTCGCCCGGTACCTGAACGCTACCGACACGCATGCCTGGACTGAAGACCACACCTTCGGCCTGCATCTGATCGATGCGCCGGTCGATGTGCGACTTCTCCATCTTGAAGTCGGGAATGCCGTAGCGAAGCAGGCCACCGATGCGATCGCTCTTCTCGAACACGGTCACCGCATGGCCGGCGCGCGCGAGTTGCTGGGCACAGGCAAGCCCGGCAGGGCCGGACCCGACCACCGCGACCTTCTTGCCGGTGCGCACGGATGGGGGCTGCGGCAACACCCAGCCGTTCTCCCAGCCCTTGTCGATGATCGCGTGCTCTATCGATTTGATGCCGACGGGCGCGGCGTTGATGTTCAGCGTGCAGGCCGCTTCGCACGGCGCTGGACAGATGCGACCGGTGAACTCGGGGAAGTTGTTGGTCGAGTGCAGCGTCTCGAGCGCCTCTTTCCAGTTCTGCCGGAACACCAGATCGTTCCAGTCCGGGATGATGTTGTTCACCGGGCAGCCGCTCATGCAGAAAGGCGTGCCGCAATCCATGCAGCGCGCGCCTTGGGTCTTCGCCGCGTCATCGGTCAGGCGAAGCACGAATTCGCGATAGTGCTTGACCCGCGACTGCGGGGGTTCATAGGTCTCTTCGACCCGTTGAAACTCCATGAATCCGGTGATCTTGCCCATCGTTGTCCTGCTTCCGAGAAAGGTTGAAAAGCTTGCGGTGGCGCTCAGATTTGCCTCAGGCGCCGCGACAATCTCACTCAGGCGGCCAGCTTGCGACTGCTCGCAGCCAGTTCGCCCAGCGCTCGCCGGTACTCGGTCGGGAACACCTTGACGAAGCATCCACGCCAGGCCGACCAGTCGGCAAGCATCAACTTCGCACGCGCGCTGCCAGAGTACAGCGCGTGGTTCTCCAGCATGCGCAATACGATCGCTTCGTCCGTCTCGCCACGATGCCAGAACTCGCGGGACAGCCGTCCTTCCTGTTCGCTCGCTGCGAGCAGCGGCTCGATAGCGACCATCGACAGGTTGCAGCGTTCACTGAACTGGCTGTCCTCGTCGAGCACGTAGGCGATGCCGCCACTCATGCCGGCGCCGAAGTTGCGCCCGGTGCTGCCCAGCACCAACACGGTGCCACCGGTCATGTACTCGCAGCCGTGATCGCCGACGCCTTCGACGACTGCATCTGCGCCCGAGTTTCGCACCGCGAACCGCTCACCGGCGACACCGCGGAAGTAGGCTTCCCCGGCGATCGCACCATAAAGCACGGTGTTGCCGACGATGATGTTCTCGTGCGCCACGCCCTTGAACTTCGACGAGGGCTGCACGACGATCCGGCCTCCGGACAGGCCCTTGCCCACATAGTCGTTGGCTTCGCCGATCAGATCGAGCGTCACGCCGCGCGCAAGGAAGGCGCCCAGACTCTGGCCGGCAGAGCCGGCGAAGCGGATATGAATCGTGTCCTCCGGCAACCCGTCATGACCGTAGCGGCGCGCGACCTCTCCGGACAGCATGGTGCCGGCAGTGCGGTTGCCGTTGCGGATCGGCATGTCGATGCTGACCTTCTCGCCGCGCTCGAGTGCTGGCATCGCCAGTTCGATCAGCCGGTGATCCAGTGCACCGGTCAGGCCATGATCCTGGGTCTCGCACTGATGGCGCGCGACCGACTCGGGCATCGCCGGCTGATGAAATACGCGCGAGAAGTCGAGTCCTTTCGCCTTCCAGTGCTCGATGCCTTGCTTCATGTCGAGCAGGTCGGCACGGCCGATCAGCTCGTCGAACTGGCGCAGACCCAGCCTGGCCATCAGCTCGCGGATCTCTTCGGCGATGTAGAAGAAGAAGTTGATCACATGCTCAGGCCTGCCCTGAAACTTCCTGCGCAGCTCCGGATCCTGAGTGGCGACGCCCACCGGGCAGGTGTTGAGGTGGCACTTGCGCATCATGATGCAGCCCTCGGCCACCAGCGGCGCGGTGGCGAAGCCGAACTCGTCGGCGCCGAGCATGGCACCTATCACCACATCGCGACCGGTCTTCATCTGGCCGTCGACCTGCACTGCGATCCGTCCACGCAGATCGTTCAGCACCAGCGTCTGCTGGGTCTCGGCCAGGCCCAATTCCCAGGGCGTGCCGGCATGCTTGATCGAAGACCAGGGCGACGCACCGGTGCCGCCATCATGACCGGCGATCGTCACATGGTCTGCCTTGGCCTTGGTGACGCCGGCCGCGACCGTGCCGACCCCGAGTTCGGACACCAGCTTGACGCTGATCGAGGCGCGCGGATTCGAGTTCTTCAGATCGTGGATCAATTGCGCGAGATCCTCGATCGAATAGATATCATGGTGCGGCGGCGGCGAGATCAGGCCGACACCGGGGACCGAGAAGCGAATCTCGGCGATGTACTCCGACACCTTGTGTCCGGGCAGCTGACCGCCTTCGCCGGGCTTGGCGCCCTGCGCCATCTTGATCTGGATCTGATCGGCCGAGGCGAGGTACTCGGCGGTGACACCGAACCGGCCCGAGGCGACCTGCTTGATCCTGGAACGCAGGCTGTCGCCCGCCTTCAGCGGCAGATCGATCGCGACCCGGTCGGCGCCCAGCACGCTTGCCAGCGTGTCACCCTCGTTGACCGGCACATAGCGTCGGCGATCCTCGCCGCCTTCGCCAGTGTTGGATTTGCCGCCGATGCGATTCATCGCGATCGCCAGCGTGGTGTGGGCCTCGGTGGAGATGGAACCGAGCGACATGGCGCCAGTGGAAAAGCGCTTGACGATCTCTTTTGCAGGCTCGACCTCCTCGATCGGCACCGGCTGGCGGCGGTCGAAGCGGAAATCGAACAGCCCGCGCAGGGTCATCAGGCGCTTGCTCTGGTCGTTGATGAGCTGCGAGTACTCCTTGAAGGTCGAGTAGCTCGATGCGCGCGCCGCGTGCTGCAGCTTGGCGATGGCATCAGGCGTCCACATGTGCTCCTCGCCGCGCACGCGAAACGCGTACTCCCCGCCGGCGTCGAGCGCACCGGCGAGCACCGGGTCGTCGCCGAAGGCCGCCTGGTGCATCCGGATCGCCTCTTCGGCGACATCGAACAGGCCAATTCCCGAGACGTGGCTCGCGGTACCGCGGAAGTACTTCTCGACCAGCGGACGAGCGAGACCAACCGCTTCGAAGATCTGCGCGCCGGTGTAGGACATGTAGGTCGAGATGCCCATCTTCGACATCACCTTCATCAGGCCTTTGCCGATCGCCTTGATGTAGTTCTTCACCGCTTTGCCGCCGGCCACATCCGCTGGCATCGAGGCGCTTATTTCGAGCACGGTCTCCAGCGCAAGATAGGGATGCACCGCCTCGGCGCCGTACCCCGCGAGCAGCGCGAAGTGATGGGTCTCGCGGGCAGAACCGGTCTCGACCACCAGGCCGGCGCTGGTACGCAATCCGTTGCCGACCAGATGCTGGTGGATCGCCGAGGTGGCGAGCAACGCCGGGATGGCGAGCTGCTCGCGGCTCATCTTGCGATCCGAGACGATCAGGATGTTGTAGCCGGACACCACTGCGTCCTGCGCTTCGGCGGCGAGGCTCGCCAGGCGTGCTTCGATTGCCTCCTTGCCCCAGCTCACCGGGTAGCAGATGTCCAGTTCATAGGAACGGAACTTGTTCTCGGTCGCTTGGGCGATGTTGCGCACCAGCGCCATCTCGTCGAAGTCGAGCACCGGCTGACTCACCTCGAGCCGTCTCGGCGGGTTGATCTCGTCGATACCGAGCAGGTTTGGCTTGGGGCCGATGAACGACACCAGACTCATCACCAGCTGTTCGCGGATCGGGTCGATCGGCGGGTTCGTCACCTGTGCGAACAGCTGTTTGAAGTAGTGGTAGAGCGGCTTCGGACGGTTCGACAGCACCGACAGCGGCGAGTCGTTGCCCATCGAGCCGACCGCCTCCTCGCCCACCACCGCCATGGGCTGCATCAGGAACTTCAGGTCTTCCTGGGTGTAGCCGAACGCCTGCTGCCGGTCGAGCAGCGTTTCCGCATTGGCTTCGCGCGATTCGATCCCGGACGAGCGCTCCGGTTCGAGATCATCGAGCTTGATCCGGATGCGGTCGATCCACTCGCGATACGGCTTGGCCGAGGACAGGGTGTACTTCAGCTCGGTGTCATCGATGATCCGGCCGGCCTCGGTGTCGATCAGGAACATCTTGCCCGGCTGCAGGCGCCACTTCTTGACGATCTTCTCTTCCGGGATCGGCAGCACGCCCGACTCGGACGCCATCACCACCAGATCGTCGCTGGTCACGATGTAGCGCGCCGGACGCAACCCGTTCCGGTCGAGCGTGGCGCCGATCTGGCGTCCGTCAGTGAAGGCCACCGCGGCCGGGCCGTCCCAGGGCTCCATCATCGCCGCGTGATACTCGTAGAAGGCGCGCCGGCCCGGATCCATCAAGGTGTGGCCTTCCCAGGCCTCCGGTATCAGCAACATCATCGCGTGAGCCAGCGAATAGCCGCCCATCACCAGCAGCTCGAGCGCGTTGTCGAACGAGGCCGAGTCGGACTGGCCATCGTAGATCAGCGGCCAGATCTTCTTCAGGTCATCGCCGAGCACCGGCGAGGAGATCGCCGCCTGGCGGGCGCGGATCCAGTTCACGTTGCCACGCAGCGTGTTGATCTCGCCGTTGTGGGCGATCATGCGGAACGGATGCGCCAGATCCCAGGTCGGGAAGGTGTTGGTCGAAAAACGCTGGTGCGCAAGCGCCAGCGCAGAGGTGACCCGTGCGTCCTTCAGGTCGACGAAGTAGTCGGCCAGGCTTTCGGCCAGCAGCATGCCCTTGTAGACCAGGGTGCGTGCCGACATCGAGGGCACATAGAACTCCTTGCCATGCGCGAGTTCGAGTGCCTGGATCGCGTGGCCGGACGATTTACGGATGATGTAGAGCTTGCGTTCCAGGGCATCGGTGACGGTAACCCCGGCGCCGCGGCCGATGAACACCTGCCGGATCACCGGCTCGATCGGCTTCACGCTCTCGCCCAGCACCGTGCTGTCCACTGGCACGTCCCTCCAGCCGAGCAGTACCTGGCCCTCGGCCCAGATCGCGCGCTCGATCTCGCGTTCGCAGGCATAGCGGCTGGCCGGCTCGCGCGGCAGGAAGCAGAAGCCGACCCCGTACTCGCCGGCGGGCGGCAGCTCGATGCCCTGCTTTGCGATCTCGTCCCGGAAAAAGGCGTCCGGGATCTGGATCAACACGCCGGCGCCGTCGCTTGCCTTTGGATCCGCGCCGACTGCGCCTCGGTGAGTCAGGTTCTTCAGGATCAGCAGGCCCTGCTCGACGATCGAGTGGCTCTTCTTCCCCTTGATATGGGCGACGAAGCCGACGCCGCAGGCGTCATGCTCGTTGGCAGGGTCGTACAGGCCTTGCCCTCGCGGGCGGCCGACAACCGGATGCGACTTGCCAAGTGGCTTACCGTCTGGAGAATGTGAGTAACCACTCATAGCCGACCTCGGATCAGGAAGGGGGCCGGTCTCGCACGATGTCGGGGGTGTGCAGCCCGTATCGCGCGCGTCCAGCCAGAGGCGAAGAAAGCCGCGACTGGCGCGGCTTTCACGATAGTCGGCCGGGATGCGGGACAGGGCGCGCAGCCGAATAGCCAGACGAACTGGGGAGTGTAACCCGGGCGTCGCTTAGCAGCAATGTTGCGTAGATCGTCGGGCACACCGTCGTGACTCGCCCGCCGTTACCGGTACGCCGGCATGTCAATCCCTGGTCAGTGTTCGTCGACCCCGAACAGCCTGCGGTGCTCACGGATGGCGTAGCGGTCGGTCATCCCCGCGATGTAGTCGGCAATCGCGCGCGGGGCGTCGCCTTGCGCCCGGGCCTGGTCCTGTGGGGGCAGCAGGCGCAGGTCAGCGATGAAGGCGGTGAACAGCTCGGACAGGATACGCTGCGACTTGCCGCTCATTCGTACCACCCGATAGTGGCGGTACAGCGCGTTGCGCAGGAACTGCTTGAGCTCGGTGTGTTCGCGTGCGACTGCCTCGCTGAAGCCGATCAGCGGCGGCGCGGCGCGCACGGCGTCGATCGAGGCCGGGCGCTGGTGTTCGATCCGGCGCCGGCTCTCCTCGGTCAGATCGATCACCAGTGTGTTGATCATCCGGCGCACGGTTTCGTGAATCAGCCGGCGGACGGCCAGGCCAGGATATCGGATGCGCACTTCGGCCACATGCCGGGCGAAGATGCCGACCTGTTCCAACTGTTCCAGCGTGATCAATCCGGACCGCAGCCCATCGTCCACATCGTGATTGTTGTAGGCGAGCTCGTCGGCCAGGTTGGCAAGCTGGGCCTCCAGCGAGGGTTGTTCGCCGCGCAGAAAGCGCTCGCCGATCGCGCCCAGCTGTTCGGCGTTGCGTCGCGAACAGTGCTTGAGGATGCCCTCGCGGGTTTCGAACGACAGGTTCAGTCCGTCGAACTCGGCATAGCGCTCCTCCAGCAGGTCGACCACGCGCAGCGACTGCAGGTTGTGCTCGAACCCACCGTACTCGCGCATGCAGGCATTGAGCGCGTCCTGGCCGGCATGGCCGAACGGCGTATGGCCGAGGTCATGGGCGAGCGAAATCGCCTCGGTCAGGGTTTCGTTCAACCCGAGATTGCATGCCACCGAGCGCGCGACCTGGGCGACCTCCAGGCTGTGGGTCAGCCAGGTGCGGAACAGGTCACCCTCGTGATTGACGAACACCTGGGTTTTGTACTCGAGCCGGCGAAACGCGGTCGAATGGATGATCCGGTCGCGGTCGCGCTGAAACTCGTCGCGACCGACCGGCGCCGGCTCGGCATGCTGGCGTCCGCGCGAGCGCGCCGGCGCGGCGGCGTAGGGCCGTAACCCGGGTTGTAACCCCGACGGCAACCCCGACGGCGCCTGCACCGTCACACCGGGCGTCAGCCCGGGTGCAGAATCGCTGCGCTCAGACATGGCGCGCGCAATCGACCAGCGTCGCGTTCAGCACCTCAGGGTCATAGTCGCCAGTGACGGTCGCCGAACCCAGGCGTTCCAGCAGCACCAGCCGGATACGCCCGGCGCGCACCTTCTTGTCATGGCCCATCAGTTCGAGCCAACGCGCTGGCGGCATCGCCGGCGCATCAACCGGCAGGCGGGCGAGGCTGAACAGGTGGCGAATCCGGGCGACATCGGGCTCGGCCAGCCAACCGAGGCGCGCCGACATCTCGGCGGCCAGCACGGTGCCGGCGGCGACAGCCTCACCATGGAGCCATTCGCCATAGCCGACGCCAGTCTCGATCGCGTGGCCGAACGTATGCCCCAGGTTCAGCGTCTCGCGCACTCCGCTCTCGCGTTCGTCGGCAACCACGACCTCTGCCTTGTGCTCACAGGAGCGCCGCACGGCGTAGGTGAGCGCGTCTGCGTCGCGCGCCAGCAGCCTGGGCAGGTTTGGCTCCAGCCAGTCGAGGAAGGCGACATCTCGAATCAGCCCGTACTTGATCACCTCAGCCAGGCCGGCAGACAGCTCCCGCTCGGGCAGGCTGTTGAGCAGCATGGTATCGGCCAGCACGAGTTGCGGCTGGTGGAACGCGCCGATCATGTTCTTGCCTTGCGGATGATTGATTGCGGTCTTGCCGCCGACCGACGAATCGACCTGCGCCAGCAGTGTGGTAGGGATCTGCACAAACGGCACGCCGCGCTGCCAGGTCGCCGCGGCGAACCCGGTCAGATCGCCGATCACACCCCCGCCCAGGGCGATCAGTGGCGTCTTCCGGTCGCATCGGTACTCGATCAGGCGATCGAACACTTGATTCAGCGTCTGCCAGTTCTTGTGCTGTTCGCCGTCCGGCAGCGTGATCGATACGGTTTCGATGCCGGCGCGTCCAAGCGCAGAGGACACCGCGTCCAGATACAACTTGCCGACGATTTCGCTGGTGACCAGCACGGCGCGTCCGACGGGCAGGTGAGTCCGGATCAACGCGGCGTCAGTGGCGACGCCAGCCCCGATCAGGATCGGATAGCTGCGCTCGCCCAGCGCAACCTGGATCGTCTGTATCCGGGTATCGGTCGTCATTGAGCCTGCGGTCCAGGGGGCGACGCGACTCCGGGAGGCACGGTCGCTGTATGCTCGATCAGCTCGATCAGGCGGTTGACCATCGACTTCACGCTGTCCTGTGTGCTCTCGACCGTCAGGTGCGCAATCTCGGTGTACAGCGGTTCGCGGACGGTGAGCAGTTCAGTGATGCGGCGCTGCGGGTCTTCGGTCGCCAGAAGCGGGCGACTCCGGTCGCGCCGGGTACGCTGCCAGATCTCGTTCGCCGACGCCCTCAGATAAATGACCAGTCCGCGGCTGGCGAGGTGCTGCCGGCTCTCGGCCGACAGCACCGCACCGCCCCCGGTTGCCAGCACGATGCCGGGCAGGCGGGTCAGCTCGTCGATGATCGCGCACTCGCGCTGGCGGAATCCGGCTTCGCCCTCGATCTCGAAGATCACCGGGATGGTCACCCCGCAGCGCGACTCGATCTCGTGGTCCGCGTCGATGAAGCGTTTGCCCAGGCGCTGCGCCAGTACGCGGCCGACCGAGGTCTTGCCCGCCCCCATCATGCCGACCAGGAACACGCTGGCTACGCCAGCCCCCCAGCCAGGCAGGGCGGTTGCGTTCTGGTCAGTGCTCGCGTCGAGGCTATCCATGTCCCCTGATTGTAGCGCGCAGCGCGCGCCCTTCAGGGCGGTACCGCCTGGCCGAAACGCAAACGGGCGCGCACTGCACGCCCGTTCGCCAAACGGCTCACCACCGGTGGACTACCCGCGCGGCCTTTCCAGGGAGGAAAGCCGGTCATTGAGTACGCGCGGGGTGACGAAGATCAGCAACTCGCGCTTGTCATCCACGATCGAACGGTCGCGGAACAGGAAGCCGACATACGGAAGATCACCGAGAAAAGGGATCTTGTTGACCGTCTGCCGCGAGTCCTGGGTGTAGATGCCCCCGATCACCACGGTGCCGCCGTTCTCCACCAGAACCTGGGTGCTGATCTGGCGCGTGTTGATGGCGGGTCCGGACTGGGTGTTCTGGCCAACGCTGTCGTTGTTCACGTTGAGCGTCATGATCACATTGCCATCCGGCGTGATCTGCGGCCTCACCTTGAGCGACAGGGTCGCCTTCTTGAACGACACCGCGGTAGCACCGCTGGCCGTGGCCTGCTGGAACGGAATCTCGGTGCCCTGCTCGATCGTCGCCTCGATCTGGTCGGCGGTGATCACCCGCGGACTGGAGACGATCCGGCCACGACCCTCGGCCTGCAGAGCCTGCACTTCCAGGTTGAGGAAGCGGGTCAGGCTGTCATTGAAGACGATGGCCGAGAACGCGCCTGGGCGTGCCCCGCCGATGGTCTGCGCCGGCAGGTTCACGCCCAGGCTTTGCACCAGGGTCGGTATCGGCGTGGCGACCTGGCTGGTGAGAAAGCCGGTCGCCTCCAGATTGCCACCGACCATCATGCGCGCCGTACTGTTACCCAGCGATTGTCCATTCGCCCGGTCGAACACACCCAGGCGCGCGCCCAGGTTGCGCGAGAACGTGTCGGCCGCTTCGACCACCCGCGCCTCGATCATGACCTGCCGTACCGGCACGTCGATCTGGCGAACCAGGCGCCGCATCTCGTCCAGCTTGGTCGGGGTGTCCTGGATGAACAGGGTATTGGTTCTCGGATCGATCACCGCGCTGCCGCGGCGCGACAGCACCCGCTGCTGCGGATCGGTGAGGATCTTCTGGAACGCGTCGGCGCGGGCGTAGTTGAGCTGGAAGGTCTCGGTGCGCACCGGCTCCAGATCGGACAGTTGCTGGCGTGACTCGGCCTCGAGTTTGTCGCGGGTGGCGAGTTCGTCACGCGGCGCGATCCACATCACGTTGCCTGTCTTGCGCATGTCCAGGCCCTTGGCCTGCAGGATGATGTCCATCGCCTGGTCCCAGGGCACGTCCTTGAGCCGCAGGGTGAGGTTGCCACTGACCGTGTCGCTGGTGATGATATTCAGGCCGGTGAAGTCGGCCAGAACCTGCAGCACCGCACGCACCTCGACGTTCTGGAAATTGAGCGACAGCTTGTCGCCGGTGTAGCGGCGCTGCCCACCGCCCAGACGGGTCGGGTCCTCGATCACCGGCTTGACCTCGAGGATGAACCGGTTATCGGCCTGGTAGGCCGACTGCTCCCACTGACCGCGTGGCTGAATCTCGAGCCGAACGAGGTCACCCGACTGCTGGGCGCTGACGAACTGGACCGGTGTGGCGAAGTCGGTGACATCCAGACGGCGCTGCAGGTGCTGCGGCATCTGGGTGCGCTGGAACTCGACCACGATATTGCGTCCCTGCTGGCGCACATCGATACCGGTGTTGTTGTCGGCCAGGTCGATGATCACGTTACCCGCGCCCTCGGCGGTCCGGCGGAAGTCGATGTTCAGGATGCGATGCTGGCGCCCGCCCCCGGTGTCCTCGGCGAAGCGGGTAGGCGCTGGCGCCACGCCGGCGGCGATACCCCCGGCGCCCTGCAGGGACACGATGATCGAGTTGCCTTCGATACGGGCTTCGTAGGGCACAGTGCGGGTCATGTTGAGGACCAGCCGGGTGCGGTCCCCGACCTGCACCAGGTTCAGGCTGCGCAGGTCGCCCTGGGTCACGTCCTGGACGCTGCGGCCGGTTCCATTGGCGGTGTTCGGGAAATCAAACGACAGCCGGGACGGACTGGTGATCTGGAAGCCGGTTGGCAGCACCTTTGGCGTTTCCTTCATCGTGATGCGCACCAGGACGTTGCCGCCCTGCGCGACCGCAGCACTGACCGACTGTATGGCGTTGCCCGGAGCGGCTGCAGGTGGCGCCGGCTGTGCGAGTGCACCACCGGCAAGAAGACACAGCGACCAGAGCAATAGCCTGGTGACCGAGCGGCCGGCGGTTGCAGAAAGAGAAGTCGCACGCAGGGCGATCGAGGTATTCGTCGCGGTGGTCATCGTTTTGCCTCCGATTCATCTTGCATAAACAGCGAAGTGACACGTTCGGTCCATTCGCCGGCACCGTCTTGCACGAGTTCCTTGAGTTTCATCCCGGTATCGCTGATCTCCTGGATCAAGCCGAAGTTCTGACCGATGTAGTTGTTCTGGCGTACCCGGAACAGGTTGTTGTCCGGCGTGCGTACCAGCGCGAACAGCAGCTTGCCCTGCTGAAGCGTGCCGACCATCTTGAGGTTGTCCAGCGGGAAGGCTTCCAGCGGCTCGCGCCGCCGGTTCAGGTCCGGTTGCAGCTGGCCCTTCGCCGACTTGGTTGGCTCGATCTTGCGCGGCCGGAACGGGTCTTCCAGCTCCGCCTGGTTGTAGGCGAACGGCTGATACGGGTCGACCTTGGGCAGCGGGTCGATACGGGCCCGGCTGCCGGCGACGTTCTCGGCGTCGCTGACGAACTGCTTCAGGTCCTGGAACTGATCCGATCCGCAGCCGACCATCGACAGGCCGAGACACAGCGGCAACAGAACACGGGCGAATGTGGTGGCGAGCTTCATTTTTTCTTCACCGCAGCCTGCGCCGCCTTGCGTTGTCTGCCCAGTTCCTCTTCGTCGAGGTAGCGGAACGTTTTTGCCACGGCGTCCATCGTCAGCAAGCCGTCCCGCCCGGTGGCGACCGCGATGTCGTTCAGCGTCACGATCCGTGGCAGTTGGGCGATGTCGCTGGCGAACGCGCCCAGCTCGTGATAGCTGCCGGTGACCCTGATATTGATCGGCAGTTCTGCGTAGAACTCCGAAGTGGTTTCCTGCGCGGCCGGCTTGAACAGCTCGAACTGCAAGCCGCGCCCGAGGCCAGCCTGGTTGATGTCGGTGAGCAGCGCATCCATTTCCGACCGGTTCGGCAGCTGCTTCAGAAGTGCACCGAACGCCTGCTCGATATCCTCCAGCTGTTTCTGGTAAGCAGGCAGGTTGATCGCCTGCCGCTTCTTGTCGATGAAGGTCGTGCGCAGGGTCGACTCGCGCTCGCGCAGCGTGTTGATCTCCGCGAGCTGGTTGCGCCAGTCGAACCAGTAGCCGAGAAAGACTACGAGGACCAACAGCAGCAGCAGCGTCACTGCCTGCACTGCAATCGGCCATGACCCGATGTTCTTGGGGTCGAGGCGCCTGAGTTCGTCGAGTGTCATCGTTGGCGGCCGTTGTGCTGGGGGTCCATTGACGAGGTCACTTCTTCGCGGCCGGCGCGCCCGGGGCGGGCGGTACCGGTTTGCTGCCGGGGACGGCCGGCTCGGGCTTTGGCCGCGCCATGTCGACGTTCATGCTGAACTCGTTGAGCCGCTGGTTGTTCACATTCGCCGCCTTGATCTCGATCAGGGTGGCGTTATCCAGCCAGGGCGAGGACTCGAGATTGCGCAGCAGTGTCGACACCCGGGCGTTGGATTGCGCATAGCCGATGATGTTGACCTTGGTTCCGGTCTGCTTGACGTTTCGCAGATAGACCCCGTCGGGCAGCTGGCGCGCGATCTGATCGAATAGCTGCACGACTTCGGCACGGTTCGACTGCAGGGTCTCGACCACGCGTTTCCTGGCCAGCAGCTGCTGGGTCTGTTCACGCAGGCGGCGGATCTCCTCGATCTGCTTGTCGAGGCCCGCGATCTCCTGATCGAGGAACTTGTTGCGCGCCTGCTGGCCTTCGATGCGTGCCGATAGCACGCCATGGACCGCAAACACGACACCAGCCCCCAGGGCGAGCATCGCGACTGCAGCGACGATGAACGATCGCTGCTGAGCAGCTCGTTTCATCTCGCGGTGGGGTAGCAGGTTTATGCGAATCATGGCGTCGGCGATGGCAGTGGTGCGGGAGGCGAGGGGCGCGGGCGGGGCCGGGCGCGGATCAGGAAGGATCGAACCGGCGCAGCGCAAGCCCGCAGGCGACCATCAACGATGGCGCATCGAGCTGGAGCTGCCGCGGGCGGATCTTCGATGACACTTCCATGCTGGCAAATGGATTGGCGACGACCGTGCTCACCTGGGTGCGGCGACTGACCGTCTCGTCCAGGTCCGGTATCGCCGCGCAACCTCCGGCGAGCAGCAGCTTGTCGATGCTGCTGTACTGGGTCGATGTATAGAAGAACTGCAGAACCCGGGCGACTTCCAGTGCCAGGTTGTCCATGAACGGCTGCAGAACTTCGGCTTCGTAGTTCTCCGGAAGTCCGCCGGTGCGCTTGGCGATCTCGGCTTCTTCGGCGGTGAGGCCGAAGTGGCGCTGGATCTCCTGGGTGAGCTGCTGGCCACCGAACGGCTGCTCGCGCAGATAGACCGACTCGCCGTTGCGCACGATATTGACGTTCATCACGCTGGTGCCCACGTCGACGATGGCAATCGTCTGGTCGGCGCCTTGGTCCGGCAGGGCGCGCGCGATCAGCTCGAAGGCGGCCTGGGTCGCGTAGGACTCGACATCGACCACCACCGCCTTCAGGCCGGCGGCTTCGGCTGCCGCCACCCGGTCCTCGACCTTTTCCTTGCGCGAAGCGGCGATCAGTACCTCGACATCGTCAGCGCTGGTCGGCGACGGGCCAAGGACCTGGAAGTCGAGATTGACCTCCTCCAGCGCGAACGGAATGTACTGGTTGGCCTCGGTCTCGACCTGCAGTTCCAGTTCCTCTTCCCGCTGGCCGGCAGGCACTGCGATCTTTTTGGTGATCACCGCAGCAGTGGGCAGCGCGAGGGCGACATTGCGCACCCGGCTGTTCAGCTTCTTCCAGCCGCGCTTGAAGGAATCCGATACCTGGTCCAGGTTGACGATGTTGCCGTCGACCACCGCGTCTTTGGACAGCGGCTCGATCACGTAGCGCTCGATCCGGTACTTGCCGCGCCCGGCGTCCTCCAGCTCGACGAACTTCACGGCGGACGAGCTGATGTCCACGCCGATCAACGGCGGAGACTTCGGCCGCAGGTAGCGGCCGAGGGCGTCCAGCTTGAAGTCAAGTTTCCCTTTGAACATGGAAGGTTCACGCCATGATTGCACAAACGGGTTTAAAGGCTAGCAACAACTCTTTGGACTGTAAAGTCTTTTTTCGCGGGAGACTTTACCGATTCATGTCGGACTGTCTCATTTCCGTATCTGATCCGGGGCGGCACATCTGCCTATAATCCGTGATGCTCAAGCGCTGGTTGTTGATTACATTGCTTGTCACCGCTGGCGGCGTCGGTCTGGCCGGGCTCGTACTGGCATTCGCCGTGGCGGTCGCGTACCCGAACCTCCCCTCGCTGGAGGTGCTCACCGACTATCGGCCGAAAGTGCCGCTTCGAGTGTTCAGCGCCGACGGCAAACTGCTGGGCGAGTTCGGCGAGGAGCGCCGGGCGCTGGTCAAGATCGAGGCGGTGCCCGATCTGATGAAAAAGGCGATCCTGGCCGCCGAGGACGATCGTTTCTACGAGCATGGGGGTGTCGATTACATTGGCGTCGTGCGCGCGGCGGTGTCGAACTTCGCTGGCGGCGGCGCGCGCCAGGGCGCCAGCACCATCACCATGCAGGTTGCGCGAAACTTCTTTCTTTCGCGGGAGAAGACGTTTACGCGCAAGTTTCACGAGGCGCTGCTTGCCTTCAAGATCGAAGCGAGTCTGACCAAGGACCAGATACTCGAGCTGTACATCAACCAGATATTCCTGGGCCAGCGGGCCTACGGGTTTTCCGCCGCCGCGCAGACGTATTTCGGCAAGACCCTGGAACAACTTGAGGTCGCCGAGATGGCAATGCTTGCTGGATTGCCAAAAGCGCCCTCGAGGTTCAATCCGGTGGTCAATCCGCAACGGGCCAGGCTGCGCCAGCAGTATGTCTTGCGGCGGATGCACGACCTGCGGTTCATCACCGCCGAGCAGCTGGCGACGGCCGAGAAATTCCAGATGCCGGCGCGGCGGGAGGCGGGCGAGACCACCGGTCACGGCGACTACGTGGCCGAGATGGTTCGTCAGGTGATGTACGAGCGCTTCAAGGACGAGGCCTATACGCGAGGTCTGCGGGTGCATACCACTATAGTTAGTGAGCACCAACTTGCAGCATATCAGTCGCTTCGTCGAGGTGTAATCGCCTATGACCGCCGGCATGGCTTTCGCGGGCCGGAGCGATTCGTCGACCTGCCTGCCGGCTTTACTGACGAACGGCTGGAAGACCTGCTGCAGGACGATCCTGACAGCGATGGCTTGTTTCCCGCCGTGGTGCTGCAGGTGGACAACAAGTCGGCCCTGATCTATCGCCGCGGACTCGGCCGGCTGACCATCACCGGCGAGGGCCTGAAGTTCGCGCAACGCACCATCGGCGAGCAGACGCCGCTCAAGCAGCGGCTTCGGCCGGGCGCCGTGGTGCGGGTGCAGCGTGACGAAAAAGGTTCATGGCAGATCACCCAGCTGCCCCAGGTCGAGGCTTCGCTGGTCGCGGTCAACCCGGCCGATGGCGCCATCAAGGCGCTGGTCGGTGGCTTCGACTTCAACCGCGCCCAGTTCAATCATGTCACCCAGGCGATCCGGCAGCCCGGGTCCAGCTTCAAGCCGTTCATCTATTCGGCGGCACTCGAGCGCGGGTTCACCGCAGCGACCGTGGTCAATGATGCCCCATTGAGCTTCGGGGCCAGCCAGACCGGCTCGGAACCCTGGGAGCCGAAGAACTACGACGGCAAATATGACGGCCCGATGCGGGTGCGTACCGCGCTGGCCCGATCGAAGAACCTGGTCACGATCCGCGTGCTTCAGGCGATCGGCACGCAGTATGCACAGGACTACATCACCCGGTTCGGCTTCGACGCCAAGCTGCACCCGCCTTATCTCACGATGGCGCTCGGTGCCGGCGGCGTGACGCCGATGCAGATGGCCACTGCCTACTCGGTGTTCGCCAACGGGGGTTACCGGATCACGCCGTTTCTGATCCAGCGGGTGGAGGATCTCAGAGGTGCGGTGCTGTTCGAGGCCAAGCCGGTGCTTGCCGGCGACAGTGCCGAGCGCGTGATCGACGGGCGCAACGCATTCATCATGACCAATCTGATGCAGGACGTCGTGCGCGCCGGCACCGCGACCCGGGCGATGTCGCTCGGGCGCACCGATCTGGCAGGCAAGACCGGGACCACGAACGATTTTCTGGATGCCTGGTTCGCCGGCTATCAGCCCACGCTGGTGGCGGTGAGCTGGATCGGGTTTTCCACGCCGCGCACCCTGGGCAATGGCGAGACCGGGGGTTCTGCCGCGCTGCCGATCTGGATGGGCTACATGGCAGTGGCACTCAAGGGCGTGCCGGACCAGCCGATGACGCCCCCCGAAGGCGTGGTGTCGGTCCGAATCGATCCGGGCACTGG
This sequence comes from Burkholderiales bacterium, assembly GCA_038205245.1. Lineage (GTDB taxonomy): Bacteria > Pseudomonadota > Gammaproteobacteria > Burkholderiales > CAIKXV01 > CAIKXV01. The sequence goes on from JBBRCD010000062.1 coordinate 23,539, forward strand.
CCTGCGCGCCGGACAGGGTCTGTCCGAGTTTTTCTATCACGAGAATATCCCGCGCGAGCAGGACGCGGGCGGCGGCGGGCCCGATGCCCGCCCGCAGGACGAGGTCAAGGCACAGATTTTCTGAGGTCCGTGGGACTCGACACAGGACTCGACGTGGCACGAGACACCAGCACCCGGCAACGACAGTGGCGCGAGCAGATCGCACACCTGGCCGCCCGCATGCTTGCCGAGGACGGGCT
>JBBRCD010000063.1:0-23736 GCA_038205245.1 Burkholderiales bacterium
ACGCGCAACAGCCGGGCCTCACGGCGGTCGATCAGGTCGGTCGCGCCACCCCGCGGGTAGGCCTCGATCCCGAGGTCGAAGGTGTTGGCTTGCCGCAGCCGGAAGCGGTGTTCACGATACGGATTCCTGCAGGCGGTGCCCGGCCAGCCCGGACGTCAGACCGCAGCTCCCGGGAGTCGACAAGACCATCGACCGTCATCACTTCTCGTTCCTGATTAAGCAGATGCTCGAGGAGTTCGAGCACTACGTGATGTTCGCAGACATCTTCGAAAAGCTGGTCGGCCGAAAGATCGATGTCGACACCGATCCGGTGCAATTGTCCGAGGAGAAGAAGCTGCAGGCGCTGCGTCAGGGGTACGTGATTTCAGGCTCGGCGATCGACAAGGCGGCCGTTCTGTTCGCCGAGGGCGGCGGTGCCGCGATGTTCCGCGAGGGTGCGAAGGTGACCGGCGGTGATCTCGAGCAGATGATTGCGCGCGCGATGAAGATCATCTACGACGACGAGAAGGACCACTTCCGCGAAGGCGCGCGCGAGTCGGCCGGACGGGTCAGGCACGCCGAAGACGCGGCGCAGATGAAGGCCGCGATCTGCGACGTGAGCCGGCAGCGGGTGGCGATGCGCCTGGAGATGTTCCGCTCGAAGCTGACCGAGGCCGACGCCGATGCGTTCATTGCCCGCCTCCAGTCCAGCGCAAGCGTGTCGATGGCCGCCGCGCACTGATTGACGGCGCACCGGGCAGCGCGCAGGCGCGCTCCACGGCGGCCGACAGGCAGGCAGGCGTCCTTCTTGCCACGGTCCGTAGAATACTGAAGCTTCGTTGCACCGCTCCCGGAAGACAGATGACCTCGTGCACGCGCCGTATCTTGTTCACCGTGGGGCGTTGTCCAGCCTCAAGCGGTCACCGCTCGTACCGGATGCTCCGACCTTCGCCGAAGGCGGATTTGCGATCGATGCCTCGATCTGGACCGGGGTACTCGCCCCTGCACGCACGCCGCCCGCAGTCATCGCCGCGGTCAATGCAGAGATGACGCGTGCCGGCCAGAGTGCGGACGTGCGCGATCGGCTGGCTACGGCAGGCACCGAAGTGGCTACCAGCACGCCGGCGGAGTTCTCCGCGCTGCTGAAAAGTGATCTTGCCAGGTACGAGAAGATCGTTCGATCGGCCGGGATCAATCTGGAGTGATGGCAAGGGGGGCGGCCCGGCGATGACCGATCTGGTCGGTGGCAATCTGCAACTCATCTTCGCCACCGTGTCGACCGCGGCCCAGCAAATGAAGTCGGGCAAGATACGCACCACCGCCAGTACCTCGGCGAAACGTGCAGAGCAGTTCGCCGGTCTGCCGACGATCTCGGAGTCCGGCCTTCCGGGCTTTGCAATCGACAACTGGTACGCATTCATCGCGCCCGCCGGCACGCCAAAACCGATCTTAGACACGTTGAATGTCGAGATCACTCGCGCGCTCACCCTGGCCGACGTCAAGGAACGCCTGCATGTGCTCGGCATTGTGCCGTTCGTCACCGCCACCCCGGAAGAGTTCAGAAACTACCTGCACGCCGAGATCCAGAAGTACGCGAAGCTGGTGAAAGCGGTGGGCATCGAGAAGGAGTGAGTTGCGCGCACGTTTGCGCAGCTTTCAGATCGCCGGTGTCGAATCGACGCACATCATGCGCGCAATTGCACCGCGGCTGGCAGTGCCGCGTAGTAGTCCGCAATATCCTTCGGCACGGTCACCCAGGTCAGGTCTGCATGCGACAACATATGCTGCAACGCGCGCCGCAGCCGTGCCAGGCGGTACGGCTGTCCGACGATGAAGGTGTGGATCGAGATCGCATAGACCAGCGGTGCGTCCTTCGAACTGCGCAGCATCTCGTCGAAGTTGTCGACCAGCATCTCGGCATACTCGGCGGCGGTGTTGCGCCTGTAGACGACGGCGGGCTGGTCGTTCAGCTCGATCGGGTAGGGCATCGCCAGCATCGGCGCGGGCGCCGACTTCACCCAGAACGGCTGCTCGTCGCACAGGCCCCAGTCCATGCAGTACCGGTATCCGCTCTCCGCGATCAGGTCGGTGGTGTTGTCGCTGGGCGTGAGGTAGGGCGACATCCAGCCCACCGGCTTCACGCCGTTGCGTTCGGTGAACGTGCGGGTGACCTCTTCGACCATCTCGCGCTCCTGGTCGATGCTCATCTCGATCTGCCGCTCCACCTGGTTGCGGCCGTGGGCGATCAGTTCGTCGCCCCGCTTCACATGCGCCTCGAGCACCTCCGGGCAGTGATCGTAGATCGCCGTGTTGGCAATCACCCCGACCGGCAGCTTCAACTCGTCGAACATGTTCATCAGCCGCCAGGCGCCGACCCGGTTGCCGTACTCGCGCCACAGCCAGCTGCGCTGGCCCCAGGGCGCCGTCGGCCGGTCGACGTCGGGGCCGGAATTTTGACCCCACGGAAAATGCTCGACGTTCACCGCGACATACAGCGCGAGGCGCTTGCCTTGCGGCCAGTTGAAGTCGGGCCGGCGCGACAGGGGTGAATAGCCGAACCGCTCGGGTTCTCTCAGCATCGGTGTGCTCCGGTTGAAATCTTCGGCGTGTTCATTTTCACTGCGAATGTCCACTGCGGATGTCCGCTGCGGAGGGTCGCAACAGGCGCGCCGTCAGATCGACGGCGGGTCCTCGCGCATGATGCGTTCGATGAACTGCAGGTCGACATAGGCTTCGTACGGCGGCGCCGAGCCGATGGCATCCGCAGAGCGCATCGCATCGCGCTTCCATTCGAGGCCGGCGCGCTGGATGATCGGATTCGTGCTCCACACGCCGGTTGCTCGGTATTCCTCGAAGCAGGCCACCAGCACCTCGCGCGGTACGTCAGGCAGATACTTGCCGCCGACCAGATCGGCGAGCTCGCCCATCGGGTGGGTGGCGACCCACTTCTGCGTCCGGTAGATCGCGCGGGTGATCCGCAGTACGGTGTCGGGCTGATTGCGGATGAAGCTGCGCGTCGTGTTCAGCGTGGTGTAACAGGCCAGCCCGCGGTCGGACGCGCGACACCAGAGATGGCCCGCGCCCGCGTCGACCAGCAAGCGCGTGAGCGGGTGAAACACCTGGATCACATCCAGCTCACCGGCACGCAATGCGGCGGCGTTCTCGTCCATCGTGCGCTCCGGTGCCAGCGTGATCGTCTTCGGATCGATGCCGGCGAGGGTCAGGTCGCGCTGCAGGCAGATCCAGGGCGTGGGCACTTCGCTGACCACGGCCACCCGCTTGCCGATAAGGTCGCGCATCTGGAAGCCCGGGTTCGGCGTGCGCCCGACCAGCGCGAACGGGTCGCGGCCGACCACCTCGCAGAACGCGACCGAGTCGGCGGCCGGATCCTTGTCGAGCGCGATCATCAGGCGCATCGGTCCGCCCCAGGAGACCTCGGCGCCACCAGCGAGCAGCATCCTGATCGTCTCGGCCGAAGTGGCCGGCCGGATCATGTTCACCTCCAGGCCTTCGGCGCGCCAGGCGCCGAGTTCCTCGGCGGCATAGAACGGTGCATAGAACAATGCGCGGAAGGTCTCGATCAGGGTCAGTTTCATTCAGCGGCTTTTCGTGATGCGTGGCAGCAACGGGGCAACGACCAGATCATAGACTCGACCTGACCGGGCGCTCAGTCCAGCGTGAGGAAGTGCATCGAATGTTCTTGCAGCGGCCGCGCGCCGTCGGCCCCGCTACTGCAGAGAAAGGTTCGCTGCCTTGATCACCTTCCGCCAGTCTTCGTATTCGGCACGCATGAATTTCGCGAGTCCCTCGGGCGTGCTCGGCGCCGGCTCGGCGCCCTGGCTTGCCAGCAGTTCTGCCATGTCCGGCTGACCCAGCGCCTTCACCGCGTCGGCGTTGATCCGGGCGATGACCTCCTTCGGCGTGGCAGCCGGTGCATGCAGCGCATACCAGGTCGTGTACTGGAAGTCCTTCAGCCCGGCGGTCTCGGAGACGGTCGGCACATCGGGTGCGGCCGGCGAACGCTTCGCGCTGCCGACGGCCAATGCGCGCAGGCGCCCCGACTTGATGTGCTGCAGCACCGACGGCATGCTGTTGAACAGCAGAGACACCTGGCCGGAGATGACATCGGTGATCGCCGGCGCCGTGCCCTTGTACGGGATGTGCACCATGTCGATGCCAGCCATCGACTTCAGCAATTCCATACCCATGTGGTTCGGACTGCCCGGGCCGACCGATGCGTAGTTGATCTGTCCGGGCCGCGACTTGGCGAGCTTGATCAACTCCGGCAATGTCTTCACCGGCAACGAGGGGTGCACCACCAGGATCTGGGGGTTGACGACGACCAGGGTGATCGGCGCCAGGTCGGTGAACACATCGTAGGGCAGCTTTGGTGTCAGCGCCGGGGCGAGTGCCAGCGAACCCGAGGTGCCGAACAGCAGGGTGTGCCCGTCGGCCGCCGAGCGCAGCACCATCTCGACACCGATCACGCCGCCAGCACCCGGGCGGTTCTCGATGATCACCTGCTGCTTCCAGGTCTCGCTCAGCTTCTGGCCGAGGGCGCGTGCGACGAAATCGGTCGGGCCACCGGGGGGAAAGTGCACTACCATGCGCACTGGCCGCGTCGGGAAGGTCTGCGCACCCGCCGAGGGCACCCAGGTGGCAGCCAGACCCGCCAGCGATACGCAGCCCGCGAGTGCAGCCATGTTGCCGCGGCGATCGATCCTGTACATTCGACTCCTCCGGTGATTCTGTTTTCTTGTGGGAGGAATCTAGCACGGCTGCGGTTCCTGCCCAGGCTGTGCGGTTCAGCCCCGGGCTGTCGTTGCTGATCCATGATGCTGGTCCGGGGTTCATGGCACGTGTTGTGCGTCAGGGTTGACCCGACAAAGTCCTCGCCGATGGGAGCGTCGATGCAACGGAACGTCTGCAACTCCTTCTCCATCCTGGTGCGTGCGTCTGCGCTCGCAATCTGCATGGCAGGCATCGGCGTCGCCTGCGCGCAGGACTTCCCGACCAGGGCGGTACGCGTCGTGTTGCCGTTTCCACCCGGGGGCGCCACCGACGGCCTGGCACGCATACTCGGACAGCACATCACGACGGCCTGGGGCCAGCAGATGGTGATCGACAGCCGTCCGGGCGCGGGCGGCAACATCGCGGCCGAAATCGTGGCGCGCACGGCCCCGGACGGCTACACGCAGCTCATGGTGGGGCTGAACCATGCCGCCAATCTGACCCTGTACAAGAAGCTCGGCTATCACCCGCTGCGCGATTTCACGCCGATCACCCAGGTGGTCGCCATCGACACCTTCCTCGCCGTGCACCCTTCGTTGCCGGTGCAGTCGGTGAAGGAACTGCTCACGCTCGCGCGCGACAAGCCGGGCACCATCAACTATGCGTCTGGCGGTAACGGCAGTTCCCCGCACATGGCGATGGAACTTTTCAAGTTCCTGTCCAAGGCCGACATCGTGCATGTGCCCTACAAGGGCACCGAGTCGATCGGCGGCATCCTGCGCGGCGAGGCGGCGGTGATCTTCGAGAACCTGATCTCGATCGGCCCGGCGGTGAAGGCCGGCAAGCTCAGGCTGCTTGCCGTCGGCAGCCCGAAACGGTCGACCGGCATGCCGCAGATTCCGACGGTCGCCGAGGCCGGCGTCCCTGGCTACAGCGTATCGCTGTGGTTCGGACTGCTCGGGCCGGCCGGCATTCCCAGACCGGTCGTCGACAAAATGTACAACGATGTCGCCCGCGTGCTGAAGACGCCCGAGGTGCGGGAACGCTTCACCTCGCTCGGCGCCGAGCCGATCGGCAGCACGCCCGATCAGTTCGAGGCGTTCATCAAGGCCGAGATCGTCAAATGGGAGACGGTGATCCGAGGCGCCAGGTTGCAGGTGGACTGAACGTCCACCTGGTTCTACGACATCCGCGGCATCGTGCTGCGGGCACGGGCCTCGGCGGCCACATGGGCCTGGAAGTGTTCAAGGTAATGGCCGACATCGACAGCTAGCGCCCCTCTTCATTGACGAACACGCCTCGGGGCGTTCAGCCAGTGGGCTGCCCAACCGGCCGGCGCACCAGCAAGCCGCCTGCGAGCATGCAGCCAGCGAGTATCCAGAACACCCAGGGCAGTCCGGTGGCGGCCCCGATGGCGCCGAACATGATCGGCCCGGTCATGCGCACCAGATTGATCGCCGACAGACGCAGACCCAGCGCCTGTCCAGCGCGTCCCTTGGCTGAGCTCTCGTACATCAGGATCAGGGTGAGCGGAATGCTGATGCCCATGCCCAGTCCGAACACGAAAGCGATGAGTGCGAGGGACAGTGCGCCGCTGGCGAGAGGCACCACTGCGAAGCATGCGGCACCGATGAGGAAGGCTACCAGCAGCAGCCGGTTCGGCCGTACGCGCTCGACCAGACGCGCCAGGAACAAGCGTGCGATGAACGAAGCGATTGCCAACGCAGCCAGCACCGCACCGATGGCGGACGCCGACATCCCGAGCGCGTGCCCGTGCAGCGGCAGGTAGAACTGGAACAGGTCATAGCCCAGTTGCACCAGGCCACTCAACACCAGCACCTGCACCAGAGTGCGGTCGATCTTCATCGGTCCTGCTACCGCCTGCTGTGCCCTGGGTTGCGCTTGCGGCAGATGCCGCCCGAACATGATCGGCAGCAGCAGCGGAACCACCGACACCGCCGCGATAATCAGACAGGCGAAGCGATGCCCAGTGCCGTCGATGGCGATGCCAGCGAGCAGCGGGCCGGCGAAGCTGGTCATCGCACCGGCAAGACTGAAGTTGGCGACATTGCCGGCGCGGTCCTCGGGCGTGCTCAATACGCCGACCAGCTGCTGCAGCGTCACATGGTAGAACGCCAGCGCCAGCCCGTTGAGCGCGGCGGCGGCGAAGAACACAGGCAATGTCGGCCACAGGTACATCGACAGCAGCGACACCGAAGCACAGGCAGCGGCAAAGATCAGCAGACCGCGCGCGCCGCGCCGGTCGGCGAGCGCCCCGATCGGCCATGATAGAAGAAGCGCGAACAGGTAGAGCAGACCACCGAGCAGGCCGACCACCAAGGCCGAGGCCCCCAACTCGAGCGCGTACAGCGTCACCAGCACCCGCATTGCATTAGCGCCGACGAAGTTGAAGAACGTCAATGCCAGAGCGAGCCTGAGCGCAGTGGCATTTGCAGCACGATTACCCGACATCGACCATCCAGAACGAGGAACCAACCAGCAACCAGAACGCGACCGCAACACGGCCGGAGTGCGAAAAACACTTGATTGTCCTGCAATACAGCCAAGGTATCGGGATCAGCATGAAGGTGTTGAAGCGGACTGGCTCGACATCACCACTGCCCTCACCATTGCCGATCTGCGACGGTTGGCGCGCCAGACGCCCTGGCCGCTGGACGCTGGCCGCTGGCCGCTGGCCGCAGGATAGGTGCGTCCGATGAACGGCCGAAACAGCCATTTCCCGATGCGTGAGGCGAGAAAGGACCGAAACAACGGCGCGATCAGTGTGCTCTGCTGAATTCCCTCGCTCTGAAACTTCGCTTCAGCGGCGCCGGGCTTTCAATCGGTTACAGCTTTTCAAGGAAACATCAGCCCGAATGGATCAATCCATGGCAATTTCTGACGGGCCCATCGAGTCGTAGACATGCGACGGGTCTCGGCTGCATACTTGAAACGAAAGCATGCGACTCTGCTCTCGCCTTCTTGCGTTTGATGGCCCTGACCTTTCTGGAGAAAACACATGTACAAGCTGCTTGCAGCCGTCATCGGAACACTGATGATCTCGTCAGCCCAAGCCGCGATCAGTCTGAGCACACCGGCGGCTGCGCTGGGGTCAGGGAGCGTACCCGGCCTCACCGGGACCTTCTGGTCAGTGGGCGCCTTCCTGCCCACGATCGCGGCCAATGACGCCGGCATCGTAGGGCTGTCGCCCGCAGCAACGTTTCGCCTCACCACGCCGTCGACCGCTTACAACCTCAACAGCACGCTCACCAACTTCCTCGCCGGCGCCGGCACGGTACTCACCGGAAACGGAGCCGCGCCCATCACCCAGTCGTACTCGATCATCGATGGCTTCATCTCCATCGGCACGCCCGGCTTACGTACCTTCTCACTGGGCTCGGACGACGGTTCGCAACTGTTCGTCGGCGGCCAACTCGCTGTCAACAACGACGGCAACCACCCGCTGATTCCCGCCACCGACACCGTCGATTTTCAGGCCGCCGGGCTGTATGCGATTCGTCTCAAGTTCTTCGAGAATACTGGCGCCACCGCATTGCAACTGCAGTGGGATGAAGCTGGCGGATTTGCGACGGTACCGTCGGGATTGCTGTTCTCTTCGGTCCCTACGAACACTTCGGTCGTGCCGCTGCCGGCGGCCGGTTGGCTGCTGATGGGCGGCGTGGCTTTGATCGGCGGGTTCGCGCGGCGGCGCAAGGGTTGATCTGAGGATTGAATTGCACGGCCGCCGCCTCGTGAAATGCGCCATCCCGCGGGCCTTGGCTTCGTCGGCGGAGCTTGACCCTGATTCACCTAGTGGCTGGATGCCGCACTTCGGACAGAAGTAGAGGTCTTGAGCATCTCGACCCAGATGCGCGCCTGCGCGCGCCGCACTGGCCCGGACCGCAGCGGATGCTCGGGGGATACTCGAGATCGCTAATGCCTTGCTTCCCGCTTTCGACGGATACGAAAGGGAGGTGAATGAATGTCGCGAACTCCACGGGAGCGCTGCCGACCGGCTTCGCGCCAGATTCGGCAATTCTGGCACGCATCTCGGCCTGCGCGAGTATCTTGGTGATCTCGGCATTAAGCCTTCCAATGATCTCGGCGGGGGTCATTGCCGGCGCGCGCCGCGCCAGCCTGATACCGGAGGTGCCGACCATGGCAATGGCCAGACTGACGGGTTTCGATATCAGTATCTGGCACGGCGTGCTGGTACCGCCGGTTTGACGTCCTCAGCGGCACGCGGCGATAATCGGTCCCCGTAGACGCGGTTCGCAGCAGCTTCGCTTCACCGCGCGCATTCAACTGGAGGAACACGCGGTGGCGACCATGAGTCACTTGAGGGCCGAATCGCGCGTCCGGCGGCGGCTTCTCGCCGCGATGGCAGCGGGACCCTGGGTGCCCGCCGCGCACGCGCAGCCGGTGTATCCCAGCCGTCCGATCACCCTGCTCTGCTGGTCGGCGCCGGGCTCGCCGGTGGACGTCTACGCGCGGATGATGTCCAGACTCCTGGCGGTCGAGCTGGGTCAGCCGGTGGTGGTCGAGAACCGGGTGGGGGCGAACGGCATCATCGCGATCAATGCACTGCTCAAGCAGCCGCCGAACGGTTACACGATAGCCGCAGTCACCACCACGCTCGCCTCGCTGTTCAGCGAGCCCAATGTCGGTTTCAAGCTGGAAGACCTGCAGCCGATCGCCCGCTCGCAGCTCGACCCGTTCGCGCTGGTGGTGCACAACTCGACGCCGTTTCGTTCGGTCGATGAGTTCGTCGCCTTCGCCCGCCGCAAGCCGGAATATCTCTCGGTGGGCGGTCCGTTTGCCATGGGCTCGCATCGGGTGGCCTGGGAAGTGTTCTCCGAAGCAGCGAAATTCCGCACCACCTGGATTCCCTACCCGGGCGGCGGTCCGGCCTTGACCGCGATCGCTGGTGGACAGGTCGAAGCCGTGGCCACCAACCCGGGTAACGTCAAGGCGTTCGTCAACGCCGGCAAGGTACGCATCCTGGCGGTATCGTCCGATCGTCGACTCGAGGATTTCCCCGGCGTACCGACCTATCGCGAACGTGGCTGGGATGTCGTGCGCTATCAGTGGCGTGGATTGACCGCGCGCGCCGGCACGCCGCAGCCGATCGTCGATCGGCTCGCCTCCGCCGTACAGCGGGCACAACAGAGTGCAGAATGGAAGGCGTTCCTGCGCGGTGAATCGCAACTCGACGGCTTCCAGGGGCCTGAGGATTTCCGTTCGCTGATTGCGCAGGACCGGCAGGAAATCGAGACACTGAAGAAGCGGCTCGGCCTGTGATCACCCATCCGATGAAGCGCCCCACCGGAAGACACTGATGGACACCGACGCGGCCAACCGATCGTCGACGCAGACTATGCTGACGCCCACCGCGCTGACGTCCGCCGCGCCGTCGTTCAGCGCACTCTCGCCGGCGCTCGGCGCACGCGTGGACAACGTGCAGCTCGATACGCTCGATGACGCCACCCTCGCGACGATCAAGGCCGGTCTGCTCGAGCACGGCGTGCTGCTGTTTCGCAACCAGTCGCTGACCGACCCGCAGCTGATCGTCTTCGGGCGACAGATGGGCCAACTCGACTACTCGACGCTGGCGGCCGTCGATGGACTGAAGCCCCGGGAACATCAGGAGGTGCTGATCATCTCCAACGTAAAGGAGGGCGGTCAGCCGATCGGCGTCCTCGGCGATGCCGAAGTGGTCTGGCACTCCGACAACTCGTATCGCGAAACGCCGTTGAGCTATAGCCTGCTCTATGCCGTGGAACTGCCACCTTCGGGCGGCGAAACCTGCTTCAGCAGCATGTATCTGGCGCTGCAGACGATGCCGCACGAACTGAAGGCGCAACTCGACGGCCTGGAGATCAAGCACGACATGACCTACAACAGCGCCGGTGTGCTGCGCCGGGGCTTCGAGCATGTCACCGATCCGGTTGCCGCACCGGGCCCCTGGCATCCCGTGGTACGCACCCATCCGGAGACCGGTCATGACGCGCTCTACCTGGGGCGACGTCCCAACGCCTATGCCCGCGGGCTTCCGGTCGAGCAGTCAGAGGTGCTGATCGATGCACTGTGGAAGCATGCGACCGACGAGCGCTTCACCTGGTGCCATGAATGGCAACTGGGGGATGTACTGATCTGGGACAACCGCTGCGTGATGCACAGGCGCAACGGTTTCGATCCGGCCGCTCGCCGGGTGATGCATCGGCTGCAGTGGGCCGGCGACCGTCCCACACGCGACGCACAGGCGGCCGGGCGCGGTGCGCATCCGCGGGTGAGCGATCTGCTGGCGAAGGCAACCGCCTAGCAGGGGCGACCAACGCGGTCGTCGAGGCGTGGCGCGCGAGGCGACGTGCAGCGCTACGCCGCACTCATTCGAGCGTCTGGCACCAAACCAGAGCGAGGGCGGCGCCCGCGCACCCCGCAGCACGGGCGGGCGCGGCGATTGTTTCGTAGAATCGGGCAGTCCACACTCGACGGCAGGCCGAGACTCACCTGAGCCAGGATCATGAACGACCACGACCACGACCATGACCACGACCACGACCACGAACACGAACACGACCACGACCACGCGCACGACCGCCCGCTCTCCGGGCCGGCGCTGCGCGTGAAGGCGCTGGAGTCCCTGCTCGTCGAGAAGGGACTGATCGACCCGAAGACGCTCGACGAGATCGTCGACACCTACGAGAACAAGGTCGGCCCGCGCAACGGCGCACGCATCGTGGCGAGGGCCTGGGTGGACCCCGCTTACAGGCAGCGGCTGCTGGCCGACGCCACCACGGCGATTGCGGAGTTCGGTTACATCGAACGTTGGGCCGAGGACATGGTCGCGGTGGAGAACACCCCGGGGGTGCGCAACATGGTGGTGTGCACGCTGTGCTCCTGTTACCCGTGGCCGGTGCTGGGCCTGCCGCCTGCCTGGTACAAGTCGGATGCGTATCGCGCCCGCGCCATCGTGGACCCGCGCGGCGTGTTGAAAGCGTTCGGCGAGGACATCCCGGAGGACGTTGAAGTCCGCGTATGGGACTCGACGGCGGAAATGCGTTACCTGGTGCTACCTGAGCGCCCGGCCGGCACCGAGGGCTGGACCGAAGAGCAACTCGCCCAGATCGTGACCCGCGACGCCATGGTCGGTGTGGGCACGGTGAAACGCCCCGGCGGCGGCACATGAACAGCATTCACGACATGGGCGGCATGCACGGCATGGGGCCGCTGGTCATCGAGCACGATGAAGCCGTCTTCCATGAACGCTGGCAGGGGCGCGTATTCGCGATGCGCATGGCCTGCGCCTTCCACCGCAAGTGGAATGCCGATATGGGACGCTATGCCCGCGAGCGCATGCCGCCGGCCGAGTTCCTGGCCGCGAGCTATTACGAGCGCGCGCTCTACGCCCTGGAGCGGGTTCTGGTGGAAAACGGCCTGGTGGGCGAGGACGAGTTGGCAGGCGGCCAAGCCACGTCCACGGCGAAAGGCGCACCCACCCTTAAGCCCGAACAGGTGGCAACGATCGTGCGTACGCGCCGCCGCGCGCGCCTCGACGACGACGTCGCGCCGCTGTTCAAGGTCGGCGACGCCGTGTGCGCGTGCAACATCCACCCGGAGGGCCATACGCGGCTCCCGCGCTACGCGCGCGGACGTCGCGGGATCATTGACCGCGACCACGGCGTGTTCGCGTTCGCGGACAGCAACGCCATGACGCGCGACAAGAAGCCACAGCATCTGTACAGCGTGCGCTTCGCGGCAACCGAACTGTGGGGCAGCGCCGTCTCCCCGCACGACAGCGCCTACCTGGACCTGTGGGATGACCACCTCGAACCGGCCTGACGCAGACCTCGACAGCCTCCCTGCCTTGCCCCGCGACGATTCGGGCCCGGTGTTCAAGGCGCCGTGGGAAGCCCAGGCCTTCGCGATGGCGCTGGAGCTGCATCGCCGCGGCGTCTTTACCTGGCGCGAGTGGGCGGGCACGCTGGCCGCGGAGATCGCGCACGCGAAAGCGCAGCACGCGTGGGATGACGGCAGCCATTATTACGAGCGCTGGCTGGGCGCGCTCGAGAAGCTGGTCGCGCAGAAGCTGGTGGTGGGCGAAGCGGACCTGTCGCGCAGAGTCGATGAATGGGACCACGCCGCCAAGGCAACCCCGCACGGCAAACCGATCGTCCTGCAGCGCCGTTGAACGCGACTCTGCAACACCCTCACCGCATCCATTCCCGCAACGACCAGCGTACTGCTGGCAACATCACCCGCGAAACGACGGCCAAGGCATTCTCGGACGCCATACGCTGGTGATCGGGTAGCCATGCACGTTCAGGCCCAGCCCGGCGCTTTACCAAGCCAGTTGCGCAGCGGGCACCGCTCCGCCGTTACAGTTCGGTTCCAATCAGCACCTGGCAATGGAATTCTTCGTGCTTACTGAAGGCGCGCGCATGATTCATGTGCCCCACAAGGGACTCGGCCCAGCGCTTTCAGATGTGATCGCCGGCCATGTGCCGGTAATGATGTCCAACATCCTGATCGCCCAGCCGCATATTCGTTCCGGCCGGGTGCGCGCCTACGGTGTGAGCAGCCTGGAGCGCCTGGGCAGCGCGCCCGACATCCCGACACTGCACGAACTCGGTTTCACCGGCTTCGAGGCAGAGCAGTGGTTCGGTATCTTCGCCCCGGCTGCGACCCCGCGTGAGGCGATCGACATCCTGCACGGCTCGATCGTGAAAGCCCTGCAGGATCCTGGCGTGCGCGAACGCTTTGCGCGCGATGGCGCAGTACCGGCCCCGAGCGCGTCCCCCGAAGCGTTCACGACATTCGTGCGCGCTGAACTCACGCGCTGGGCCAGGGTCGTGCGCGAGGCGAAGATACAACCCTGAGCCCTGAGTACGAAGCCCCGGCAGCGGATGGAGCGAATGGGTCAGTACATTCCTGGCCTGCCGGATCGCGCAGCGAAACCGGCCGCCCGCCCCTGGTTGCGTCAGTTGGACTTGATCCCTGCCGAACGGATCACCTTGCCCCACTTCTGGTATTCCGCGAGTACGAACTTGCGGAACTGTTCGGGACTGGACGGGGCAACATCGGTTCCGGCACGCCGGAAGCCTTCGACGATGTCCGGTGTCTTCAGCAACTCGTTGGTCTCGCGATGAAGCAGGTCGATGGCCGCCTTGGGTGTTCCGGTCGGAACCGAGAGCCCGAGCCAGAAGGTCGCCGCATATCCGGGCAAACCGCCCTCGGCGATGGTGGGGACGTCGGGCATCTGTGCCGAGCGCTCACCCGTGGTGACCCCGAGCGCAAGCAGCCGGCCCGTCTTCTGGTGCTGCAGCGCGATCGCGATACCGGGGAAGCCGATCTTCACCTGGCCGCCGAGCACGTCGGCGATCGCCGCGCCGCTGCCCTTGTACGGCACATGGGTCATGTCGACGCCAGCGCTCGCCATGAAGAGTTCACCGAACAGGTGCTGGGCACCGCCCGTGCCCGACGAGGCCCAGTCGATCTTGCCGGGCTGTGACCTGGCCAGCCCGATCAGCTCCTTGATCGACTTGACCCCCAGCGAAGGATGCACGACGAGCACGTTCGGCGCGGAACCGAACTGCGTGACCTGCACAAAGTCCTTGAGTGGATCGTAGGCCAGCTTGTCGTAGATGTGGGGACTCAGCACGAACGGCGTCGCGGTCATCAATACCGTGTAGCCATCGGGGTCGGCGCGCGCCGCGGTCGCCGTCCCCAACGCGCCACCCGCGCCTGGACGGTTATCGACGACGATCGGCGTGCCCAGGCGCTCGGCCAGCTTGGCAGAAACCAGCCGCGCCGGCACGTCGGTGGCGCCACCGGCGGCGAACGGGATGATCATGCGGATCGGCTTCGACGGGTAGGCCTGGGCGAACGCGTTCGACGCAGCAAGTACCGCTGCGATTGCGGTCAAGGTGAAATTTCTCACGCTACTCCTCCTGTTGCCTTTCGGGAATATTCGTTCCACAGTACGCTGCAGCCTCTGCTGAGCGGCTACGCTCAGCATGACCCAACTGCCGCCGGCCGGCAAGATGCTGGGCCATGTATGCGCCGGCATGTCGATCGGCGGCGCAGTGGCGGATCGGAAGCAGCACCCCTTCAACACGCGAGGACTCGAGAATGTCACGACTTGAACCGCTGCCCATCGGGGCGGCCCCCGAGCTGAAAGAGATGTTCGAAAAACAGCTCACTAAAGGCTATGTTGCCAACAGCCAGTTGATCATGCAGCGGCGACCCAAGTTGGTGCAGGCGATGCGCGCGCTGTCCGCGGCGGTGTTCGATGAAGAAGGCGAAGTCAGCATCGCGTTCAAGCGCCTGCTCGCCTATGTCGTGGCGCGCACCCACGGTTGCCATTACTGAATGGCCCACAATGCTGGGGGGTCTCTCCAGCAAGGCATCGACCCCGAGAAGCTGGCCAAGGTCTGGGAGTATCCAACGAGCGCGCTTTTCACCGATGCCGAACGTGTCGCCATCGAGTTCGCGATCGCCGCGACCGCGCAGCCCAACGATGTCACCGATGCGTTGTTCGAGCGGATGAAGCAGCACTGGAACGAAGGCCAGATCGTCGAGATCACCGGCCTGATCTCCTACTTCGGCTTCATGAATCGCTGGAACGACACCATGGCCACGCCGCTCGAGGATGGCCCGATCGAAGTCGCCGCGAAACATATCGCCCAGCATGGCTGGGCACTCGGCAAGCACGGCAAGTAGGCTGGAACTGGAAGGTCGCACCATCCGCGAATCTATCGTGCGCGGATGGTGCAGCGCCGCTTGTGCGCATGCCTGTTGCAGGCCAGGCGGCGAGCCCGAGCCGGCTCAGCGTGGAGCAGGTAATGAACTCCACAACCTCGCGTCTGACCACGATCCTGGGCGGATACGCGGGAGAATGCAGGGCGCATGCGCGCAGTCGCGCTGGACCCGTGCAGCCGAATGAGAGAACATGGCGTTCTGAAATATCAGGTGGATGCAAAGCTGCCGGATAGTCTGAGACGGCAGGGTTCGCTACCCTTGAACGTACCCCATGGATGCGCACGGCTTTGCACCGGCGCACCGCTGAAGGAGGAGGCCATGATGCACACCCATCCGGTTGTCGGACAGGTGTCGATCAGCACCACCCCGCTCGCCGCGCAGATCGGCGCGCAGGTCGACGGCGTCGACCTGCGCATGCCGGTGCCGCCGGAAGTCCGGGCGCAGATTCTGGACGCCTGGCTGCAGCATCAGGTGCTCCGCTTCCGCGGGCAGCAGGGCATGACCACGCAGCAGCTGGTCGACTTCTCGCGCATCTTCGGCGAGCTCGACCGGGCACCGACCCCGGCCAACAAGACCGGCAAGCCCTATATCGCCGAGTTTCCGCAGGTCACTGCGATCTCCAACATCGTGGTCGGCGGCGAGCCTATCGGTGGGCTGGGTGCGTACGAAGCCGAGTGGCATACCGACATGTCGTACAACGAGTCGACGCCGAGCGCGAGCATCCTGTATTCGATCGAAGTGCCGCCCGAGGGTGGCGACACCTGGTTCTGCAACATGTACGCTGCCCATGACCGGTTGCCCGCCGCGCTCCGGGACCGCATCGCCGGGCTCAACTGCGTGCACGATGCAAGCCGCAACAGTGCTGGCATGCTGCGCAAGGGCTGGAAGGAAGTAACCGACGCGCGCGAGACGATCGGCGCGGTTCATCCGATCGTGCGCACACACCCGGTCACCGGGCGCAAAGCGCTGTTCCTCGGCCGGCGGCTGAACGCTTGCGTCCCCGGGTTGTCGCTCGAGGACAGCGAATCGTTGCTCGATGCGCTTTGGCAGCACGCGATCCGGCCGGAGGCCACCTGGACGCAGCAGTGGCGCGTCGGCGATGTGCTGGTCTGGGACAACCGTTGCACGATGCACCGGCGCGATTCGTTCGAGCCGGCATCGCGCCGGCTGATGCATCGCACCCAGATTGCCGGCGACCGGCCGTTCTGATGGGCGCGACGAACAGCATGCCAGCGACCATGCGCGCGGTCCGCATCCATCGCTTCGGCGGGCCCGAGGTGCTGTCGCTGGACGACGTGCCCCTGCCCGCGCCGGGCGCCGGCGAGGCGCTGGTGCAGATGGCCTTTGCCGGGGTGAACTTCACCGACCTGTACCGGCGGCAGGGCGACTATGCCGAGTCGGCGACCTATGCGACCCCGTTGCCGTTCACGCTCGGGGTGGAGGGTTCCGGCCGGGTGGCGAAGCTCGGTGCCGGTGTCGCAGGTGTCGCCATCGGTGACCGGGTCGCCTTCACCCGCAATCCGGGGTCGTACGCCGGCTATTGCCTCGCGCCGGTCGGTCGCCTGGCGCAGGTTCCCGAGGCGATGGCGCTCGACACCGCCTCGGCGGTGATGACCCACGGCATGACGGCCCATTACCTGTCGAGCGAGTTCGGCCTGAAAGAGGGCGACGCAGCGCTGGTGCATGCCGCCGCCGGTGGCGTCGGGCAGATGCTGGTGCAGATGCTGAAGCTGCGCGGTGTGCGGGTGATCGCGACCGTGGGCACCGACGCGAAGGCGGCCATTGCCCGGGCGCTCGGTGCCGACGATGTCATCGTTCACACGCGGCAGGACTTCCGCGAAGCAGCGCGCGCACTGACCGGTGGGCGCGGGGTGGACGTGGTGTTCGATTCCGTCGGCAGGGACACCCTGCACCGGTCGCTGTACTCGCTGCGGCGCCGTGGCACCTGCGTGCTGTACGGGCATGCATCGGGCCTGGTCAGGGACTTCGAGCCGATGGAACTGGCCGAGGCCGGTTCGGTGATGCTGACCCGCACCCACATGGCGCATTTCGTCGCGACCCCGGAAGCGTATGCGCGGCGGGCAAACGACGTGCTGCAGTGGATCGCCGCCGGACAGCTGAAGGTGAACATCCAGCGGGTGTTCGATCTCGCCGAGGCCGGGCAGGCGCACGCGATCCTCGCGGGCAGGGGCTCTGCCGGAAAACTGCTGTTAAGGATCTTTGAATGAAGCGCAGTGTCGCCGGTGCAATGTGTTGCGTCCTGATTGCTGCAGCCGGACATTCGGTTGCACAGAACTATCCGACGCGCACGGTGCGCGTGGTCGTGCCCGGTCCGCCCGGTGGCGGCGCGGACATCCTGTCGAGGGCAGTGTCGCAGAAGCTCGCCGAGACCCTCGGCCATCAATTCGTGGTCGACAACCGGGCCGGGGCCAGCGGCATCATCGGGTCCGAGATCGTCGCGCGCGCCGCACCCGACGGTTACACGATCCTGATGGGGCACAGTGGCACGCACGCGATCAACCTCAGCCTGCGCAAGACATTGCCTTACCACCCGATCAAGGACTTCACCGCGATCATGCAGGTGGCCAACGTACCCAACATCCTGGTGGTGCATCCATCGCTGCGGGCGCGCACGGTGAAGGATCTGATCGTGCTGGCGCGCGCGAAGCCGGGCCAGATGACCTACGCATCGGCCGGCACCGGCTTCTCGCAGCACCTGGCCGGCGTGCTGTTCGCCGATGTGGCCGGCATCAGCATGCTGCATGTGCCGTACAAGGGCAGCGCGCCCGGCATGACCGATGTGATCGGCGGCAACGTGATGATGATGTTCCCGAACGTGACCGCTGCCCTGCCTCATCTGACGAGTGGCCGGCTGCGCGCACTCGGTGTCACTTCGCTCAAACGCTCGGACACCCTGCCCGAGGTGCCGGCGATCGCCGAAACGCTGCCCGGCTACGAGGCGACCGCCTGGTTCGGATTCTTTGGCCCTGCCGGGTTAACGGCCGACCTCACACGCCAGCTCAACGCCGAGATGGTGAAGGCGGTCAGCGACCCCCGGGTGCGCGAGTTGATCCGCAGCCAGGGTGCCGAAATCGTCGGCAACACGCCGGAGCAGTTCCTCGCGTTCGTCAATGCCGAGATCATCAAGTGGGCGAAGGTGATCAAGAGTGCAGGTGTTCCGCAGGAGTGACCATGAACGCAGGCGGGTGCCGACTTGGCGACAGTCGCGGGCCGATGTCGATCACGATAAAAGTTCGCGAAAGCCGAAGTGGCGAAATACGCGCGGCTCGTCGAGCAAGCGGGTATCAAGGTCGACGGCTGACGTGTTCCAGCAAGTGAACACCTCCTGAAAGACGGGTGGCCGTGGCCAAATCAGACTGGTCGAAGTTGTGGCTCTGCTGCAACTAGTCAACGAGCACTGATCATTCACTACACCGCGTCGAACGCCATCGCCACGCGCGTCGTAGACGTGGAGCCCGACCGGAAGGCGGGCATTGTTAAGAGATTGTTAAGAAAAGAGATGACGAGGACCTTACAACGGCACTAGAATCGGACACAGCTTCGCCGTGTTCATCGGGATTCGTGTTGAATCGTTAACGTTTTCTGGAGGAGGAAACCATGATGCCTGGACGCTCTAACTTAATCGTGATCGTAGCTGCAACAGTGCTCACCGGCTGTGCTGCCAGCCCTGAACTGGTCAGTTGCCTGGATCCGAACCGCCGCGTAGACCTAGAGCTTTCGGGGCACCGCGTGAAGCCGGCGCCGAAGCCGGTCGAAGGCGAGAAGCCTGGCAAGCCGGGTCGCGACAGCGTCGTATTGAAAGCGAATGTCCAGGGCAGCAGCGCCTGGGACGTCGGCAGTGCGGTGTTGAAAGATGCGGGCAAGGCCGAGCTCGACTCTGTCGTCAAGATCGCAACTTCGGGGGCTGGCAAGGAAACGCGTCCGACCAACGTCGAAGTGGTCATCGTCACCGGCCACCACGACCGCCTGGAAGAGAGGAACAACCCGGCACTGAGCGAGCAGCGCGCCAAAGTTGTCACCGACTACCTGGTGCAGCGCGGCATCAGCTCCAAGCTGATCTTCTGGGAAGGCCGCGGAGCGCGTGATCCGGTCAACGTCACGAAGTTCTGCGGCGCCTGATCGTCACCGGAAGACCGGACTTTCAAACGTTCGTTTATCCGGCCCCTCTGCGGGGTCTTCTACGGGCAAACCCGCAGAACCAGGGCGGGATTTGCCGGCCCCATGGAACTCCGGGCGCAGCGGACCCCATCGGCCTGGCCTGAGGTGCTGGGCAGATGGGCCGGTGGGCCGATGGAACTCCGACCATCCAGCCGCGATAAGCCGGCTTGCGCCAGAGGGCGCGCGGGACTGTAGCCTGACGTGGGCGAGGATCCGCTCGACTAACAGTGCTTCGAGGATGGCCTCGATGATCTTGAGCGCCGCCGTGGTTCGGGCGGTGATCGAGGTCCATCTCGAACAACCTGCATCACCAGCACGCTCCGGGCCAGGCGCCGGTGTCTCGGAGCACCATGGGGGAGGGTTCGCGCGCGACACTCGCAGCGCAGCGCTGTGCGCTCGCCTCATGTAAGGCTTTACTTATGCGAGGGACGGGTCTGGTCGTCTGTACGACACCGCGCTCAATGCTTCGAGGGCTTGCCGTCAGTTGTGATTCACATGGTCCGGGGCGGCGGTGTCGAAGCCGCCGCCAGCGACGGCGTGCGGCGGGTGAACCAGTCCAATGCGCGCCGGCGTTCAGGGTAAGGATGTTCTCGAGTGGGTCAGGGCTTCGTAACCCGCGGTGACGTCGAAGAGTTCCTCGTCGATCGAACCCTGGCGCAACCGGCGAAATCTGCCGTGCAACTGCTCGAGCAGGGCCTTGATGTTGCGGTCGGCGCGCTCCATCGCCGCCAGTCGGCTCGCGTTCTCGCTCGCCAGAGATTCAGCGCAGGCGCGGAACAGCGAGATGAACAGGTATTCCCGGATCAGCGCACGCAAGGTCGTCGCGCCTTGGTCCAGCAATTCGGGCTTCATCTTGCGCGGCCAGGGCACGGCCGCCAGGTTCTGCTGCCAGGTGGCATCGAGCGGCAACAGGCGTTTGCCGACCGGCTCATACAGCGAAGCGGCCAGCGGCCGGTTGTGGAATACATGGACCTGCTTCATGCCGCTCCTGGCGCGGCGCGCCTCGATATCGATCTGGATCTGCGCGACGAGCGGCGCGATGGCCTCGACTGAGCCCGGCACGGCACACGCGTCCAGAACGTCCAGGCCCGCATCCTTCAGCCGCACCTGGACCCGTTCGCCGACCGCCCACACCTGGGCGCGAGCCGGCAGATTGGCCAGACTGCCTATCGCATGTTCGGCGATCACGTCGTTGAACGGGCCGACCAGCCCCTGGTCCGAGCCGAAGACGATGGCACCGATCGGGTCCGACGCCGTTGCCGACACCCGCTCCGGTGCGACGCTGGGGTCCGCCCGGGCTTGTCGAAAGCACTCACCCAGTCCGAGCGAGACCATGCGGTCGTAGTCGGCGAGCGCGAGCACCGAGCGCTCGTAGTCGCCGATGCTCGACGCCGCAAGAGCCTTCATCGTGCGCACCACGGCGTGAAGATCGTCGGCCCCGGTGATCTTGTGGCGCAGGCCGGCGGCGCTTTCGCTCATCCGGGCGCCTTTGCCGCGGGCTCGGCGTCGGGCGTCGGCAGGAAGCCCTTCAGCGCCGCCCCCGCGATGTCGATGACCGCCTTTCGATCGTCATCGTTCAACTTGTTCTCACCCAGAAGACGCTCCCGCAGCGGCGCTGCGAGCCGAGTCGCTGCGTGTTGAATCGCACGCTGCGCCTCAGCCATGCGCGTCAGCGGCACGTTGTCGAACAGGCCGGCTGTCAGCGCCAGCAGGACAGCGATCTGCGCAGGCACGGCCACCGGGTCGAACTGCGGTTGCTTCAGGCAGGCACGGATGCGCTGGCCGTGGGTGATCGTCGCACGGGTCGCGTCGTCAAGGCGCGCGCCGAAGCGCGAGAAGGTCTCGAGTTCCTCGAACTGCGCGTAGGCGAGTTTCAGGTCACCGGCCACGGCGCGGAAGGGGCCGCGCTGCGCCTTCCCGCCAACCCGCGACACTGACTTTCCAACGTCCACCGCGGGCAGTACACCCAGCGCGAACAAAGAGGGAGACAGGTAGATCTGCCCGTCGGTGATCGAGATCAGGTTGGTCGGTATGTAGGCCGAGATGTCCTCGGCCTCGGTCTCGATGATCGGCAGCGCGGTGAGCGAGCCGCCACCGCGCTCCGGACTCAGATGTGTCGAGCGTTCGAGCAGGCGAGAATGGATGTAGAAGATGTCGCCCGGGAAGGCCTCGCGGCCCGGCGGCCGGCGCAGCAGCAGCGACAGTTCCCGGTAGGCCCGGGCGTGCTGAGTCAGGTCATCGTAGACGATCAGCACGTCGCGCCCGGCTTCCATGAAGTGCTCGGCGATGCTGGTCGCCGCGTAGGGGGTGATGTAGGCCAGCCCCGGTGGTTGATTACCTTCGGTGACGACGACCACCGTGTAGTCCATCGCGCCCTTGTCACGCAGCGTTGCCACCGCCTTCGCCACTGCCGACGCGCGCTGCCCGATTGCGCAGTAGACGCAGACCACGTCCTGCCCGCGCTGGTTGAGGATGGTGTCGAGCGCGATCGCGGTCTTGCCGGTCTGGCGATCGCCGAGGATCAGCTCGCGCTGGCCGCGGCCGATCGGGATCAGCGCGTCGATCACCTTCAGCCCGGTCTGCAATGGCACGTCGACCGGCGCGCGGTCCATGATGGCTGCGGCGGGCCGCTCGATCGGCAGCCGCGCTGTTGCATCGACAGGGCCACGACCATCGAGCGCGCGGCCAAGCGGGTCGATCACACGCCCCAGCAACGCCGGGCCGACGGCCACGTCCATCACGCGCCCGGTGCGGCGTACCTCGTCGCCCGCTTGCAGGTGCCAGTACTCGCCCAGCAGCACGACGCCCAGCTCGTGTTCGTCGACATTGAACGCGATGCCGGCCAGGCCACGGGGGAAGGTCAGCAGTTCATCGAAGCCGACACCGGGCAGGCCGCTGACGCGGGCGATGCCCGTGGTCACCTGCGTGATGGTGCCGACCTCGCGCGGCGCGAGCGCCGGCGCGAACGCGGCGCGTGCTTGCGCCAGTGCGGCGAAGCCGTGTTCGAGCGCTTTTGCCGCAAGGCTGTCGTCTTGCGAGCGCTCCAACGCGTCGTTAGCCGAACTCATGCGGCGACAGAGTCGGTGCGCGACGCCGGCTCGGCGCCGGCCTCGGAGCCATCGGAGCGCTCGGCTGCCGCGACTGGCTTCGCTGCCGGCACCAGCAGCGCGGCCACATCCTGTTCGAGATCGCGCAGGTATTCGCCGATCGTCCAGGCCAGCTTCTGCCCACCGGCGCTCAGTTCGATGCCACAGACGGTGTCGGGCGCGGTCTCGAAGCGCAGTGGTATGTCGGCAGAGAAGCTGACGTTGATCGCGTTCTGGATCGTCGCCTGCTGATCGGCGGGCAGTTCGAAGTAGCTGCGCACCCGGGCGGGTTCGGCGCCCTGCTTCAGCGCCTTCCCGAGCTGGTCCTTGGCAGCGATCGGCAGTTCACGCAAGTGCTGCGTGAAGACCCCGACCATGCGTTCTTCCAGCTCCACGTTCGCCAGATCGGCCAGGGTCTTGCGCGCGACGGCAAACACCTCGCGCGCTGCACGTCCGGCAATCGATTGCTGCAGGTTCACGGCCTGCGTGGCCAGCGACTGCTGGCGTTGCACTGCCAGCGCGGCAGCGGCCTTCTGCGCCACGTCGGCGAGGCGCCGGCCTTCGGCCTGGGCATCCGCCGTCGCCTTGCTTACCAGCTCGGCCCGCTGCTGGTCGAAGGCGGTGTTCTTGTCCTCGAAGGTCTTGCGTTCGGTCGCCGCCTGTGCTTCTTTCGCGGCTGCATCGGCGATCTGGTCGGCGATGCGCTTCTCGCGCGCAGCGATGGCATTCAGCACTGGCTGGTAGAGAAAGCGCCTCAACAGCCAGATCAGGACGACGAAGTTGAGCACTTGCGCGCCGACGGTGAACCAGTCGATCAACATGGCCTACTTGCCTGCCGCAGTTGCAGCTTGCGTGATCGCCGCATTCCAGAACGGGTTGGCGAAGATCAGGATCATCGACACCACGAAGCAGTAGATCGCCGTCGATTCGATCATCGCCAGGCCGACGAAGAGCGTGCGCGTGATGGTCGCCGAGGCGTCGGGCTGCTGGGCCAGCGCCG
>JBBRCD010000064.1:0-23603 GCA_038205245.1 Burkholderiales bacterium
CGCGCACCTCGCGCTTGGGCAGAGTGCCGAGCGGAAACAGGGTGTGCGACAGCTGTGACTGGTTGAGCCGATGCAGGAAGTAACTCTGGTCCTTGGTGCCGTCCTCGGCCTTGAGCAGCTGGAACAGCCCGTCGCGTTCGCGCACCTGGGCGTAGTGCCCGGTGGCGATCATGTCGGCGCCCAGCCCGAGTGCATGATCCAGGAAGGCCTTGAACTTGATCTCGGCATTGCACAGCACGTCCGGGTTGGGCGTGCGCCCGGCCTGATACTCGGCGAGGAAGGTGGAGAACACCCGGTCCTTGTACTCGGCGGCGAAGTTCACCTGATCGATCTCGATGCCAAGACGGTCGGCCACCGAGACCGCATCGACCAGGTCTTCGCGCGAGCTGCAGTACTCGCCGTTGTCGTCGTCTTCCCAGTTCTTCATGAACAGGCCGACGACGTTCCAGCCCTGCTGCTTGAGCAGCAGCGCGGCGACCGACGAGTCGACGCCACCAGACATGCCGACCACCACGGTCTTGCCGCTCATGTGTAGTGCTTGATCAGTTCCAGCGGGAAGCGGCGGCCGACCAGATAGTCTTCGACACAGTCGAGCAGCAGGGGGCTGCGATGGCGGTCGACACCGGCACGGATCTCGTCCGCGGTCTGCCACAGGGCGCGCACTATGCCGGTATCCAGCGCACGCTCCGGCTCATGGCCGGTGATCTCCCCGGCGAAGGCAAAGCGCAGATAGGTGAGGCCGAGTTCGGCCACCGGCAGGCTGTAGATGCCGATCAGCGCGGTGGGCCGGAAACGGTAGGCCGACTCTTCCAGGGTCTCGCGCGCGACCGCGTCCAGCAGGGTCTCGCCCGGATCCCAGTGTCCGGCGGGCTGGTTCAGGCGCAGGCCGCTGCTGGTCTGCTCCTCGATCAGCAGGAACTTTCCGTCATGCTCGGCAACCGCGGCCACCACCACGTTGGGCTTCCAGATCTCTTCACTCATCGGTCGATTCTAATGGCCGGCAGGGTGGGCTGCGGCAGGCGCTGAAATGAAAAATGGGCCCGAAGGCCCATTTTTCGTGCGACAGAAACTCGCGGCAAGAATTACTTCTTGTCGGCTTTCTTCATGTCGTCTTTCTTCATTTCGTCTTTCTTGGCTTCTTTCTTCGGCTCGGCAGCAACGACGATCGACGAAGCGGTCACAGCGACGAACAGGCCAGCGAACAGGGCAGCAAGAGCTTTTTTCATGATTTTCCTTAACGGGTTGAACTGATCAGGTCATACCGCCGGGAGCTCCCGGCGAGGTCAATAACGACCCCGAATGGGTTCGGTTGACAGGAAACAGCAAACGAGCCACAAACCCATGCAAATCAGGGACATGGCGCTGCATCTCCAACGCGATGACATTGCAGGAGGTCGCATGCTGCAATGCCACATCGACCTGGCGAGCGTCAACCGCGCCCAGGGCGCTTCACTCCTGTTCCGTTACCAGACGCAGATTCAGATGCGTGCATCCAGGGCACGCGCACCCCGATTGCAAGGTGGGCGCGTCGAAGTTCGTCCCTGGGGCGTGCTCAGGCCACCTGGTGAGATGGACGCTGCATTGCCGGGGTCAGGCAGGGCGCTGGATGTTCGACGCCTGCTTGCCCTTCTGTCCCTCGGTCACTTCGAAGGTGACTTTCTCACCTTCCTTGAGCGTCTTGAACCCGTCCATGTTGATCGCCGAAAAATGCGCGAACAGGTCTTCAGTGCCATCGTCGGGCGTGATGAATCCGTAGCCCTTGGAGTCGTTGAACCACTTTACGGTGCCGGTTGCCATGACGTCACGTCCTCATGCGGTCTGCGTCTATCGAAGGCAATACACTTGCGTCGATGTCCAGCGCCCTCACTTACCTCATGAGGTGACAGCGTGAGCAACCTGCTGTCTCGTTTCTCATAGAACAAAATCCGCCAGACTCCCTCTTTTTTACGCTCACTGCCCAAAGGTCGTCAAGCGGGCGGGGAAGGGCGGGTGGCGGCGAGGGTATTTGCGGAAAACAGGCAGCCTGCCACTTGCAGTTTTCACGATAATGCCCACAATGGCACTTGCAAAGGTCTGATCAGTGCAGCAACGTACACCAACCTCAGTATCCACGATGGCAGTCAAGGCGATGGCAGTGCAGGGCGCAGGCGGTACCGTCCTCGAGGCCAGGAAGAGCCGGGTCAAGCCGCCACCGCTGTTCAAGGTTCTGCTATTGAATGACGATTACACCCCGATGGATTTCGTTGTAGCGGTCCTGCAGTCGATCTTCACCATGACTCGCGAGCAGGCCACCCAGGTAATGCTGAAGGTGCATCAGGACGGCATGGGTGTCTGCGGTGTGTATCCGCGCGACATGGCGGAAACGAAGGTGGAACAAGTGCTGGCGTTGGCGCGCAAGCACCAGCATCCCTTGAAGTGCGTAATGGAAGAGACCTAGATGATCGCTCAGGAACTGGAAGTCAGCCTCCATATGGCCTTCATGGAGGCGCGTCAGAAGCGCCATGAGTTCATAACCGTCGAGCACCTTCTGCTCGCCCTCCTCGATAATCCGTCCGCTTCCGAAGTGCTGAAAGCGTGCGTGGTCGATATCGAAGACCTGCGCAAGACGCTGGTCGAGTTCGTCACCGAGCACACCCCGGTGGTCAACGGCGACAATGTCGATACGCAACCGACGCTCGGCTTCCAGCGGGTGATCCAGCGCGCGATCCTGCATGTACAGTCCTCGGGCAAGAAAGAAGTGACCGGCGCGAACGTTCTGGTGGCGATCTTCGGCGAGAAGGACTCGCACGCAGTTTACTTCCTGCATCAGCGCGGCGTGAATCGCCTGGACGTGGTGAACTTCATCTCGCACGGCATCAGCAAGGTGCCGCAGCAGAGCCCGGCACCGACCAAGGCCGACGCTGAAACCGAGACCGAGCAGGAGCAGCAGGGCGGTGGCGCGCTCGAGGCCTACACGGTCAACCTGAACCAGCTGTCCCTGGCCGGCAAGATCGACCCGCTGATCGGCCGTGACCGCGAGGTGGAGCGGGTGATCCAGACCCTGTGCCGTCGGCGCAAGAACAATCCCCTGCTGGTCGGCGAGGCCGGCGTGGGCAAGACCGCGATTGCCGAGGGGCTGGCGCGGCGCATCGTCGAAGGCGACGTGCCGGACATCCTGCGCAAATCGCAGGTCTACTCGCTCGACATGGGTGCACTGCTGGCCGGCACCAAATACCGGGGCGACTTCGAGCAGCGCCTGAAGGCGGTGTTGAAGCAGTTGCTCGACAATCCGAACGCGGTGCTGTTCATCGACGAGATCCATACGCTGATCGGCGCCGGTGCTGCCTCCGGTGGCACTCTGGATGCGTCCAACCTGCTCAAGCCGGCGCTCGCCCAGGGGCAGTTGAAGTGCATCGGTGCGACCACCTATGCCGAGTACCGCGGCGTGTTCGAGAAAGACCATGCGCTGTCCCGGCGGTTCCAGAAGATCGATGTCACCGAGCCCAGCGTGTCCGAGACGGTCGAAATCCTGCGTGGACTCAAGAGCCGGTTCGAGTCGCACCATGGGGTGAAGTACACCGCGGCGGCGCTCAGCTCGGCGGCCGAGTTGTCGGCCCGGTTCATCAATGACCGCCATCTGCCGGACAAGGCGATCGACGTCATCGACGAGGCCGGTGCTGCGCAACGCATCCTGCCCAAGACCCGCCAGCGCAAGGTGATCGGCAAGCATGAGATCGAGGATATCGTCGCCAAGATCGCACGCATTCCGCCGCGCAATGTGTCCTCGGACGATCGTACCGCGCTGAAGAACCTCGACCGCGATCTGCGTGCGACCGTGTTCGGCCAGGACAAGGCGATCGATGCGCTCGCCACTGCGATCAAGATGGCGCGCGCCGGACTGGGTAACCCGCAAAAACCGATCGGCTGCTTCCTGTTCAGCGGCCCGACCGGGGTCGGCAAGACCGAGGTCGCCCGCCAGCTCGCCTACACGATGGGGGTCGAGCTGATCCGCTTCGACATGTCCGAGTACATGGAGCGGCACTCGGTGTCCCGCCTGATCGGAGCGCCCCCTGGCTATGTCGGTTTCGACCAAGGCGGACTGCTGACCGAGGCAATCACCAAGCAGCCGTATTCAGTGCTCCTGCTCGACGAGATCGAGAAGGCACACAGCGACGTGTTCAATATTCTGCTGCAGGTGATGGACCACGGCACGCTCACCGACAACAATGGTCGCAAGGCCGATTTCCGCAACGTCGTGCTGGTGATGACCACTAACGCCGGGGCCGAAGCGCTCAACAAGACCTCGATCGGGTTCACCAACAACAAGCAGAGCGGCGACGAGATGGGCGACATCAAGCGCCTGTTCACGCCCGAGTTCCGCAACCGTCTGGATGCCATCATCTCGTTCGGCGCGCTGACCGAGGATGTGATCATGAAGGTGGTCGAGAAGTTCCTGATGCAGCTCGAAGGACAGCTGGCCGAGAAGAAGGTCGATATCACCTTTACCCAGGCCCTCAAGGACCACCTGGCGAAGAAGGGCTTCGACCCGCTCATGGGCGCGCGTCCGATGGCACGGCTGATTCAGGACACCATCCGCAAGGCGCTTGCCGACGAGCTGTTGTTCGGCCGGCTGGCCGATGGCGGCAAGGTCACCGTGGACATCGGCGCCGACGAGAAGGTGACCCTGGCGTTCGAGGAGCCTGCGGCGAGCAAGGCAGAAGTAGTGGCAGAACCCGCCGCCTGACGCGGCTAACCTCGCCAGCCGGACGGCGAGGCTGGCGTCAGTGCCGGAAGCCGCTCGATTCCGCGGCGCAGCGGTCACACGAGTCTGCGCGCCAGCGCGGGCGCGGCGTACAGTGTCGGCCTATACGGAGGACCGCGGCGGGACCGCTGCGGGACTTGCGGCGATGCTGACAGAGTGATCTGATACCGCATCAATACAAGACAGACTTCCGGGTCAACGCATCGAACCCATGCGTTCCCCGGCCAAACGGGGGGGTGTTGCATGGCTGTGAGTAGACGGCAGTTCGTGCGTTGGAGCGGGGCCGCGCTGGCCGCAGGCATGGCTGGCGGCTGCGCCAGCACGGTATCGACGCGTCCACCGGCAGGCGGACGGGTCGTCGTGATCGGCGGTGGCTATGGGGGAACGACTGCTGCGAACCATCTGCGGCAACTCGCACCCCAGATCGAAGTGGTCATGATCGAGCGCGACCCGGCCTTCGTCTCCTGCCCGCTGTCGAACCGGGTGCTTGCCGGCACGATGAAGATCGAGGAACTCACGCGCAGTTATGACACGCTGTCGCGCAATCGCGGCGTCATCGTGGTGCGCGGGGAGGCCGCTCGCGTCGACCCGGACAAGCGACTCGTGGTCATGGGCGACGGCAGCGTCATCGGCTATGACCGCCTGATCATGTCGCCCGGCATCGACTTTCTCTGGAGCGAGATTCCGGCGATGGCGGCCGACCCGGAGGCCGCGAGCCAGATCGTGCCGCACGCCTGGAAGGCCGGTGCGCAGACCACCCTGTTGCGCAAACAGCTCGAGGCGATGCCGGACGGCGGCGTGTACGCGATCCATATCCCGGCTGCGCCCTACCGTTGCCCGCCGGGCCCGTATGAGCGGGTCAGCCAGGTTGCGTGGTACCTGTCGCGCAACAAGCCACGGTCGAAGATCCTCATACTGGATGCGAACGACAGCATCCAGTCCAAGCCCAAACTGTTTGCTGCGGCCTGGGACAGGTTCTACAAGGGCATGGTCGAGTATCGGCCGAACAGCCGCCTGCTCGATGTCGACCTCAAGAGCCGTACCGCGCGCCTGGAGTTCGAGGACGTCAAGGCGGCCGTGCTCAACGTGGTGCCGCCGCAACGGGCAGGCAATATCGCCCGGGAGACCGGCGTGATGACCACCCAGCGCTGGTGCGAGGTTGATTTCCTCACCTATGAGTCGCTCAAGGTGAAGAACATCCATGTGCTCGGGGATGCGATCCTGGCTGCGCCCGCGATGCCCAAGTCAGGGCATATGGCGAACCAGCATGCCAAGATCTGCGCCTCGGCGATCGCCGAACTGATGAGCGGGCGCGCGCCGTTCCAGTCGCCGATGGCAATCAACACCTGCTACAGCTTCCTCACCGAGATGGAGGTGATCCGTGTGTCCTCGGTGCATCGCTACGATGTGGCCAAGCGAACGATGCTGACCGTGCCGGGCAGCGGTGGGTTGTCGGATGCACCCAGCGCGCTGGAAGGTGCCTACGCGCTGCAGTGGGCCCAGAACATCTGGGCCAACATGCTCACCTGATCGGCGAACTTCTGGCCGCTCCAGACCCGATCCGGGCGGTGGCTCAGGCTTAGAAACACGAGTTGCTTTGCCTTTCGCGCAGGTCAGAACGCCGCGGGAAAGCGGTCCCGTGCAATGCGGGCCCTCTGGTTTTCGGTCCTTTGGGAGACGGTTCATGAACACAAGCAGAAAAATCAGGATTGGCAACGCATTGAAGACGCTGTTGGTCGGCTTGTGCGCGACCGGGTCGTTCGGCCTGGCCGGCAGCCTGTCGGCGCAGGACATGACTGTCGGGCGCAACCTGGCTCAGACCTGCACCAACTGCCATGGCACCAACGGTGTCAGCGTTGGGGGCATGCCGAGCATTGCGGGTCAGGACCGTGACTATCTGGCGCGCCAGATGCGCGACTTCCGCGACGGCAAGCGCCCGGCCACAGTGATGCACCAACTGGCCAAGGGTTTCACCGATCCTGAGATCGATGCGCTGGCGATATGGTTTGCCACCCAAAAGATGGTGGTTCGCAGGTAGCCTGGACCTGGGCCTGGGCCTGGGTCGGCGCCTGCGCGTCGCAGCAACTCTGAGCGAGGTGCTCGCGTGTGTACCGACTTCGCGGCTGTCTGCGCGCTTGGTTGGACGCAGAGCATCTTCGCCAACAGGCCGGGTTGAGAGCCGCGCCGGCTTCGGTTGACAACGGTATACGAGAGTCGCACGGATTACACCGGTGGCACAATAAGCGCATGGTGGCGCCGGTCCTACGCTTTTCTTTGACCAACCCAACTGATGATCAGGGGGCAGCATGCCACTCACGATGCCTGAAACGCCACGACAGTCGGTCGGCATCGTGAGTCCACACTGGTGTGCGCAGTGGCGTATCTCCCCAGCAGTCATGCGCCTCGGGGTCGGCATGGCGCTGATCGTCGGGCTGTGCAACGTGTCTGCAGTATTTGCACAGTCGGCGCCGGCCACAGCTGCCAGCGGCAACGATCTCTCCGCCGCCGACAAGGCCTCGGCGCAGCGCCTGCGCGAAGCCGTAGGCGCCGTCGTACGTATCAAGATGCAAGCGTTGCGTGATGCAACCTCGATGGAATTGCTCGGGCCCGATCGCGAGGGCACCGGCGTGGTGATCGACAGCAACGGGCTGATCCTGACCATCGGCTATATCGTGGTCGAGGCTTCCAGTATCGAGGTCCATACCCCGGATGGCAGGACCGTGCCAGCCACCCTGATCGGCTTCGACCAGGCGACCGGGTTCGGGTTGTTGCGCGCAAGCGCGCCGCTGAAAATCCGGCCAGTGGAGCTGGGCGACTCGGAGAAGCTCGCAGCGTCCGATGCGGTGCTGGTGGCCAGTGCAGTGGCGGCCGATGTTGCTTATGTCGCTTCGCGCCGCACCTTTACCGGCTACTGGGAGTACATCCTCGAGAACGCGATCTTCACCACGCCGCCGCGTGGCGATTTCGCCGGCGCAGCACTGATCGGCCGGGACGGCCGGCTGCTTGGTATCGGCTCGCTGTTCGTCGCCGATGCGATGCAGCCAAAGGCGAATTTTCCGGGCAACATGTTTATTCCGATCGAGGTGCTGCGCCCGATCCTTGGCGACCTGATCGCCAACGGACGACGCTCGGACCCGCGGCCCTGGCTCGGTGTGCATACCCAGGAGATCCAGGGCCGGATCGTCATCATGCGGGTCACCCCGGAAAGCCCGGCGCAGAAAGCCGGACTGCGCCGTGGCGACATCATCACCTCGATCGCCGGGCAGGAGCTTGCCGGCCAGGCGGATCTGTACAAGCGGCTCTGGGCGTTTGGCAAGCCGGGGGTCAAGGTGCCGCTTCAGGTGCTGCAGGGCAACCGGATGCGCGATGTGAGCATCGACTCGATGGACCGTTCGGACCACTTCCGGCGGCAACCGATGCTGTAGCAGCGTTCGAGCCCTGCAGCCTTCGTTTGCACAGTTGATGCCCGCTCGCTAAGCTCCGCGCTCCCGTCATTTCAAAGGAGTAGTTCATGAGCACGATTACCCGCCACCCGTCCGGACCCAAGCTGAGCGATGCTGTCGAGTACGGCGGCGTGTGTTATCTCGCCGGCATGGTCGCCGATGACGAGACCCAGGGCATCAAGGGCCAGACCGAGCAGGTGCTGAAGGAGATCGACCGTGCACTCGCGCTGTGCGGCAGCAGCAAGTCGAAGCTGATTACCGTGACCTGCTACATCAGCGACATGCGTAACAAGCCGGGCATGGACGAGGCCTGGCTCGCCTGGGTCGATCCGAAGAATCTGCCGGCCCGTGCCACGGTCGAGGTTCGGCTGGGCAATCCGAAGACGCTGATCGAGATCATGGTGATCGCGGCGAAGTAACCGCCGCGCGCCTGTTCAGGCCGGGTTTGTTCGCCACTCCCGGCCTGCAGGCGCAGACGCTGATGCAACTGCTGATGCAACTGCTGATGCAACCGCTGATGCAACCGCTGATGCAACCGCTGCCGCAACCGCTGCTGCAATCGAATGCCCGGTACCCCTCCGGATAGCGACCGGTCGCACGCACGGTACCCTGCACGTCCCTGGAGCGGGGAGGCCGCAGTGCTGGCCACGATGCATGGCAAGCAGCGGGTCATTGCGCCGGTGCTGGAACAGGGGCTCGGGCTGAAAGTCATGCTGCCCGCCGGGCTCGATACCGATCGCTTCGGCACCTTCAGCCGCGAGGTCGCGCGGACCGGGTCGCCGTTGGACACGGCGCGGGCCAAGATCGCCGCCGCCTTCGATTGCGTCCCGCGGGCGCGGTTCGGGGTAGCGAGCGAAGGCAGTTTCGGGCCCGATCCGTTCCTGCCCATGCTTCCGCTGGCCACCGAACTGGTGTTGCTGGTCGACCGCGAGAGCGGATTCGAACTGACCGGGCAGGATCTGAGCCGGGACACCAACTACAGGCATGCGATCGTCCCTGATGTCGGTGCGGCGCTGGCATTCGCGCTGCGGATCGGGTTTCCGGCGCACGGATTGATCGTGATCGGGTGTGATGAGGGCAAGCCCACGCCAGGGCGGGCGCTGATCAAGGACATCCCCGACCACGGCGCGCTCGAACAGGCAGTGCAGCGGGTGATCGCGATGTGTGGCGCGGCATTGGTGGAAACGGACATGCGTGCCGATCGCAATCCGACCCGCATGGCGGCTATAGAACGTGCTGCGCGGGATCTGGTGCGCCGCTTTCGCGCCCGCTGTCCACACTGCGCCTGCCCGGGCTTTGACGTAACAGAACGGGTGGCCGGCCTGCCGTGCTCGTCCTGTGGCGCACCAACCCGGGTGATCAGCAGCGAAGTGCTGACCTGCCGGTCCTGCGGACACCGCACCGAGCGGGCCGCGACTCCGGAAGTGACCGCGGATCCGGGACGGTGCGACTGGTGCAATCCGTAACGGCAGGACGCGCCTGACCAGGCTGCGGGCGGGTGGCCTGGTTGCCGAGTTCGGACTGCAACAGCTCGAACGCCCGCTTCAGTTTCTTCTCGCAGGCTGCAAAACAGTCATGCCGAGTGGCGGCACCCCCGAGGATGAAAGAAATCTGTGCTGCGGAGGGCTGTGGTCAGGAGGGGCCAGGCTCCTTTTCCCACGCACGCATGCGCCAGGGCGCCTTCCCGCGCGGGAAAAGGAACCTGGCCCCTCGCTCACGAGCAGGTGCCATGCCGCCTTCGATCCAGATTCTTTCACGTTAAGGGGCCAGGCTCGTTTTGCCGCCTGGGGGAAAAAGGAGCCTGGCCCCTTTTGCCGTCTGGAGCTAGCCGAGTTCCGATTGCAACAGCTCGAACGCCTGCCGCAGTTTCTTCTCGTAGGCAGCCTTCTCCAGCGCGATCTTCGCGTCGTCGTATTCCCAGAAGCCACGCTTGGTCTTCATGCCGATATGACCATCGGCAATCATCTTGTGCAGCATCTCGCCATGTTTGGCGTTGGTGGCGAGCGTCGGATAGATCACATTGCCTGCGGCGAGGTTGGTGTCCCAGCCGGAGAACTCCTTCTGCTTCATCGGCCCGCAGGCGAGGAAGCGGAAACCGAAGCCGAAGCGTACCGCATCGTCGATGCCCTGCGCGTCGGTGACGCCCGACTCGACCAGGTACAGCGCTTCGCGGATCAGTGCCGCCTGCAGACGGTTGCCGATGAACCCGGTGATGTCCTTGTTGACCCGGATCGGCGCTTTGCGCGCGGCGCGCATCCAGCCCTCGAGCGCATCGACCACCCAGTCTGCGGTCCACTGCGAGCGCACGATCTCCACCAGCGGCACCAGGTGCGCTGGCATGAAGTAGTGCAGACCGGCGACCCGGGTGCGATCGGCCTCGCTCAGCCCCTTGGCGATCTCGCCTATCGGAAAGCTGGAGGTGTTGGTGGCAAGGATGGTGGTTGCGGCGGAACGCGCGGCAAGATCCGGGAACAGCCGCTGCTTGAGCGCCAGGTCTTCGGTCACCGATTCGACGACCAGGGTGAGACCGGCCCAGGGCACGCTGTCCAGACTCGCATGAATGCCGACCTTGTCGGCCAGCGCTGCATCGACGCCGAGTTTCTCCAGCCCGGTACGCAGGCTGGCTGGGAGGCCGGCGCGGGTCTTCTCCGACGGGCTCATCACATGCACTGTCCAGCCGGCCGAAGCAAAGGAAGTGGCAATGCCGGCGCCCATGATGCCGCCGCCGACCACCAGCATCGTGTTGTTGGTATCGCCCATTGCTGAAACGCCTCCGCAATCCGCTTCCGGAACGGTCCTGGAAGCAGGATCGAGGCGTTCCGGAAATCGGCCATCAGTATAATCGTGAGTCACCTGTTACCCGATGTCGCCTGCCCGGAGTCCGAACCATGAAACGCATCGACCTGCACAACCATGTCATTCCCCAAGGCGTGATCGACGCTGTGCTGGCCGATCAGACCACCTTCGAGACCCGGATCGAAGGCGAGGGCGGCAAACGCCGCGTGGTGCGCAAGGAGAACAGCTTCCCCCTGGTGCCCGAGTACTACGATGCGGACGCCAAGGTCGAGGCGATGGAGAAGAAGGGCATCGACATCTCGATGATCTCGGCAGCACCCCCGACTTTCTACTACTGGACCAAGCCGGAGATCGGGCTGAAGATCGCGAAGCTGCACAACGACGGCATTGCCGCGATGGTGGCCAAGCGCCCCGACCGGCTGCGCGGCATGGCGAGCCTGCCGCTGCAGGATGTCGATGCCTCTATCGCCGAGCTGGAGCGCGCGGTGCGCGAGTACAAGTTCAAGGCAGTCGAGATACAGGCGCAGGTGAACAACCAGCAGATCGCCGACCCGAAGTACCGACCGTTGCTGAAGACCGCCGAGCAGCTGGGCGTGTTCGTGTTCGTGCATCCGAACTGGTGGTGCACCGACATGGGCCTGGACAAGTACTACCTGATCAACATGATCGGCAATCCGCTGGAGACCACTATCTTCACCGCCAACATGATGTTCAGCGGCGCACTCGACGAGGTGCCGAAGCTGCGCTTCCTGCTCGCTCACGGCGGCGGCTATGTGCCCTACCAGATCGGCCGCTTCCGTCATGGCCATTCGGTGCGCCCGGAAGCGCGCGCGCTGTCGACCACCTCGCCGGTGGATCATTTCAGGAAGTTCTACTTCGACTGTCTCACCCACAACCCGCAGTCGACCCGGCATCTGATCGACAGTGTCGGTGCCGATCATTGCGTGCTCGGCACCGATTCGCCCTATGACATGGGCGACGAGACGCCGATCGCCAACCTGGATGCGGTGCCGCGGTTGACGCCGGCGGAGCGCGAGCAGATCTGCTGCAAGACGGCGTACACGCTGCTGGGTGAGGCGGGCTGAGGGCAACGTGCGGGTGAGATGGGTCTGCGGCACGCTGCGGGCCGGACGGCGGCAATGCGTTTGGCCGGCATGAGTCTGGCTGTAACGCGCAATGGGCTGCGGTGCTTCGCGGCCGCAGCGGTCGGGGCAGGGCTCGCGATGACCGCTGTCGTCGCCAGCGCGCAGCCGGCGCAGTCAGGCAAGCCAGTGCCCGCTGTCGCCGCGGTACTGGGCCAGTGGCCAAGGGAACTGGCGCTGGGCGCGGTCAACACGGGGCGCGCCTCGGTCTGCGCGCCGCTAGCGGCTGCAATGTGCAGCGCTACCGGGCGGTTCGCTCCGCGCATCGATTCTGCGCGGTTGACGCCAGCTGAAGCCGGATGTTACGTTTCGGTCGTGTTCAGCGATTGCGCAGGTGAAAGCATGAGCGAGTTGATGATTGCCGACGATGGTCGCTATCTGAGCGGGGATGTGCCGTTCGGTTACACCCTTTGGGGCGACCGCTTGGTCGAGGTGCCTTCGGAACTGGATGCCTGCATCACCGCGATCCGCCTGACCAAGCAGGGCAGGCCGTTCGACGAGGTCCAGATGGCGGTGCGCGAGCAGCACGGCACCGGCATCTCCCGGGCGCAGTTCGATGGCCTGTTCGAGAGCCTGTACCGGCGCTACGGCCCGCTCTGAACCCTGAGGCAATAGATGAATATCCAGGTCAATGGCGAATCGATCAATGTCTTGTGCGAGGGGCAGGGCCCGGTCATCGCCTTCGTGCATTTCCTGGGCGGTTTCTCCTACCAGTGGCGCAATCAGTTAGCGGCACTGAAAGACCGCTATACCTGTGTTGCCTACGACCATCGCGGTTTCGGCTTCTCCAGCTTCAACGGCCGATGGGATGTCGCCACCGGTGCCAGCGAGTTGAAGGGCGTGCTCGATGCGCTGGGTATCGGGCAGGCGCATGTGGTCGGCTACTCGATGGGCGGGCCGGTGGCGCTGCAGTTCAATGCGCAATGGCCGAAGATGGTGCGCTCGCTCACGCTGATCGACACCTTCGCCAAGAACCATACGCATTCCAGGGCGCGCATCGAAGAGTCCGAGAAGTGTCTGCGCTACATGTCGATGCGCCAGTACGCGCGCCAGTATGTGGCGATGCGCTTTCTGCCGGAAACCCCGCAAAGCGCGGTCGATGAACTTGTCTACTCGATCTGCCTGGCTAGACCGCACGCGTACATGGACGTACTCAGGGGTATCCTTCTGCCGGACTTCACCGAGTACTGCGCGAGCGTGAAAGCGCCAACGCTGGTGATGTGCGGCAAGCATGACCACACCACGCCGGTCGAGTTCACCAATGATCTGACGCGACTGATCGACGGCGCGATCGAGCGGATCATCCCGACCGGTCACTTGGGCGTGTTCGACGACCCGGTGGCTTTCAACCAGCCACTGATCGAGTTTCTGGATGCACAACCCCGTTGAGATACCGTGAGTGTGCTGGCTCTGGTGACGGCGGTAGGGGTGACCACGGGTGGGCAGACACCGCGGCGGCGCCGCTCACTCGGCCTTGATGCCGCGATCCTTCACGACCGTTGCCCAGCGCGCAAGCTCGGACTTCAGGTGTGATGCGAACTGCGCTGGCGTACTGGTCACCATGTCGGCACCCTGTTGTGCGAACAGCCGGGCGGCCTCCGGCGTGCGCGCCGCACTGTTGATCAGTTCGTTCAGGCGCAACACCACTTTCTCCGGCGTGGCCGCAGGCGCGAGTGCCCCCACCCAACTTGTGAACTCGTAGCCCGGCACGCCACTCTCGGCAATGGTCGGCACATCGGGCAGCAGCGTTGATCGGCTGGCCGAGGTCAGACCCAGCGCCCGCACCTTGCCGGCCTTGATGTGCGGGATCACGGCAGCCAGG
The DNA here is from genome assembly GCA_038205245.1 of Burkholderiales bacterium. Taxonomy (GTDB): domain Bacteria; phylum Pseudomonadota; class Gammaproteobacteria; order Burkholderiales; family CAIKXV01; genus CAIKXV01. The sequence goes on from JBBRCD010000064.1 coordinate 13,945, forward strand.
TTGAGGTAAGTCAGGTCGACTTCGCCACCCAGCACGGCGACCAGGGCGGGGCCACCGCCCTTGTACTGGATGTGAACCATGCTTACCCGGGCAAGGCTGTTCAGCAATTCGGCGGCGACATGCAGGTTGCTGCCATTGCCCGCAGATGCGTAGTTCAGGCCGCCAGGACGTGCCCTGGCCAGTGCGACCAACTCCTTCGCCGATTTCGCTGGCACCGAGTTGTTGACTACCAGCACGAACGGAACTGAAGCGATTAGCGAGATGGGCGCGAAGTCCTTCTGTACATCGAAGGGCAGCTTCGAAAAGAGGGCAGGATTGACCACGAATGGCACCGTCTGCATGAGGATGGTGTAGCCGTCCGCAGGAGCACGTGCCACGATCTCGGTGCCGATGTTGGTGTCGGCGCCAGGCCGGTTCTCGACCAGTGCCGCATGCCCGGAAATCTCGCCTATCCGCGGCGCCAGGATGCGCGCCGCGATGTCGAGCGTGCCACCTGGCGGGTTGGGCACGACGATGCGTATCGGCTTGGCCGGGAAGTCCTGTGCATGGATCGGAGAGAAAGCCAGTTGCGCTGTCACGGCGAATACACATACAACGTACGGTTTCGTTCTCATCAGACACCTCCTGTGACAAAGTCTAGCGGACGACAACGTCAGGCGCAATGAGTGCACTCGGAGGAAGCGCTCAGACGCACACGCAGTCACTTCGGTTGCGTGGACGGGGCGGCTTCAGTAATGGTTGCGCCTGTCGCGTTTGCGCTAGAGTGGAACCCGCACTGCCCCCTGGAAGGTATCTCAATGAACACTCGTTATCGCGTGTCCGGCCGCAGGGCATTGAATTGCTCGATGCTTCTGCTGTTGCTGCCGTCATCGTTTGCCGCCACCCAGCCCATGGCCGCCAACTTCCGTGACGGCATCTGGGAGATGACCCTCAAGTCCGACGTGCCCGGCGTGCAGTCGATGCCACCGATGGTGTTGAAGCGCTGCATTACAGCGAAGGAGATGCAGGACCTGCAGGCCAAGGCGACCCAGCCGCCCGGGGCGGACCAGTGCAAAGTGCTCGAACAGAAGACCAGCGGTGCGACCACCACCTGGAAGATCGAGTGCACCGGCAAGACGAAGATCAAGGGTGCGGGCACGGTGACGGTCGGCAGCGACACTTATTCGATGCAGTCCCAGGTGAGCATGGTGCTGCCCGAAGGCAAGACGATGGACATCAAGAGCAGCATGACCGGCAAGCGGCTCGGTGAGTGCAAACCCTGAAGGAACGCGCCATGAAGCTCGACAACTACGACATCGAAATCATCGTTCAGGGTTTTCCCGGCAAGTCGGTCTGTCATGGCGGCATGGGCTGGAGTACGGTGGTGCTGATCCGCGGCGAAGGCCGCATCGCGCTGGTGGACACCGGCTCGTTCGGCATGCGCCGCATGCTGCGCGAGCGTCTGGCCGAACATGGTGTGAAGCCGGGCGATGTCACCGATCTGATCCTCACCCATTCGCACCATGATCACTCGGTGAACTTCACCATGTTTCCGAACGCGCGCATCGTGATCGGCAACGATGAACTGGTCTGGGCCTCAGAGCAGCCCTGGGGCGAGTCGCCGGTGCCCGAGCTCTATGTGCGCGAGCTGCGCCAGTGGCCGACGCTGGCGGCAGCCAATGACGGTGACACCGTGTTTCCCGGGATGACTGCGCATCTGGCGCCCGGGCACACGCCGGGCTGTCTGGTGTATGTGCTGCACGGGCAGGAGCGCGATGTGGTGTTCACCGGTGACGCAGCGAAGAACCGTGCCGAGATGGTGTCGCGCGGTACCGACATGACGTACGACAGCGCGCAATCGGCGGCATCGATCGAGTCGATCTGGCGCTTCTGGCAGAAGAAGCCCGGCAGCGTGCTGGTGCCTGGCCACGATGTGCCGATGACGCAGTCCGACGGCCGTACCGAGTATCTGGGCAAGCGCGATGCGGCGGTGCTCGCCTGGTTCGGTGATGACATGGAGACGACGATCTTTCGGCTGGAGGCCTGACTGGGCGTCTTGTTCGGCGCCAGCTTGGGGACAGACCCTGAGGGTCCGTCCCCGGCGTGTCTCCGGGGGCGACAACCTTTCTGCTGGCAGGTTTGACCGGCCGCTTGGGGACAGACCCTCAGGGTCTGTCCCCCGAGACGAGCGGGGCCAGGCTCGCGAGACGAGCGGGGCCAGGCTCGCATTCCCGGAATGAATTTCAGACGCGACGAAGATCGCGCCCGTAGAACCGCTGCGGCGGGCTGTTGTTAAAAGGAGGAGTGCTGATGGTTTCGTCCTGTTCTATTCCGTATCGGCTGGCACTGATCTGCGCTGGCGCACTCGCGCTGGGCAACGTGTTTGCCCAGACCCCCGCGTTTCCGGCCAAGCCAGTGCGTTTCATCGTCCCGTATCCCCCCGGCGGGGGCAACGACACCATCTCGCGGCTGCTCGCGTCGCGTGTGGGCACAGACTTCGGCCAGCAACTCGTGGTCGACAATCGTCCCGGCGCGGGTACCACCATCGGCACCGCGATGGCGGCCAAGGCCGCGCCCGATGGCTACACCATGGTGATGTCTTCAGCCGCCTCGCATGCGATGGCCCCCCAGCTCTACGCCAGCCCGGGCTATGACGCGGTGAAGGATTTCGCCGGCGTCACGCTGATCGCGACTACGCCTGCGATGCTGATCACCGCCAGCGGGCAGCCGTTCAAAACGATGTCGGACCTGATCGCCGGCGCGAAGGCGAAAGCCGGCACGCTGTCGTTCGCCTCGGGCGGCAACGGCACACCGCCGCACCTGGCGGCCGCGGTGTTCGCCTCGATGACCGGCACGGAATTCATTCATGTCCCGTACAAGGGCAGCGGCCCGGCGCATATCGACATCATGTCGAGTGCGGTGACGATGATGATCGATACCGCTGCCTCGGCGTCACCCCATGTGCGTTCAGGCAAGATGCGCGGGCTGGCGATCACCGGCAAGAAGCGACACCCTGAGTTTCTCGAGGTGCCGACCTTCATCGAGGCCGGCCTCCCGGGGTACGAGGCGGCGTCCTGGTACGGCGTGCATGTGCCTGCGGGCACGCCGCGCCCGGTGATCGACCGACTGCATCGTGAACTGGTGAGGATCATCCGCCTGCCGGACATGGACGAGCGGTTGCGCGGCATGGTGGCCGAGCCGGTGGCCAGCAGCCCGGAAGAACTCGACCGCTTCGTGCTGCGCGAGCTCGAGCTGTGGGGCAAGGTGATCCGGACGCAGAAGCTCAAGGTCGAGTGATCAACGGTTCGATTTCTCGAGCAGGGCAGAACCGATCGGGGACAGACCCGATCGGGGACAGACCCTGAGGGTCCGTCCCCAGGGGCTGCTCTTTCCCATATTTGGGGACAGACCCTCAGGGTCTGTCCCCGCCCCTCAGGCAAATCAAGCCTGACCTCTCTTGTTCTCGATTGGGGACAAACCCTGTGGGTCTGTCCCCTCTCAGCTGCGGGTCAGCCCGATCTGTTCGAGCACTGCGGTCGGGTGACGATGTCGCGGTTCGGCGCCCAGACACGCTGGTCACAGGCATCGTCGAGTTCAAGTTGATCCAGGCCCACGCAGACGATGCGTCCGCGCGCGCAGGGGGCGCTGCTCCGTGTTCCAGTGAATGTCTGCGTGGTCGATAGTGCGTGCGACCTCGCGCTGCATCCGGCATGATCGCGATCAGCATGATTCCGCTCCCCGACCTGCTGTTGTTCGCTGCTGCCTGTCTGGTGCTGATGGTCACGCCAGGCCCGAACATGCTCTATCTGCTGTCGCGCGCGATCTGCCAGGGCCGCGCCGCCGGGTTGATCTCGGCCGCCGGGGTGGTGGTCGGGTTTGTATGCCACATGCTGGCGGCTGCGGCGGGGCTGTCGGCAATATTCCTGGCGCTGCCGGCGGCCTTCGAACTGCTCAAGTTTGCCGGTGCGCTCTACCTGCTCTGGATGGCCTGGGAGATGCTTCGCCCCGGCGCGCGCTCACCGCTCGAGCCGCGCGCACTGCCGGCCGAGTCGGGCAGGGCGCTGTTCGTCAAGGGTCTGCTCATCAATCTGCTCAACCCGAAGGTGGCGATGTTCTATCTGGCGCTGTTTCCGCAGTTCGTCGACCCTGCACGCGGCGCGGTGTTCTGGCAGAGCGTGACGCTCGGGCTGGTGCAGACCGCGATCAGCATCGTCTTCGATATCTGGCTGGTGTTCACCGCCGCACGCATCGCGCGCTGGTTCACGCGCCACCCGACGTGGATGGTCGCGCAGTGCTGGGTGATGGGTGGCGTGCTCATGGCACTGGCGGTGCGCATCGCGTTCGAGCCCCGCCCGGCGGGCTGAAACAGGAAAAGCGGTCAGGGTTGACCCCTTTTCCTGAGTGCGCTCGCGTGACGGGCAGAGGCGTCACGGTCATGGGTCACTCCGGCTCGATCCGCGCTGCCTTCACCAGCCTGGCCATCCGAGGAATGCCGACTCGGATCAGTTCGTGCAATTCCTTGGGCGAGGTGCCGACCACATCGGCACCCTGGGCAGCGAACTGTTCGCGCACTTCCGGTGTCTTCAGCGCCTTCAACGTATCGGCGTTGAGCCGTGCAACGACCGGGGCCGGGGTGTTCGCCGGGGCGAAGATACCGATCCAGAAGTTAAGCTCGAAGCCCGGCAGTCCGGCCTCGATCATCGTCGGCACATCGGGCAGCACCGGCGAGCGCACGCCGCCGGTCTGCGCGAGCGGCCGGATACGACCGGCCTTGATATGGCCCGAGGCGGAAATCAGGCTGTCGAAGATCAGCGGCACGCTGCCCGAGATCACCTCGGGATAGGCTGCAGCGACACCCTTGTAGGGCACATGGACCATGTCGATGCCGGCCATGGTATTGACCATCTCGCCTGCCAGATGGAACACCGTGCCGACGCCGGAGGACGCGAATGACAGCGAACGCGTCTTCGATAGTGCGATCACATCCTTCAACGACTTGACCGGCAGGCCGGCGGTGGCCGCCATGATGTTGGGCGCAGTGGCGACCATGCTGATCGGCGAGAAGTCCTTCAGCGGGTCGTAGGGCAGCTTGCGATAGACGCTCGGCGCGATCGTATGGGTGGACAGGTTGCCGATGCTGATCGTGTGGCCGTCCGGGGTGGCCCTGGCAAGCATCTCGCTGCCGATGGTGCCGCCAGCCCCGCCCCGGTTGTCGTACAGGATTGGCTGGCCGAGCGACTCCTGCAGACGAGCGCCGACGGTGCGCGCAACGATGTCGGACACCCCGCCCGGCGCAAACGGGACGATGAAACGAACCGGTCGGGTCGGCCAGGTGTCGGTCTGGGCGTGCAGCCCACACGCCCAGAGGGCGAGCGTGGCTGCGCCGATGGACACAACCACTGACGCGCTGTTCGACGCGCTGGTCGATACGCCGATCGACACCCCGGTCCTGCGAACCGCATGCCGTGCCGAGGCGGTTTGCACAGACGTCTTCAGAAGGGTCGTACTCATCATGTCTACTCCGCGTCGATCTTTGCTGCCTTGACGATCTCGCCCATCCGCTGAAGATCGGTCTTCACCGCGGCCAGCAGATCCCCAGGCGTACCGGGCATCACTTCCGAGCCCTGCGCTGCCATCTGCTCGCGCACCTCCGGCATGCCCAGCACCCGTACCAGTTCCTTGTTCAGCCGCGCGGTCACCGCCGGTGGCATCCCGGCCGGGCCGAACAGCGCGATCCAGAGCGTGATCGCGTAGCCCGGAACGCCGGCTTCGGCCATTGTCGGCAGGTCGGGCAGGGTGGCGACCCGTTTCGGCGTGGTCACCGCGAGCGCGCGCAGCTTGCCGGCCTTCAGGTGCGGGGTCATCGACACGACGCTGTCGAAGATCACGGGCACCCGTCCGGAGAATACGTCGGGATAGGCGGCCGATGCGCTCTTGTACGGGACATGGGTCAGCGCGATGCCGCCGATCGAAGCGAGCATCTCGCCCGCCAGATGCGAGGTGCTGCCGATGCCGGACGAACCGAACGACAGCGTGCCCGGCTTGGCCCGGGCCAGTGCGATCAGTTCCTTCACCGACTTCACCGGCAGTTCCGGACTCACCGCGAGAACGGTCGGCGTGACTGCGACCATGCCGATCGGGGTGAAGTCCTTGATCGGGTCGTACGGCAGCTTCTTGTAGAGATAGGGCACGATCGCATGCGTGCCGTTGCTGCCGAGCAGCAGCGTATGCCCGTCCGGTTGCGACTTGGCCACGATGTCGCTGCCGATCGAGCCCCCCGCGCCGCCGCGATTGTCGACGATCACCGGCTGGCCCAGACCTTCCTGCAGGCGCCCGGCGAGCGTGCGCCCGATGATGTCCGATACGCCGCCGGCGCCGAACGGCACCACCAGCCGCACCGGACGGTTGGGGAAGTCCTGCGCGAACGCAGCGCACGCCGTTGGCACGCCGGCCGCCGCTATGCCAGCTGCCAGCAGGGGTGAAGCCAATCGATTGATCATGTCTTTTCCAGTGTTGTGGATGCGCAGCGCAACCGGTGTTGCGAGTCGTCTGTTGCCGGGTTACTCCGGCTCCACCTTGGCCTGCCGGACGAGCTTGCCCATCTTCGCCAGATCGGCCTTGAGCAGGTCGGCGAGTGCGGCCGGCGTGCCCGGATACACCTCGGCACCCTGCACGGCGAACGCCTCGCGCACTTCATTCACCGACAGGATCCGGTTCAGTTCGGCATTGATCCGGGCAATCGCCGCTCCCGGCGTCTTCGCCGGGGCAAAAAGCGCCTGCCAGAAGGTGACGTCATAGCCGGGCAGCCCCGCCTCGGCCATGGTCGGCACGTCGGGCAGCAGCGCGCTGCGGCGCGCACCGAGCATGGCCAGCGGTCGGACCCGCCCCGCCTTGATGTGTGGCATGGCCGAGATCGCGCTGTCGAAGACCAGCCCGATCTGGCCGGAGGCGACCTCGGGATAGGCCGCGGCCAGCCCCTTGAACGGTACATGGACGGTGTCGACCCCGGCCAGCAGGTTGAACAGTTCGCCCGACAGATGGAACACCGCGCCGATCCCCGAGGACGCATAGCTCAGACTGCCCGGCTTCGCTCTGGCCAGCGCAATCACGTCCTTCACCGACTTCGCCTCGAGCTTCGGACTCGCACCCATCAGGTTCGGTGCGATGACCACGGTGCCCACAGCGGCGAAATCCGCGATCGGGTCATACGGCAGCTTGCGGAAGACATGAGGCGCAATCGCATGGGTGGACAGGCTGCCCAGCAGCAGGGTGTAGCCGTCCGGCGTGGCCTTGGCCACCACATCGGAACCGATGGTGCCCCCGGCACCGACCCGGTTGTCGACGATGACCGTCTGCCGGAGCGATTCGCCGACGCGGGCGGCGATCGCGCGGCCGATGATGTCCGAGACCCCGCCTGCGGGGAACGGGATGACCATGCGCAGCGGACGCGAGGGGTAGTCGGCCGGCTGCGCCGCTGCAACGGTACTCATCGCCGCGATGGCGATGGTCGTAATGGCTGAAAGCGGAAGGGACATCATGCATAGGCCCAGGTGCAAGTCCTGTGCCAGCGCACTGGTGCCGCGTTCAGACGAGTGCGGCTGAATGCCTCGCCCAGAGCGCGCACGGATGCACCAATGGGCAGCGAGCACGCACCGCGGCAGCGCATTGCCATTGTCCCTGCCGCGCGCGGGCCATGTCCTGCGCCATTGGCAAAAAGGGGCCAGGCTCCTTTGCCGGTGTCCAACGCGCCAGGAAAAGGGGCCAGGCTCCTTTGCCGCCTTTGCCGATCCTCCCCTCGGCAGTAGTTCGACGAAGGCGAACGGCAAAGGAGCCTGGCCCCTTTTCCGTTCCCGGCAGGTGAGCGGCAAAGGAGCCTCGGGTCACGCTTGCGGTCCTGATAAAGGAGCCTTGCCCCTTGTCACGCTTGCGGACAGTCAACCCGCCCGCGGTGGTGCCACCCCGATCAGGCTGTCCCGGGTCACCAGCGCGGCCAGTTCCGCCTCGCTCATCTTCTCGGTGCCCGCGGGACGCATCGGCAGCACGATGAATCGCAGGTCGGCGTTCGAGTCATGCACATGCAGTTCGACATTCTCCGGCACCACCGATCCGAACTCGGCAAGCACCTTGCGCGGTTCGCGCACCACCCGCGAGCGATAAGCCTTGTTGCGGTACCAGGCTGGGGGCTGGCCGAGCAGTGAGCGCGGATAGCAGGAGCAGAGCGTGCACACGATCACATTGCGCACCTGCGGCGTGTCCTCGACCACCGTCAGCGAGGCCTCGGTGACCGGAATGCCAAGTGCTGCGGCCGCCGCCTTGCCGTCCTTGAGCAGGGTCTTCCTGAACTCCGGGTCGACCCAGGCGCGGGCAATCAGTTTGCCGCCGAGCTGGATCGTCTTGCTCTCCATCAGCTCGATCTGCTTGCGCACCTCGCGCGCGGCGATCACGTTCTGCTCGATCAGCATGTCGCGCATCACATCCGAGGCGACCTCGTACCAGCGCGACGAGGCATCGCCAAAATCAGGCGCTGGCGCATGCGGGTCAGCGTCGTCATGCTTGTGGCCGTGTTCGTGGTCGTGCGGATGATCATGCGGCATGGCGGTCACGCTTTCTCGAGCCAGTGCTCGTAGACCTCGATATGCAGCTTGTCGTTCGGGCTGCCCTGATAGTCCGGCCAGACATGGCTCTGGTCGAACACCACCCGGTAGCCGTTCACTGCCGGGCCGCTGGAGCGGCCGTAGGCCAGATCTTCCGGGTTGAGCACCTTGCCGGTGTACTCGGTGACCCGGCCCAGCTTCTGGCGGATGTAGTGCGGCGTGCGCACATGGCCGGGCTTGGGCAGGTCGAGCACCCGCACCCGATCGCCAGGCGCGAACCGGTGGTCGCTCATGTCGCCGCCGTCGCTGTCGTCGACTGCGGCTCGGCGTCGGCGGCTGCGCGTGCCGCCAGCCCTGCATCGACCCGCTTCATGAATGCATCGCGGTCGATCAGACCCTTCTCGGTCAGGATGTCGACCATCGCCTCCAGCCGCCGTTCGTAGAACGACAGCCGGTTGTACTTGTCCTCGCCGAAGGTCTCGAACGCGCGGCGCATCTCGTCCACCGTGACCATCCGCCGCAGCGGGTCGCCAAGCAGGCCACGCATCGCTTCGTTCTGTTTGTGCCAGAACTCGATCGGTTCTTCCGCCGGGTCGATCTCGCCAGCGGTGAGCCCACCGATGTCGTGATAGCCGCAGCGGCCGGGGGTGGGGGGAGGTGGCGTAGTCATGGGAAGGAATATAGCGGAAAGCGGTACCGGCAGGACACCGCTTTCCGACTGCCCCGGGCCAGGCAGCCGTGCCCGGGCGCTGACCCGCCGGCCGGTTCGCTTACACTCGTGACGATGCGAAGCAAGCCCACCTCATCCTCCGCAAGTGGGGCCGCCAAGAAGTCGTCCAGCAGGTTGCCCGGCAGGTCGCCCAGCGGGTCGGCCGGCAGGTCGGTCAGCAGGTCGGTCAGCAGGTCAGTCAGCAGGTCGGTCAGCAGATCGCCCGGCAGCGGCAACCGCGAGCCGCTGCGCCAGGTCGAGCCTGGACTGCCGGCTCACTGGTACTTCGACCCGGAGCACCATCGGCGCGAGCTGGCCCGCTTCTGGTCCGGCATGTGGATAGCGGTGGAACGCGCGGACGCGCTTGGCGCACCCGG